>CALVHG010000070.1 GCA_944327285.1 uncultured Desulfovibrio sp. | reverse complement strand
GCGCGCTGGGGAAGGGATGGGGGCTTGGGGGAAGGGAAACCCCTCTCGCGCTAGCAGAGGGGTTTCCCTTCCCCCAACATTTTAAAAATTACGAACGGGGGCACTGGCTCCAGAGCTGATTGAGCAGCGTGTGCGTTTTGCTCCGATGTTCGGGATCGCGCATGGCTTTGGCGGCAAAGGCGCCCCAGGGGAGCGTGGCGCAATCTTTGGCGGCGGATGTTGCCAGCGTGTCAAGCAGCGTTTCGCGCAGGCTGGAATCGCTGATGAGCGTGACGGCCGTGCAGGCTGCGTCAAAGCGCTTGTCCGCAATGGCGGCCTCGCAGAGCGTGCGCAGGGCGGCGTCCTTTTGCGGACGCGGCTGGAAGCCTGTGGCGGCGTTGGTGATGGCCTTCTGATAATAGCGGCCGCGATCGTCCGCCGGGAGGTCTATGCGAAACGTATCGGCGCGGGCGAGCAGAGTCGCGTCCAGGGGCACCACGTCGGGCGCGGTGGCGCTGCGCCAGAGCTGCAACGCGCCGACGAGCAGAATCACGACGGCGCAGAAGAGCAGAGGAACTTTCCAGCCTGTCGATTTTTCCACCTAGCCCTCCAGTGCGGCAAGCCAGCCGCGCAGGTCTTCCAGCTGCCGGGTTACGGATTTGGGGCCTGTGCCGCCAGGCGTTTCGCGGCGGCGCACGGCGGCGGCATAGTCGAGCACGGCATACACGCCGTCGTCGATGCGGGCGTCAACGCCGCGGAGCTCGTCGAGGGTGAGATCTTCAAGCCCTTTGCCTTCCTTTTCCGCCAGCGCCACGGCATGGCCGGTGATGTGGTGCGCTTCACGGAAGGGAATGCCCTTGCCCACGAGATAGTCGGCAAGTTCCGTGGCATTGAGAAAACCGCGCGCGCAGGCGGCGCGCATGCGCCGGGTGTCGAAGGTCAGCTCCTCAAGCATGCCCGCCATGAGCGTCAGGGACTGACTGACGGTGCGGTCGGCGTCGAGGAAGCCTTCCTTGTCTTCCTGAAGATCGCGGTTGTAGGTCATGGGCAGCCCCTTCATGATGGTCAGCATGCCCATAAGCGCGCCGTAGACGCGGCCGGTCTTGCCGCGCATGAGCTCTGCCACATCGGGATTCTTCTTTTGCGGCATGATGGAAGAGCCCGTGGAATAACCGTCCGACAGACGCACGAAACCAAAGGCCGGGTTGGCCCAGAGAATGATTTCCTCGCACAGACGCGACAGATGCGCCATGATGCAGGATGCGGCAAAGAGGCTTTCCATCACGAAGTCGCGATCCGAGACGGCATCCATGCTGTTGCCGTAAATGCGGGGGAAGCCCACCTCGTCGGCAACGGATTTGGGGTCCAGCGGATAGGTCGTTCCGGCCAGCGCGGCGGCTCCCAGAGGAGAAATGCGCACCCGGCCGAGCACGTCTCCCAGACGCTCGTGATCGCGGCGGAACATCCACGCATAGGCAAGCAGATGATGCGCAAGGCTCACAGGCTGGGCCGGTTGCAGATGCGTGCAGCCGGGCAGAATGTCGTCCTGATGGCCGTCGGCTTTGTCCGTCAGCATGCGCGCCAGCGCCGCGGCCCGATTGCGCCAGTCTTCCAGCCGATCGGCCACAAAGAGCCGGAAGGTCAGACCAACCTGATCGTTGCGGCTGCGGCCCGTATGCAGCTTCTTGCCCGTATCGCCCACCAGCTCGGTCAGACGGGCTTCGATGTTCATGTGCACGTCTTCAAGCTCAGGCTTCCAGACGAATTTGCCCGCCTCGATTTCGGCCCGGACCTCGTCAAGCCCCCGGACCAGCGTTTCCGCTTCTTCGGGGGTGATGATGCCCTGGCGGCCCAGCATGCGGGCATGGGCCTGCGATGCCCGGATATCCTGCGCGTACAGGGCGCGGTCGTAGGTTTGCGAATCGGTATAGGCGGCGACGGCCTCGCGGGGGCCTTCGGCAAAGCGGCCCCCCCAGCTCTGATTGGTGCTCATGACGTGTTGTCCGTGTGTTGAGGAGTTGTGAGAATATGGGAAATGCGGTTGGTATCAGGAATGTGCGCCGGAGATTCGTTGTCCGCCCGGCAGGGGCGGTTGCCCGCATGCGTGCTGTCGGGGCCGCCGGATAAGAAAAGGGGAGGACAGCCCGCGCGGCCGCCCTCCCCAGGAAACAGGGGGTACGGACTTACTTCTTCAGCTTCTGCTGCACAGCGGCATACATGCCGAGGCGCAGGGAGTTCAGACGGATGAAGCCCGCGGCATCCTTATGATCATAGTTGCCGCCTTCAAAGGTGGCGAGATCTTCGGAGAAGAGCGAATAGGGGGACGTGCGGCACAGGGGCCAGATGCCGCCCTTGTAGAGCTTGGCCTTGACAGTGCCGGTGACGGTTTCCTGCGACTTGTCCATGAATGCCTGCATGGCTTCGCGTTCGGGCGAGAACCAGTAGCCGTTGTAGACGGCGTGGGAGTAGGGCACGGCGAGCATGTCGCGCAGCTGCAGGAGTTCGCGGTCAAGGCAGATGCCTTCGAGGTCCCGGTGCAGGGCGTAGAGCAGCGTGCCCGCGGGATTCTCGTAAACGCCGCGGCACTTCATGCCCACATAGCGGTTTTCCACCATGTCGTCGCGGCCGATGCCGTTGCGTCCGGCAATTTCGGCAAGGGTCTTGATGACTTCGTAGGGCGACAGCGTCTTGCCGTTGACGGCGACGGGATTGCCCTTTTCAAAGCTCACTTCCACGATTTCCGGGGTGTCGGGAGCCTGTTCCACGGGCACGCAGCGCTCGTGGCAGGATTCGTGAGGAGCGTTGGCCGGGTCTTCCAGTTCGCTGCCTTCAAAGCTGGTGTGCAGCATGTTGGCGTCCATGCTGTAGCGCTTGGCCTCCTTGGAAATCGGAATGCCGTGCTTTTCCGCAAAGGCGTTGAGGGCCGTGCGGGACATGAGATCCCATTCGCGCCAGGGAGCAATGACCTTGATATCGGGGGCCAGCGCCTTGGCGGCAAATTCAAAGCGCACCTGATCGTTGCCCTTGCCGGTGGCGCCGTGAGCAATGGCGTCCGCGCCTTCGCGGCGGGCGACGTCGATCAGCGCTTTGGTGATGCAGGGACGAGCAATGGACGTGCCGAGCATGTAGCGGTTTTCATAACGGGCGGCGCCGCGCATCATGGGGAACACGAAATCGCGCGCCATTTCTTCCCGCAGATCCACGACAAAGGCCTTGCTCGCGCCGGTCTTGAGGGCCTTGGCTTCCACGCCGCCAAGGTCTTCGGGCTGGCCGAGGTCAGCCGTTACGGTGATGACCTCGCACTTGTAGGTTTCGATCAGCCATTTGAGGATAACGGAAGTATCCAGCCCGCCGGAGTAGGCGAGCACAACCTTTTTGATATCGTTGCTCATGTGTTGGCCTCGCTGAATGGAAAATGAAGCGCAGCAAGTATTCCTCAAAAGCCGGGGCTTGGCAAGGGCGGCAGGACGGGGGGAGGCGACAGGGGAGATGCGGCAGGGCGACACGGGAGCACTTTATTGACTTTCTGAGATGCTGCGGATAAAAGAAATCGTTTTAGCCGGAATCGGGAATACGCCTGGCGCATGTCTGATTTCCGGCAGCCGTTTTTCACCGCGAGAGCACGCAACCGAGCAGGGGATTCTCATGCCGAAGCGCACGGATATTCACAAGATTATGGTCATCGGGGCCGGGCCCATCGTCATCGGGCAGGGCTGCGAGTTCGACTATTCCGGCTCCCAGGCCGTCAAGGCCCTGAAAGAAGAGGGCTACGAGGTGGTGCTGGTCAACTCCAACCCCGCCACCATCATGACCGATCCGCATATGGCCGATGCCACCTATGTGGAGCCCATCGAACCCGAAACGCTGGCGGCCATTGTCCGCAAGGAGCGGCCCGATGCCCTGCTGCCCACGCTGGGCGGCCAGACGGCCCTGAATGCGGCTCTCCGGCTTGCGCGCCTCGGCGTGCTGGAAGAGTGCGGCGTGGAGCTCATCGGCGCCCGCGCCGAGGTCATTGAAAAGGCCGAAAGCCGCGAACTCTTCCGTCAGGCCATGGAAAACATCGGCCTGCGCGTGCCCGCCAGCGGCATTGCCCGCAATATGGATGATGTGCGCCGTCTGGGCGACGTGCTGCCCTTCCCGTTGATTGTGCGCCCCGCCTTCACGCTGGGCGGCACGGGCGGCGGCGTGGCCTACAACATGCAGGATCTTGAGGAAGTGGCCGGACGCGGCCTTGCGGCGAGCCCCACTTCCGAAGTCATGATCGAACAGAGCGTGCTGGGCTGGAAAGAATTTGAGATGGAAGTCATGCGCGACAAGAACGACAACGCCGTGATTGTCTGCTCCATCGAAAATCTTGATCCCATGGGCGTGCATACCGGCGACTCCATTACCGTGGCCCCGGCGCAGACCCTGACCGACGTGGAATATCAGGCCATGCGCGACGCCTCGCTCGCCATCATGCGCGAGATCGGCGTGGAAACCGGCGGCAGCAACGTGCAGTTCGGCATCAATCCCGCCAACGGCGAGATGGTCGTCATCGAAATGAACCCGCGCGTGTCCCGCTCGTCGGCGCTGGCTTCCAAGGCCACGGGCTTCCCCATTGCCAAGATTGCCGCCAAGCTGGCCGTGGGCTACACGCTGGACGAACTGCGCAACGACATTACCCGCGAGACGGCCGCCTGCTTCGAGCCCGCCATCGACTACTGCGTGGTAAAGATTCCCCGCTTCACCTTTGAAAAATTCCCCGGCGCCAAGGACGAGCTTACGACGTCCATGAAGAGCGTGGGCGAAGCCATGAGCATCGGCAGAACCTTCAAGGAAGCACTGCAGAAGGGCCTCCGCTCCATGGAAATCGGCGCGACGGGGCTCGGTTTCCGTTTCAAGGACGAACTGCCCGAAACGGACAAGATTCTTGCCTCTCTGCGCACGCCCAATTCCCGCCGTATCTTCAGCCTGCGCCAGGCGCTGCTGGCCGGCGTGAGCGAGGAAGATATTTTCGAGGCCAGCAAGATTGATCCCTGGTTCATCCGCCAGATCCGCGACATCGTGGATATGGAGCAGCGTATTCTGCACTTCGGTCTGGCCAACGACATGACGCCCGCCAATGCCGAACTGGCGGACGTGCTGCGGGAAGCCAAGGAATACGGCTTCTCCGACCGCCAGCTCGCGGAAATGTGGAAGCGTCCTGAAGACGATATTCGCCGCCTGCGCAAGAGCCTGGGCATCGAGCCTACCTTCTACCTTGTGGATACCTGCGCCGCGGAATTTGAAGCCTACACGCCCTATTACTATTCCACCTATGAAACCGGGCAGGAAGCCAAGGTGGAGGATCGGCGCAAGGTGATTATCCTTGGCGGCGGCCCCAACCGTATCGGGCAGGGGATCGAATTTGACTACTGCTGCTGCCATGCCTCCTTCGCGCTGCGCGATGCGGGCGTCATGGCCATCATGGTCAACTCCAACCCCGAAACCGTCTCCACCGACTACGACACCTCCGACCGCCTCTATTTCGAGCCGCTGACCTTTGAAGATGTGATGAACATCATCGAAAAGGAAAAGCCTGAAGGCGTCATCGTGCAGTTCGGCGGACAGACGCCGCTCAATCTTGCCGTGCCGCTCATGCGCGCGGGCGTGCCCATTCTGGGAACCTCGCCCGACGCCATCGACCGCGCCGAAGACCGCGAACGCTTCCAGGCCCTTATTGAAAAACTGGGTCTGCTGCAGCCGCCGAACGGTACGGCCATGAGCCTTGACGAGGCCCGCGAAGTGGCCCAGCGCATTTCCTACCCCGTCGTCGTGCGGCCCAGCTATGTGCTCGGCGGGCGCGCCATGGCCGTTGTCTATGACGATGCCGAGCTGGCTTCCTACTTCGCCGAACAGGTTCCCGAAAAGCCTGAGCATCCCATTCTCATCGACAAGTTCCTCGAACATGCCGTGGAAGTGGACGTGGACGCCCTTTCGGACGGCACCGATGTGTATGTGGCGGGCATCATGGAGCATATCGAAGAGGCGGGCATTCACTCCGGCGACTCCGCCTGCGTGCTCCCGTCCTATTCGCTCTCCTATGATCACGTGGCGCTGATTGCCGCTCAGGCCGAAGCCCTGGCGCAGGAACTGCGCGTGGTCGGCCTGATGAACATTCAGTTCGCCATCAAGGGCAACGATGTCTACATTCTGGAAGTGAACCCCCGCGCCTCCCGTACCGCTCCCTTTGTGTCCAAGGCTACCGGCGTGCCGCTGCCCTATCTGGCAACGCAGGTCATGCTCGGCAAGACGCTGGAAGAGCTGGACCCCTGGAGCATGCGCCGCGGCGGCTTCACCTGCGTGAAAGAAGCCGTGCTGCCGTTCCAGCGCTTCCCCGGCGTGGACATCATCCTCGGCCCCGAAATGCACTCGACCGGCGAAGTCATGGGCATGGGCGACAGCTTCCCCGACGCCTATCTCAAGAGCCAGCTTGGTTCCGGGCAGAAGCTGCCGCAGAAGGGAACCGTGTTCCTGTCGGTCAATGATCGCGACAAGCCGCTGCTGCCGGAAGTCGCCAAGATGTTTGCCGATCTGGGCTTTGAGCTGCTGGCGACGCGCGGCACGGCAAAGCTGCTCAAGGAACACGGCCTTGATGTGGAAGTGGTCAACAAGGTCTACGAAGGCCGTCCCAACATCGTTGACCGCATTGTGAATAACGAGATTGCCCTGGTGGTCAACACCGCATCCGGCAAGAACACGGCACGCGACTCCAAGTCCATCAGACACGCGGCGCTGACCTACGGCATCGCCTACTGCACCACTGTGGCAGGGGCCAAGGCCACGGCCACGGCCATTGCCATGCGCCGTACCGATGTGCATGTGGAAAGCCTGCAAGAATACTATGCCCGCGAGGTGCGCTAATATGAAAGCGGTATTGACTCTTGAAGACGGCTTCACCCTGAAGGGCAAATCCTTTACCGGCGAATTTGAAACCGGCGGCGAAGTCATTTTCAATACCGGCATGACCGGCTATCAGGAAGTGCTGACCGATCCCTCCTATTATGGACAGATGGTCTGCATGACTTACCCCCTTATCGGCAATTACGGCATCAACCCGCAGGACATGGAGTCCCCGAAGGTGCATATGCGCGCCCTTCTGGTCAAGGAGTGCTGCAAGCAGCCTTCCAACTGGCGCGCCAGCGAAAGCCTGCCCGACTTCCTTGTGCGCATGGGGGTTCCCGGTATCGAAGGACTTGATACCCGCGCCCTGACCCGTCATCTGCGTCTTAACGGCGCCATGCGGGGCATCATTTCCACAAAGGATCTTGATCCCGAATCCCTGCGGCAGAAGGCGCTGGCCCTGCCGACCATGGAAGGGCAGAATCTTGTGCCCTTTGTGGCCGCCAAGGCTCCCTATGTGCTGGAAGGCAATGTGCAGACCTTTGTGCAGATTGGTCCCGACGGCTCCTATGCCTGGAAGGGCACCGGCCTGCCGCTGCTGGTCTACGACTTCGGCGTCAAGTGGAATATTCTCCGCCTACTGGCAAAAGTCGGCTTCGAGCCGCTGGCCGTGCCGCCGTCCTTCAGCTTCGAGGCTGCCAAAGCCAGCGGCGCAAAGGCCGTCTTCCTGTCCAACGGCCCCGGCGACCCCGCGACGCTGACCAGCGAGATCGCCCTTATCCGGCAGCTGATGGAAGTCTTCCCCGTGACGGGTATCTGCCTCGGCCATCAGCTCATCGGCCACGCTCTGGGCGGCACTACGGCCAAGCTGAAGTTCGGTCATCACGGCTGCAATCACCCGGTGCGCGACGATACGACCGGCAGGGTGGAAATTTCCTCGCAGAACCACGGTTTCCATGTGGTGCTTGACGGTCTGGCCGATGTGGAACCCACCCATGTCAATCTTAATGACTTCACTCTTGAGGGCCTGCACCACAAGACAAAGCCCATCATGAGCGTGCAGTATCATCCCGAAGCCGCCGCCGGTCCCAACGACGGCCGTTATCTCTTCAGCCGCTTCTTTGAGATGATTTCCAAAGCGGTTTAATTCAACTCCTATTGAGAAGGCAGGAAATTTCTCTGATGATACAGACATTTCCTGCCTTCTTTTGTTTTTGCATATGGCTGCTAAGCCAGAAAAGGACGGAGCCTGTCCGTACTGGACGTTTTACCTTTGAAAAAGGTGAAACACGAGGTGGCGGCACAGCGCCGCCCGACCAAAAGTGAGCGGAAAAACCGCGTTTTTTTCCGTGAAACGACAGGCCGTATGGTTTGAAGCCGCAGCGTTTCAAACAGAAAATACTCTGGATAACAGTAGAGGACACGAGGGGAAAACCTCCTCGATGCAAGGCATTTCCTTCCGTTTATTACGTCAAGCGCCTCTGATTGCCGATGCATAGTGGCAATCAGAGGCGCTTTTGTGTCTGTGCGAGAAGACCGGATGTAAATTTTTCGTTAATTCCGCAGTCCTTCGAGAATGCGCTGGCCAAGGATGCCGGGAGCGGTTTCGCGGAGCAGGGGAGAGCGCACGCGCAGGCTTTGGCTATGATTCATGGGTTCGCTGGCATAGGTGCGGGCCAGTTCCTGCTCGTAGGCGTCGCGCAGGCGTTCAAAAGATACGGCAACTTCCGGGTACTCATTATCTGCGCGCCAGGGCAGGCGCAGACGTGTGGAGCCGTGTCCTCCCTTGTGAGGAGGAATGTCGAGAGCATAGCAGCCGGGGCCGGGGTGTCCGGCGCGCTCCAGCTGATTGGGATAGCAGTACTCCTGCCAGGAATCCGGTGGTTCCGGGATGGTAGAAGGAATGCGCAGCGGCGGCGTTGCGAGTCGGCGTTCCCACGATTCCAGTTCGATGCTGTAGGTCAGAACCGGGCGCAGGTTGCCGCGCGCCTTGGTGATAGTCCAGAGCAGTTTCATGGGCGTTCCTCGCGTGCTTGTTGTGCCGGTAGATTCATGCGCACCACCTCTCCGAAGGGTGGCGTTTGTCCTCCCTGCCCCCAGACAAGCCAGAGAACGGGGTAGTCGGGAACCTGCGGAAAGGAAGAACATTCCAGATCGGTAAACCATACCAGCGCCGCCGGACGTTCTCCCTGGTTTTCCAGCCATGCCGTGACCGGGCGGAAGTCCGTACCGCCACCGCCTACGGGCGTCAGGGAGGAGGGAAGCTCACGACCGTGAATGCGGCGCACAGCCTGGACACGGCAGTCATGAAACAGGATGACTGCCTCGGTGTCATAGGAAGCCAGAGCGGCTCCCAGTTCGGCGCAGAAGGAGGACAGCGCAACGTCATCGACAGAGCCGGAACTGTCCACGGCCACGGCAAGGCTGGAAATTTTCATGTCATGCCGCCCCGGTAGATAAAGGCCTTGATGGAGGAAGCGGCGGGCGGGATGACACCATGAATAATCATTGTCGGCACAGCGCGCCAGAAAGCGACGCAGCAGAGAGGCCCAGTCCTGCTGTGCGGCGACGGAATGCCGCAGCAGGCGATGACATCCGGCCGGGACGGCGCCTGCGTGACGCGCGCGATCAAGAGCGCGGTTGAGCGCTGTTTCGACATCGAGCTGTGCCTGCGTCCTGTGCTTGCCCTGTCCTTCCCGCAGCTGGGGGGCATCGCGGATTTCTCCGTCAAAAAAGGGAATGTCCCGCTTGGCGCGAGGGGCGGAGCGTTGGGCGCTGACGGCCGACCGGATCTGCTGAGGGGCGTCTTCCTCCGTTTCTTTAGCAGGGGAACGCGGCGTTGCCATATCGGCGCTGTGTTTTGGTTGTTCTTTTTGCGTGCCGTCGCCGTATCCCTGCGCGCCGTCTGTGTCCGGGGAGAGAGGCGCGTTGCTGCGGGAAGCCTGTCGGGATAATAACTCCTTGTAGACGCTTTCCACAGGAAGATCGGAATATTCCGGGCGGTTCACCGCGCCTTCGGGAAGGCGAAAACCGGCTTGCAGCAGAATGTCGTTGATGACGACATCGCAGGCTTCATTCCAGAGGCGCGGATCGCGATTCTGCCGTCGGGCATGATGTCCGCAGGCCAGATGCAGCGCCTCATGCGCCAGAGCTCCCACAAGTTTTTCCTGAGAGATGGCAGCGGCAAAGGCCGGGTGATAGCCCAGCGTTGTTCCGTCCGTCCAGAGGTGGCGGCAGGTTTCGTCCGCTTCCAGCCGCAGGCCCAGAACAAGACTGCCAAAGAAGGGCTCCCGCGTTATGAGAGTAGCTCTGGCGCGACTCAGGGCTCGCGCGGCCTCCTGCCGTAATGATGGCCGGGACATCAGAGCAGCACCTCGGCATGCCGCTGCGCCCAGCGGGCAAAGGGAGGGCTTTCGATGATGGCGGCGTCCTGACGCGCGGCTTCGCGGAAGAGGAGAACGCCGAATTCGGCGGGCAGACGCGCGGCATAATCCGCAATGGCGTCCAGCGTATCTTCCCGAACACGACGGGCCAACCCTTCGCACAGGGCATAAAGGGCCGCAGGATCGTCCGGTATGGCCGCGCTGTCCGGTGCCGCAAGAATTTCTTCCAGTTCCGGCAGACTGTGCCGTTGCGCCAGGTAGCCGCACAGCTCGGCGGCGACTCCCCTGCCGACGGCTCCGGCAAGCAATTCTTCTCGCACATCTTCGGGAGGATCCGCCCGAAGGATGGCGGAAGCAAATTCCCAGGAACGAGGCGAGGCAAAGGCCTGTTCCCCGGAAGCGGGATCAAAGTGCAGCAGCAGCCGGGGACGGAAGCGCAAAAAGGCGCGTATATCGGGATGGATATCCGCAGCTTCGGCCCAGAGGAGCCAGTCGTCGATATCGGGAACAACGCTGATATGCGTCATGCGGTTGGCCAGCGCCGTGGGCATGCGGCACGCAACGGCGCGATCGCCTTCACGATTGCCCGCCGCAAGCACGCACCAGCCGTCGGGCAGGCGGTATTCCCCGATGCGACGATCAAGAATGAGCTGATAGCAGGCCGCCTGTACCAGCGGCGGCGCGGCGTTGAGCTCGTCGAGAAAGAGAACGCCCTGCGCCGCGTCGTTTTCGTCAGGCAGAAAGGAGGGAGCGCACCAGACGGTTTTGCCGTCGGCGGCAATGCGCGGCAGGCCGCGCAGGTCCACAGGATCGAGCAGAACGGCGCGAATATCGTGCAAAAGCATGCCGCGTCGGCGGGCGGCTTCGGCAACCAGACGGCTTTTGCCGACGCCGGGCGGCCCCCAGAGAAAGGCGGGTTGTCTGGCGGCTAACAGAATATCAAGAGCGGCAAGCGTTTGCGACGGCGTCATGGAAATTCCTTTTGAAATAAGAAATGAAATTCTTTTTCTTTTACTATACCTAAAAAAATATCGCGTCAAGTTTGTTCAGGCTGCAAAGGTCTTTTTCCCTGAATGGCGCTCCAGGGCCTCAGACAAAGATCGCCAGAGCACAAGCAGCAGGCAGAGGGAAAGGAAGAAGAGGCCGGCAACGGGGCCGAAGACGATAACGATGGCCATCTGAAGGAGGCTCAGCAGAGTTATGCGGCAGCGGCAGAGCAGGCGGCTTTTCATGGCGGGGATTGTGTGTCGAGAAGAGGGGAAAGACCCGCGTGGACAGGTCTTCCCCAAAGAGGTTTTTATTGCGCCGGGGCAAGGCGGCGCATTTGTTCATAGAGGCTTTCCTTGCCGGGGGTGGCGCTTGCGCGCCAGAGTCGGCCGAGCGTGCCCGTGTCGAAGCAGCGCAGCAGCGGCGTGGGCTCGTTGGTCGTTTTGACGATATCAATCGTGCCGGGACGATCCGCGAACGCCTTGAGGGCGGCGCGCAGCGCGGCATTTTCGGCGCCGGGGAGGCCGTAGTCCAGCGCCTGATTGAAGTAGGGCCCGGCCATGTCGGGATCGTGCTGATTGAGGGCAATGTAGGCAAGCGCCCCCTGATCGACAAAGGTAAAGGCCGCGTCATGGATATTCATGGAAAGCAGCTGCATGGGCGAGAAGTTGAAGACGCCGCCCGGAACGGCGTAGCTTGCGTTGTAGCGCATCTGGCCGAACTGGGCGAGGCTGAGATAGCCTGTTTCGCGGATACGTCCGTTTTCGTCGCGGGTATCGCTTTCGCCGTTAAAGCGCAGCTCCTTGAGGCCGGGCAGGTGCAGGCCGTTGGATTCGATCAGCTGCACAGGCAGCACAAGGTCCCGCACGGCTGTTTTCATTTCACGAGGGCGGTTGGACAGCCAGTCCAGCCGGATGAGCGCCAGACTCATGATGTCCTGCGGCCGGGCTCCCCGAAACGAGGCCTTTTCCATAGCCAGAACGCGCACGGGCGGGACGCTGGCGGTCAGCCATTGCTGAATCATGGGGAGGACGTGTTCGATGCTGCTGGCGATTTCCTGTTCGGTTTTCTGTCCCGTGAGGCGGACGGAGAGCAGCAGGCGCAGCGTTGCGGCATCGGGGGCGCGGAAGCCGTCCATGCCGAAGAGGGCAAGCTCGGCGCTTTCTTTGTTTGTGGAAGCCTTCAGGCGTTCAAGACGCATTTCGTCAATGCTGAGATCGTGCAGGCCGCGCAGGCGGAAGGCTTCCAGATTACACGCGGCGGAGCCGTTGACTGTCTGCACCGTGGCCCGCAGCTTGAGCGCGTCAAGACCGTCAAGTTGCGCCCGCTCCAGGATGTCTATGGGATCGGGGCGGCGTCCGGCCATCAGGGCCCGGATATGCCCCGCATCGGCGGCAATGCCGGAGATGACGGCGTGTTCCAGAGATCCGGCCAGCAGTCCGGGCATGCTGAAGGAAACGCCGTCGGCCGTAATGGCGTTGCATATGTCCATGCTGCCTTTTTCCGGCATGAGATAGGGGCGCAGCGCGGGCACGGCGCAGGCCGCGGCGCGGATGGGAACGCTGATTTCAAGGCGGTCTACGCTCTTGCGCAAGCCTTTGGGCGAGCGGTAGACGATGAGAACGTCATGCAGGGTGAGGCTGCGCGACAGGGGCGAAAATTCGACTCGCGAAAAAGTGAAATGCTCTATGCCGCGCGCGCGGGTTGCATAGCGGTTGAGCATTTGTTCGGCCTTGCGTTCCACAACGGGACTGATGGCAAGGGAGGCGGCCACGGCGATCAGAAGAAGAACGCCCGCCACAAGCGTCGTCACGAGAAGTGGCTTTTTGTATTTCATGGTCTGAGAATCCTGAAGCATGGAGGAGTCAAAAGCCGGGAAAACAGGCTTGTTCCTTGGTAGACGACAACGCGGCAGGATGCAAGAGGGCGCTTGCCAGATCGGGAAACTCCTTGTTAAAGTGTGAATCTGCCTTTGCCATGTCACATGGGGAGTTCTCAAAGGAGCCAAGATGGAGAGTATTCTTGAACCCAGAAAGGTGCAGCGCCTCAGCCTTGTGTTTCCCGTATATAACGAAGCGGAAGGGCTTCCTTATCTGCGGCAGGAGGTGGAAGGCTGGATGAAGGAACGCGAGGGGCAGATGGAGATGGAAGTCGTTCTTGTCAATGACGGCTCCACGGACGCTTCGCTGCCGTTCTGCATCGACTGGGCGCGGGATGATGCCCGTATCCGGCTTGTTTCCTTCAGTCGTAATTTCGGACATCAGGCGGCGGTCAGCGCGGGCCTGCGCTACGCGACGGGCGACGCCGTTGTCGTCATGGACGCCGATCTGCAGGACCCGCTGCATGTCATTCCCGAAATGATCCGTCGCTATGAAGAAGGCTATGACGTCGTGTATGGTCAGCGGCGGGAGCGCAAGGGGGAAACTGTCTTCAAGAAAGCCAGCGCCTGGCTGTTTTACCGTCTGCTGCGCTACTGCGTCCACAAGAGCATCCCGGCGGATACGGGAGATTTTCGTCTGGTATCGCGCCGATGCGTGGATATCGTCAATGCCATGCCGGAAAAGCATCGCTTTTTGCGCGGCATGTTTGCCTGGATTGGTTTTCCGCAGATCGCCGTGCCCTATGTCCGGGATGAGCGGCGTTTCGGCTCAACAAAATATCCGCTGCACAAGATGCTGCGTTTTGCCTGGACAGGCATCACGTCGTTTTCTTCCTATCCCATCAAATTGGTGAGTCTGCTGGGTTTGTGTTTTTCTTTGCTGGGCTTTGCCGGTTGCCTGTATGCCCTTATTTGCTACATGGCTGGCTGGACCGTTCAGGGCTGGACATCGCTGATTTGTCTTCAGGCGCTCATGGGGGGCGTCATTCTGCTGGCTATCGGTATCAGCGGCGATTATGTAGGGAAGATTTTTGAAGAATTAAAGTTCCGCCCTCTCTATCTTGTGGAAAAGACCTTCAACGTGCACGAAGAAGATTTGAAGCGTTGATTCCCTCTGCTGCGGGAAGGCAGACGCGGAAAGACATAAGGGAGAGCTTCTCTTTGCTGAGAAGCTCTCCCTTATGTCTTTTTAGAGTATTTTCAGTTAAATATGGGCCTGTCGTTTCGCGGAAAAACGGGGCTTTTCCGATCATTTTGGGCCGGGCGGCGCTGCCGCCTCATGTTAACACGCTCTCATAGCGCCACTTAAAAAAGTAGCGAGTCCGGCTTAGGGCGTATTAACACAAATTTTACAAATAATTTCAATAGATAAAATAAATGGACTGTACACACGCCACTTGTCTTCGGTGGCGGGGGTCCCTCGTATTCCTGACTTTTCCCCCGATAAAAGCGCGCTGGGGAAGGGATAGGGGGCTTGGGGGGAAGGGAACCCCCTCTCGCGCCAGCAGCGACCGAATGGCGGCCGCAGGCCGTGCCCGTTGCGACGAAGGAAGCTACGGGCATCGACAGCAGAGATGAGGGGTTTCCCTTCCCCCCAAACAACTTACGAATAGTGTTAATAGGCCCTAGTCCACACGGTGATGGCAGCCGATGCTCTGGCGATTGCGCATGGCGGCCTGCGTAATGACATAGGCGGTCTGGGAGCCGTGGAAAAGATCCACGAGCGGGCGGGAAATGCGCGTGCGCTTGTAGAAGTCGTGGATATGGCGCACGAGATCGCGCAGGTCTTCAAAGGCGCGGCGCAGGCGCGCGGTGCTGCGGGAAATGCCGACATAGTTCCACATGGTGGAGCGGATATTGGCCCAGTCCTGCGCCACAAGCGCGGGGTCGTCATGGCGTTCGTCCCCTTCGTGCATCCATTCGGGAATGGCCGCGAACAGGGCCGAGGGAACGGGATGCGTGCAGCAGCGGGTGGCCAGATCCCGGCCGCAGCTCACGCCCCAGACAAGGCCTTCCAGCAGGGAAGTGCTGGCCAGTCGGTTGGCGCCGTGCAGGCCCGTGCAGGCGCATTCGCCGATGGCATAGAGGCCGGGCATGGACGTGCGGCCTCTGGAGTCGGCAAGCACGCCGCCGCAGAAGTAGTGAGCGGCGGGCACGACGGGAATGGGCTCCTTGCGAATGTCAATGCCCGCTTCCATGCACTGATTGAAGACCGTGGGGAAGCGGGTCGGGAGGTCCTGTTCCACGCGCGTGGCGTCAAGGAAGAGGCAGTGCGCGCCGTTATGCAGCATTTCTTCCATCATGGCCTGGGCTACGATGTCGCGGGGAGCCAGATCGCCGCGCGGATCGTGGCGCTCCATGAACGGTTTGCCCGAACCGTCCAGCAGGCGGGCCCCCTCGCCGCGCATGGCCTCGGTGATAAGCGGGCGGCGGTGGCTGCGCTCTTCATAGAAAGCCGTGGGGTGGAACTGCATGAACTCCAGGTTGGAAAGAGAAACGCCCGCGCGAAACGCCATGGAGATAGCCGTTCCCACGCAGGCCGGAGCGTTGGTGGAGTGCAGGAAGACCTGGCCCACGCCGCCGGTGGCCAGCACGGTCCAGTCGGCCAGAATGGTTTCCGGGCAGCCGTTATACTCGTTGAGAACATAAGCCCCAAGACAGCGGTTTTCCACGCCGTAGCGGTACTGGGAGCTTTTGGCGTGATGATGGCTGGTCAGCAGGTCGATGGCGGAACGGCGGAACAGGCAGGTGATGCGGGGATGCGCCGTGACCTGCGCCATGAGACCTTCCATGATGGCCCGTCCCGAATAATCCGCGCAATGGAGAATACGCGGTCTGCCGTGTCCGCCTTCCCGCGTCAGGTTAAAGCTGCCGTCGGCGTTCTTGTCGAACTGCACGCCAGCCCGCTGCACCAGCACTTCGTCAATGCAGGTCGGACCGTTTTTGCACAGGTAGTGCACGGCCTTGCGATAGTTGTAATCGTGACCGGCGACCAGAATGTCATGCGCCAGGGCGCGCGCTTCGTCGGCGGGGGGAACGTCGGCCGCCTTGTAGATGATGCCGCCCTGCGCCAGCTCCGAATTACCTCCCTGAAGATCCTCGCCCGCATTGATCAGCAGTACATCATTGCCGGCGTCGGCCAGCGTCAGGGCCGCGGTGCAGCCCGCGATGCCCGAACCGATAATAAGAACCTGCGTATGACGACGAACGGCGGAATCCATGTTGTCGGCCATGCCGACCTCCTTGATGACTGATGTTCGCAGAAGTCACGTTCAAATGGCTTCCGGCAAGTGTGTTCTTGCACTGGTTAGACGTTAAAACGCGTTTTTGGGTACAGCTGTTCCTGCT
>CALVHG010000069.1 GCA_944327285.1 uncultured Desulfovibrio sp. | reverse complement strand
TTCGTGCTGGCCGTCTTCTGCCAGGAAGAGACCGTCATCGTCCTGCGTGGCGTGAACTTCGCCTTTGACTCCTATGCCCTTGACAGCAAGGCCATGGGCATCCTCAACGAAGCCGCCGCCATCATCAAGGCTCAGACCAACAAGCGCGTCATCCTGACCGGCTGGACCGACGCCAAGGGTACCGACGCCTACAACCAGAAGCTTTCCCAGAACCGCGCCAATGCCGTGAAGGATTACCTCGGCCAGCAGGGCATCCCCGCCAGCCGCGTGACCGCCATCGGCAAGGGCAAGTCCTTCAAGTATGACAACAACACCGACGACGGCCGCTATCTGAACCGCCGTACGGAAATCTCCTTCGACTAATCCTCGAAGAGTCTGAATGAACGGGGCCCGGCGTTACGACGCCGGGCCCTTTTCTTTTACCGCTGCGACTCAAGGCCTCTAGAGCGTTTTAGAGCGTTTCAACTTTGAAAAAGGTGAAACGCTCTAATGGCAAAACGCTCTGAATGCCGCGCCGTTTTCTTCTCCCGACGATGTTTTTTATCGGGCCGCGCATCCTTTTATTCAGGTTCCGATGGTCTGGCAAACATTGCCGGTACTTACGCCGACCAGCCGGGGAAGGTATTCCCTTGTTTGAAAAAATATCAATAAAATCTAGAAGATAAAAACGCAAAAACGCATTGCGGAACTCTTGACAACACGCCGCCGGAGGGCTAGGCAATGGCAATCAAGGCCGCTGCGGCCCTGAAGGATTTTCTCTGTTTGGAATGCTTTGCATCTCAAACAATACGGTCTGTCGTTTCGCGGAAAAAGCGTGTTTTTTCCGCTCACTTCGGGCCGGGAAGCGCTATGCCGCCGCTCCGCGTTTTACATTTTCAAAAATAAAACGCTCTGATGCAGCATCGCGCGACGTGCCTTTGCGCGCGTTACAGTTCAAGGCCATCCGGCCCCGTCTTCTCCGCAAATCCGTTTTCCCTCTCGCCAGAGGGATTGCACAAACACAAAGGGAATTTTCATGAAAAAGACACTGGCTTGCGTCATGGTTCTTGGTCTTGGCCTGAGCGGCTGCTCTCTCTTCGGTTCCGATGAAAGCAGCGACAAGATGGAGGCGGCGCAGGCGCCCGCCGCCGAGGCGACCGCCCAGGAGTCCGTCAGCAATACCGCCCAGCCCGGCGACAAGATTCAGGCCGATCTCGAAGCCACCGGCCGTCAGCTGGTGGCCCAGGCTGCCCGCAACGTGCAGCCTTCCAAGAGCGCCAAGCTGGTGCGCAAGATGGGCAGCACCTACGTGGCCACCTATACTGAAGTGGACACCAACAGCATGACCACCAACGTCAACGTCAGCCCCACCGGCAACTATGTCGGCTTTGTCCGCTATCAGGAAGTCGTCTACGAATGCCGCGGCAAGAGCAAGTCCGCCGCCCTGTCCGCTCCCTGCGAAGCCGTCAAGACCCGCCGCGTCAACGAAATGCTCAGCCACAACGGCAAGAAGTGGCTCTACTAGGGCCTAGTCAACGCTATTCGTAAGTTGTTTGGGGGAGGAAACCCCCTCCCCCCAAGCTCCCCTTCCCTTCCCCAGCGCGCTTTTTCAGACAGCGAAACAAGCCGGACGCACAGCCGCTCCCCCGGCGGCAACCGTCCCCCGGTAAGCGCGGCCCGGCCTGTAAGCAAGTCCTTCCGTCAGCAAACGTCCGCTCCCCCGGCGGACGTTTGCTGTTTTTGAGCGCTTCAACTTTGAAAAAGGTGAAGCGCGAGGCGGCGGCACAGCGCCGCCCGGCCCAAAGTGAGCGGAAAAACCGCGTTTTTTCCGCGAAACGACAGGCCGTATGGCTTGAAACGCGCAGCGTTTCAAACTGAAAATGCTCTTTATGTGCCCAGCACTGCGACAGAGGCGGCGCAACGCCCGCCACGGCGCGCCATTCGGGCATTTCGCGTCTCCGAGGCTTGCCAACGGAAGAGTCACAAGCTATGCTGATAGAATCAGCTTGTCGCCGACGCCGCGCGCCTGTGGAGGCCTGCGGACAGGCGACGAATATTTTCCGAGGATCAGCCATGACATGCAGGATTATCCGTTTTCCCGCCTTGCGCGGCCCTCTGCCGGGCGTCAGGAATCAGTTGTCCGCGCCGTGGGCCATGCGCCTGTGGCCGGGCCTGCCCGCCTCCTTCAGCGAGCAGACAGCGCCGACAGCGGCGCGCGGCATCCTGCCTGTGGAGAGCGCCGCCCCCTGCGGGCCGTGGTGGCAGCCGCAAGGCTATCCCTGGACGGAAGAACAGGCGGCCGCCTGTCTTGACGAGCTGCGTCGCATGGCTGATGCGGCGCTGGCAGGCTGCCCGGTGGAAAGCCTGAGCGTGGGGCAGGCCCGGAGCGCCCGCCTGCATGACGAGGCGCACTTGCGCGACGCCTTCGCCCGCGGCGGCGAAGAAGCGGCGCGGGCAGCCGCGGAAGCGGCCGAACAGGCGCGCGAAGCCCAGCAGGCGCAGCGTCTGCTGCTCTGGTGCTGGCTTCAGGAAGAGCGTGTGGCGGAACTGGCCGCTCTGAGCGCCGCCTGCGCGGGGGCCGACGGCGCCCTCGACGCGACTCTCGGTCTGGACAGCGACGAGGAGCTGAACGCCCTGCCGCCGGAAATGCGCGCTCCCCTGGCCGTGGATACGGGCTTACTGCCCGACTGGCGGCGCGTCCTGCATGCGGCTCTGCCCTTCCTGCCCGAAGACGCGGCGCTGCTGGCCGAAGGCGTCATGGCCGACGATCTGTGCGACGCCCTTGGCGACGCCATCACGCCCCTGACTGACGCGACTTCAGAAAGCGCGCAGGCTCTGCGCGAGGCCGCGGGCAAGGACGCCGCGCGCCTGGGCCTGCTGCATCAGCCGGTCTGGCGTCTGCTGGGCCGCCCGCGCGCTCTGCAATGCTGCCCGCAATGGTCCCGCGAAACGGATGTGCTTCTGCTCCTGCCGGAGCCGCATCATGGCTAGCGCCGCGCCTCTGTTCCCAGACGGTCTGCGCGGCGTGGTCTTCGACTGCGACGGCGTGATCATCAATTCGCGGGATGCCAACAACGAATTCTACAATCGCGTGCTGGCTTATTTCGGGCTGCCGCCCATGACGCGGGAACAAGAAGACTATGTTTTCATGGCCACCGGCATGCAGTCGCTTCACTACATCCTGCCGGAACGCCTGCACGGACAAATCGAATACGTCGTCCGCAACGTGGTCGTCTACGATCGGGATATTGTTCCCCTCCTGCGCCTGCAACCGGGGCTGCGGGACTTTCTCGACGTGCTGAAGGACAAGGGACTGCGGCTGGCAGTTCAAACCAACAGAACGCGCGCCGGCATGCAAAGGGTTCTGGACATTTTTGATTTGCACTCCTATTTTTATCCAGTAATCACCGCAACAGACGCCGCCCCCAAACCTTCGCCGGAAGGCGCGCGCCATATCCTCGACATGTGGCATGTCGGGCCGCGGCAAGCACTCTTCGTGGGCGACAGCCGCCACGATCAGGACGCCGCCGGCGCTGCGGGCATGGTCTTTGCGGCCTTCAACGGCGGCGCGCTCCAAGGGGACATCATCGCCGCCGATTATCCCGCGCTGGCCGACGCCCTGCGCGAAACGCTGGAGAACCTATGATAATCCTTTCCAACGCCCTGCAGGCAGTGGCCGTCGTCATCAGCGGCCTGCTCTCTCTCTATTTCTGGATAGTCATTATCGCAACCGTTCTGACGTGGGTCCGGCCCGATCCTTATAATCCCATTGTCCGCGTGCTGCGCCAGCTGACGGAACCGGTCTTCTATCGCGTCCGCAAATGGCTGCCCTTCACCTATACCAGCGGGCTGGACTTCTCGCCCGTGGTGGTGCTGCTCGCCATCGAGCTTTTCAATCGCATCGTGATCAAGTCTATTCTGGAGTACTCCTCCACCATGCGCATCGTTTCCTTCTAGGCGCGACGACAGCCTTGAAGCCCCGTCCGGCGGAAGTCCGCCAAAAAACGGGCAAGAGGCTTGCAACGTCGCGCGTTTCAGGGAATGATGAACACATACAAAAATTTCCGCATGCGGCAGGAAGGTGGCGCCCGAAGAGGCGCCATCCCCGGAAACATGGCCGCGAGGCCCTGTCAGGCGCCCGACGCCCAACATCTAACGTAGGAGATTTCTTATGGATCAGCATGACATTGAACTCATTGAAAAGATGCTACCTTCTGATCCGGAGCTGAAATCCCTGTGGGAAGACCACATGCTCTACAGCAAGCAGGTGGAAAAGCTGGAAGGCAAGAGCTTCCGTACCCCCACGGAAGAGCAGACCCTGAAGCAACTCAAGAAACAAAAGCTTGAAGGCAAGACCCAGCTCATGGCCTTGCTCGACAAACATCGCGCCGCCCAGTAGGAGGCGCAGGAGTCCGTATACATGGAACGCACAGGTGCACAGATCCTTTTGGAATCCCTGAAAAGGGAAGGCGTGAACGTGCTGTTTGGCTATCCCGGCGGCGCGATCATTGACATATATGATGAATTGCCGCGACACCCTGAGCTGAAGCACGTGCTTGTACGGCACGAGCAGGGGGCTGTGCACGCGGCCGACGGCTATGCGCGCGCCTCCGGCAAGGTCGGCGTCTGCCTCGTTACGTCGGGGCCCGGCGCCACCAACACGGTAACCGGCATTGCCACGGCCTACTGTGATTCCATTCCGCTAGTGGTGCTTACGGGGCAGGTGCCTACCAACCTTATCGGCAACGACGCCTTTCAGGAGGTCGATATCGTTGGTATCACCCGCCCCTGCACCAAGCACAATTTTCTGGTCAAGGATATAACCCGGCTGGCCCAGACCCTGCGCGAAGCCTTCTTCCTGGCCCGCAGCGGCCGCCCTGGTCCGGTGCTGGTGGACCTGCCCAAGGACGTCATGCAGGCGTCCACGGAATTCGTCTGGCCCGAAGACGTTTCCATGCGCAGCTACAACCCCACCTACAAGCCCAATCTGAACCAGCTGCGCCGCAGCGCCGAGGAAATCTCCAAGGCCAAACGCCCCATGCTGCTGGCCGGCGGCGGCGTCATTCTCTCCAACGGCTCGCAGGCCCTGCGCGAACTGGCTCAGACCCTGCATCTGCCCGTTGCCTATACTCTCATGGGTCTCGGCGCCTTCCCGGCCACCGATCCCCTGAGCCTTGGCATGGTGGGCATGCACGGCACCTATGCGGCCAACATGAGCATTAATCATACGGATCTGCTCATCTGCGTGGGCGCGCGCTTCGACGACCGCGTTACCGGCAAGCTGACCGCCTTCGCGCCCTCCGCGCGCATTGTGCATATCGACATCGACCCCACCTCCATTCGCAAGAACGTGGAAGTGGACGTGCCGGTTGTGGGCGATTGCCGTCTGGCCCTCGAAGGCATTCTCGACATCTGCAAGGCGAAAATGGGCGATCGCGACTGGCTGGAAGAGCACGCCGAATGGCTCCGCACCGTCGCCGGCTGGAAGAAGGATCATCCCCTCTGCTACAGCAACGAAGGCACGGCCATCAAGCCCCAGAAAGTCGTGGAGACGCTCTTTGAACTGACCAAGGGCGACGCCATCCTGACCACCGAAGTGGGCCAGAACCAGATGTGGACGGCCCAGTTCTACAACTTCACCGAACCGCGCACCCTGCTCACCAGCGGCGGCCTCGGCACCATGGGCTACGGCTTCCCCGCGGCCATCGGCGCGCAAATGGCCTTCCCCGACAAGAAGGTTATTACCGTGGCGGGCGACGGTTCGTTGCAGATGAATATTCAGGAGCTGGCTACCGTCGTGCAGCAGCGCCTGCCCATCAAGGTCGTGATTCTCAATAACGGCTATCTCGGCATGGTGCGCCAGTGGCAGGAGCTGTTCTTCAATCACAACTACAGCTCCACCAACATGGAAGCCCAGCCCGATTTCGTGAAGCTGGCCGAAGCCTACGGCGCGGAAGGCTACCGCATCACCACGCGGGAAGAACTGCTGCCCATGCTGAAAACCGCGCTGGCCTCGCCCAATCCCGCCTTCATTGACGTGCGGGTGGAGCGCGAAGAAAACGTCTATCCCATGGTGCCCGCCGGCGCGGCCCTGGACGAAATGCTGCTGATCTAGGGGGGCCGCCATGCAACGTCACGTGCTTTCCGTTCTTGTGGAAAACGAACCCGGCGTGCTCAGCCGTGTGGCCGGACTGTTCAGCGGTCGCGGTTTCAACATTCACTCGCTCAATGTGGCCCCGGCGCTGGAAGACGGCGTCTCCCACATGACCATCACCACCTACGGCGACAGCCAGATTCTTGAGCAGATCATGAAGCAGCTGCACAAGATCGTGACCGTCATCAAGGTGACCGACTTTGAAGACGGCCCCGCCGTGGAACGCGAGATGATGTTCGTCAAGGTGCAGGCCGAAGGCCCCATGCGCGGCGAAATCCTCCGCACCGTGGAAATCTTCCGCTGCAAGGTCATCGACGTCAGCGCCACGGAAATGACCATCGAGGCCACCGGCGATCACTCCAAGCTCGAAGCCATCCTCAGCCTTATGCACCGCTTCGGCATCAAGGAAGTCGCCCGTACCGGCTCCGTCGCCATGCGGCGCTCCAAAAAGCAGTCCGAAATGTAACCAGCAAGGGGGAGAGCTTCACTCCCTCCCCCTTTTCCTTTCCATTCGTAAATTGTTTGGGGGGAAGGGAAACCCCTCATCTCTGCTGTCGATGCCCGTAGCTTCCTTCGTCGCAACGGGCACGGCCTACGGCCGCCATCCGGTCGCTGCTAGCGCGAGAGGGATTGCAAGAACGCCTTTTCTCACTTCGCTGCGAAAAGGCTTGGCCTTCCCCCCAAGCCCCCCTTCCCTTCCCCAGCGCGCTTTATTCTGGAAGATGAAACACTACGGGCTTGCCGTCGCTTTCCCCGCAACCACCGTCTCCGGATTATTTCCGTTTTTCCCGACGCATCTCCTCACGGCAGGACTCCACGGGCCTTAGAGCGTTTCAACTTTGAAAAAGGTGAAACGCGAGGCGGCGATACAGCGCTGTACGAACCTAAGCTAGCTGAAAAACAGCACTTTTTCTGCGAAACGACAGGCCGTATGCTTTGAACTGCGAAGCATTTCAAACTGAAAATGCTCTGGCTGAACGCCGCTTTCCGCTCCCAATCCCCTGTCCAGCGTCGCACTCTCAACACCGGGTCATGACATCATGCAGGAATCCACAAGCCTTTTCGGTATCAGTATCCAGCTCTTCGCGCTGATGACGCCGCCCGCCGTCCTGAGCGCCTTCATCAGCGCCACAGCCGACTACACCACGCAGGAAAAGCGCCGCACCGCCTGCAAGACAAGTCTTGCCGCCTTTTTGATCGGCCTTGTGCTCTACCTCTTCGGCGCGCATATCTTTTCCCTGTTCGGCTTCACGCTCGACGCTTTCCGCATCGGCGCGGGCGTGCTCCTCTTCCTGTCCGCCGTCTCTCTCATGCAGGACGACGGCGACAGCAAAAAGCACCGGCCGGAAGGCGATATCAGCGTCGTGCCGCTGGCTATACCCCTCTGCATGGGCCCCGCCTCCATCGGTATGGTGATGGTCATGGGCGCTTCCGCAAACACCTTCGAGGAAACCGTCCGCGGCGCGCTCTCCCTGCTCATCGCCGCCCTCGGCGTCTTCTCTCTCCTCTGGATGGCCGACAGCGTCGGTAAAATCCTCCGCCGCACCGGCCTCGCCGTCATGGCAAAACTGACCGGCCTCCTCCTTGCCGCCATCGCCGCACAGCAAATCTTTACCGGCATTCACTCTTTTATTGGGTAAGAGTCGGGGGGAAGGCCCGCCTTATCTCTGCTGCCGATGCCCGTAAGGCTCTCGCCTGACGGGCACGGCCTGCGGCCGCCATCCTGGCGCTGCCAGCGTGAGAGAGATTGCAAGAACGCCTTTTCTCTCTTCGCTGCGAAAAGGCTTGGCCTTCCCCCCCAAGCCCCCCTTCCCCAGCGCGCTTTTATCGAGAGGATGCAACGTTGCGGAACGCAAACGCCTTCCCCGCAACCACCGTCCCCCGGAATGGCGCGACTTTGCCATGTGCCCGCCTGTCCTGTCTGGACAAAAAAGAACATTTTCAGTTTGAAACGTACGGCCCGAAGCGCGCGGAAAAACGCGCTTCGGGCCGTATGGAGCTATGCCGCCGACTCGTGTCTTGCCATTTTCAAAGACAAAAAGCCCCACTCCCCTGGCATTCTTTTTCTGCATTTCCGGGGGACGGATATCAAAGGAAAGCGACGGGATTCCCGTACCGCCTCATCGTCCTGAATAAAGCGCGCTGGGGAAGGGGTGGGGGCTTGGGGGAGGGGGAACCCCTCTCGCGCCAGCAGAGGGGTTCCCCCTCCCCCAAAAAAGAAAAATCCCCTCTAACTAACGTACGAGGCGGAAACGGAGATCGGCGCAGCGCACGGAGGCGTGCAGGAGACTGCAACGAGCCTCGGCGGCGTCGGCGGCAGCGGCGGAGACGCGGAGCTGGAGAAGGAGGTCTTCTTCCGGGCAGACGAAATGCCGGAAACGCGCACTCAGGAGTTCATGGACAGACCATGAAGGAAGAGCGACTTCGAGACTGCGGCGCACGGCCTCAACGATGCAGGAACCGGGCACGCGCGGCGCGCCGGGAAAGTGATCGGCAAAGAGAGGGGCCAGGGGGAAGACGAGCCGCACGGCGGCGTCGAGGATTACCTGTGCCACAACCGCTTGAAGGGACGGGCGGGGGCCAGCTGTTCCAGCGTCATGGAAACACTCTGAGCTCCGGCGGCCCAAGGGGCGACCTGATAGGGCTGGAAATGAATGCGCACGCCGTCGGGGTCGAGACTGAGACTGGAGAAGTTGTTGACGTCCGGCTCTGTGCCGTCAAGGATCATCTGCTCGCCTACGCCGCCGCCAAGGCGACGCATGAGAACATCGCGGGAGGTAGCGGACATGAGGGCCAGCGCCTTGTCCACATCCTCGAAGATGTCCACAAGGGTCAGCCGCTGGCCGGTGATGAAACTGTAATTGAGCGTAATCAGATCCAGATTGCCGTGCGCGCCGCCAGTGTAGGTCCAGATTTCAAAAAGCACGCTGACGGCATCGGCGGAAGGACGCGAGACTTCGTAGGAGCAGGAGAGTTCGTACTTTTCGAGGTCTTCGCTGTTTCCGAAACCGGCCGTGAGCTCCCGCTCAAAGGTGGCGGCGATGCTTTCGACCCAGAGACGGATATCCTCGTCCACTTTGTCAATGCCGAACGCGGGATAGGCAAGCGACACGGCAGGCTTGCCGGAACGCCCCTGACGGACCAGGCTGCGCGCCGAGGCTTCAGGCCCGGACGCAGAACGGGCGGCAATGGCGGCCTGCGCTTCACGCAGAGCGGCGGCCACATCGGGATCGTTCTCGTCAAGCTGACTGGCAGCCAGTCGTATGCCGCTCAAGACATCCATTGGCGTGGCTCCAGCCGGAACCCATGCCAGCACAAAAAATGCCGCCAGTATCAGTGGGCCTGCCATTGCCCGCCATGCCATCCAGCCTGTCGCCATGCTCCGCCTTCCTCTCCCCGAAAGCCTTGTCTGACGCGCGTGCGCGCCCTACGGGCCTATCTGATTAGGCCGGGCCTCCTCCGCTGTCAAGAAGGGAAATGCCCCCGCGCACGGAGATAGACACAACAATCTTGAAAAATTATATATTTTTTCAAGACCTGAGTTTGCGACCGGAGCTCCGCCCCGGCGATTGCAGGCCGCAGCGCTCTCTGATAAGGGGAAGGAATGAATATTACCTGTCCTCATTGCCAGTTCAGTCAGGATGTCCCGGCAGATCGCCTTCCGGCGGTAGCGCCGGGCAAATCCCTATTGGCGACCTGCCCGCGCTGCGCCAGCCGCTTTCGACTCTTCCCGCACGAGGGAACAACCCAGCTGCTGGCCCCCGAAGCAGCCCCCGCCGCCCGGCAGGAAACGCCGAACTACGGCGCCGACGCCGGACACGCAGCGGAAGAACAGGCTCCCGAAACGCGCCCAATTGCGCAGGATGCAGCCAGCGAGGAAGAAGATCCCCGCATGACGGCATCCAGGGCCTATGCCCGCGAAGCCGAACGGGGACGCCGCCTGCGCGAGGCATCCCGACAGAAGGATGCAGATACGAAAGAACGCGCAGAGGAGGCGGAAGACAGCGACGAACAGGGACCGCTGCGCAATCCGTGGGAGGAAGCTCCCCGGACGGTCGGCTATGTGGAAGGCTTCTATCAGACCGTGCTCCGGATCATGTTCGGCGCGCCGCGCTTTTTTGCGGGACTGCGCGACGACGCGCCGCCGCTGCGCGCGTTGCTCTTCTTTCTTATTGTCGGCGTCATCGGCGTGACAGCCATCAACGTGTGGGGAAGTATCCTCCGCGATATGCTGGCCAGCACCGCCGATCCGCAGCTGCAGGCCATGGCGGAAAAGATGCCGCCGGAGCGCAGCATACTGTTTTTCGGTCTGGCGCAGCTCTTTGCGCTGGTCATGCAGCTTTACATCGTCAGCGGCCTGATGTTTCTGAGTTTCCGCCTCAGCACCTGCCGATCCGCCACCTATGCCCGCGTCTTTCAGATAGTGGCCTACAGCTCCGCGCCCATGCTGCTGTGCATCGTGCCCGTGCTGGGCAATCTGGCGGGCCTCATATGGTGCCTGGCAAGCATTGTTATCGGCTGCCGCGCGGCCTTTCGCCTGAGCTGGGCGCAAACTATCGTCGGCTGCCTGCCTACGGCCCTGCTGCTGGCCATGCTCCTGCAACAGACCCTGGCCATGCTGTCGAATTTCTGACCTCGCAAGGAAGGAAAGGCGCATGAGCGGCATATTCCAGCGCATTTCCGGCATATGGCGTGAATTTTGCAAAAGAAGAGCATACGGCGCGCTCATACACCCGGACGGCATAGCCGCGCAGGCGGAAGAACTGGCCCGACTGGCGGATCTGGCGTTGCGCAGCACCGCGGCGCTTTCCGCTCTCGAATGTCGCCATCTGGCGCAGCTGGCCCAGTCCATGCAGCAGCTCAGAGAAACCGCGCACAGCCCGGAATTTTGTCGCCTGTCCGCCGACCGACGTCTTGCTCTGCACAGACAATTGCTGACGGCACGGGAAAAACTGCTCGCCTCCTTGCAAAAAACGCAGATTTCCACGGAGAAGCTTCAATGAACATCGCTCATCGCACCCTCTCGCTTGTTCTGGCCATTGCTGCCTGCTGCACGGCCCTGCCCGGTTGTGCCAGCCGGGACGAAACCAGTCGGAATCTGGAGTTCGGAGGCGACCTGAGCATGCCGCTGGAGGCCAACATCAACCAGTTTGTGCGACGGCAGCCGCCCGCCATCTATGTTAAGCCTCTGCAACGCCCCTCTTCGCGGCCGTGCGCGCTTTTCGTGCCCCTGCGCATGGTGCAGCAGATGAACCAGCCCACCGCCTTTACTGATCAGGTTTCCCGTCAGATCTGGAGCATCTGGCTTTCTCAGGGGACCTTCCAGCAGCTGGAATACGAACCGGCCGCCGGCCCCTACAACTCCCGGCGCGCTATCGCGCTGGCGCGGCAGCGCGGCCTGCCTTATGTCATCGGCGGCTACATCAATCACTACATCGACGGCGGCGACGGCGGCGAAAGCTCCGTCTCGCTGGCCATAGAAATCTATGACGTCAAGAGCGGCCTGCTGATCTGGAGCCTGGCGCAGGGCGGCCTCATGCAGCCGCGTCAGAGCCACGACTTCTATCTCTTCAAGGTCAAGGAACGCTTCCACGGCGATCCGGCCGGTCTGATTGTGCGCAGCCTTGCCTGGGATATGGGCCGCGAAATCATGACCTGGGTCAGCCCCGCCGCCGGACGCGCGCAGAAGAAGTCCTCCGCCACCTCCACGCTCGGCGGATCGGCCTTCTGATGCCGCTTCAAATCTCTCCTTCAGGCCCGCGCCGCACCCGACCGCCACTGGCGGAAACGGGCATTCTTCTCTGCTGCGCGGGCCTGATTCTTTGTCCGCTGGCAGGGCTTGTCCTTGCCGCGACAACGGGAGCCGAAGTCTGGCGGGCCCTGCTCTGGCTGGAACTGCTGCTGGCAGCCTGTCTGTGCCTGCTGCTCTGGTTTGGCGTCTTCCGCCCCCTGCGCATTCTGCTTGGCGAACTGCAACGCGAGGAGAACGCCGCCGACGCCCGCCCCGCCCCCTATTGGATTGCCCCCTGCATCGCCCCCCTCATGCGACGCGCCCGCAACCTGCGCGACACGGCTGAACGCGCCCGCCTCGCCATGGAAGAGCGGCAGGAAAACCTGCGTCATACCGAAAAGCTGGCTCTTGTGGGCAAACTGGCCGCAGGCGTCGCCCACTCCATCCGCAACCCCCTGACAGGGGTAAAACTACGTCTGTTTGCTTTGACGCGCGGCCTGAAGCTGGACGCCAAGCAACAGGAAGACGTGACGGCCATCAACGACGCACTGCGACATGTGGAAGGCATCATCGCCAATTTCCTCGAACTCTCCCGCCGTCCCCGACTCGAAAAGCGCCGGGTCAATATTTCCGAAGTTATCGACGGCACGCTCAGTCTGCTGGGGCCGCGTCTGTCCTCCTATACGGTTTCGCTGGCCCGGCAGCGCGACGATCAGCTCCCGCCGGTAGACGCCGATCCCGAACAGCTGCGCGAGGCCCTGGCCAACCTTGTCATTAACGCCTGCGAAGCCGCGGGCCCCGGCGGCGATGTCCGTATTATCGAAGAGAAGGGACGTCTTGCCCCGCTGGGACATGTCGTAGTCATCCGCGTGGAAGATTCGGGGCCCGGCGTTCCCGAAGACCTGCGCGAAATCATCTTTCAACCCTTCATGAGCACCAAGCAGGAAGGGACCGGGCTTGGCCTGCCTATTGCCCGCCGCATCTTCGAGGATCACGGCGGCTGGCTGCACCTGCACAGCGCGCCGGGCAGGGGGGCCAGTTTTGTTGCCGTACTCCCGGCCCGCAAGGATGACGACATATGGCTGCGCTGATTCTCATCATCGACGATGACCCGCACCTGCGCGACGGCTTTGCCCGGCTGCTGGGCGAGGAAGGCTATGACGCCCGCGTCGCGGCTTCCGCCGAGGAAGGATTGCAGGCCATGCGGGAAGCCATGCCCGACTGCGTCATCATGGACGTGCGCATGCCCGGCATGAGCGGCCTGGAAGCGCTGGATCGCATGCGCGCCCTGCCGCACTGCCCGCCCGTCATCATCATGACTGCCTATTCCGGCACGGAAACCGCCATTCGCGCTATGGGGCACGGCGCGTTTGATTATATTCTTAAGCCGTTCGATATCCCGGAGGCGCTCCAGCTCATCAGCCGCGCCCTTGAGGCCGGGCAGCGCCTGCGCGCCCCCTCCTCCGGCACTGCGCCGGCTCCCGAAGAAGCCGCGGCTGCCGAAGGGATGGTCGGCGACAGCCCCGCCATGCAGGCCCTGTGCAAAGCCATTGGCCGCGTTGCGCCCACCGACGCGCTAGTGCTCATTCGCGGCGAATCCGGCACAGGAAAGGAACTGGCCGCCCGCGCCATCTGGCGTTACAGTCTGCGCGCCAATCGCCCCCTGACCATTATCAACTGCGTGGCCATTCCAGACACCCTGCTGGAAAGCGAGCTCTTCGGCTATGAAAAAGGCGCTTTCACCGGCGCGCAGGCCCGCCATGAGGGCCGTATCGAACAAGCCGCGGGCGGCACGCTCTTTCTTGACGAAATAGGCGACATTCCGCTTTCGCTTCAGGCAAAGTTGCTGCGTCTGCTTCAGGAAAAACAGATTCAGCGCCTCGGCAGCAACGAAACCATCGCCGTGGACGTGCGTATCATCGCGGCCACGAATGCCGATCTGGAGCGCGCCGTAGCCGAGGGGCGCTTCCGCGAGGACCTTTACTATCGCCTCAAGGTCATCACCCTCTGGACGCCGCCGCTGCGCGATCGCCTCGAAGACGTGCCCGCCCTGACGGAAGCCCTGCTGCGCCGGGCCGCCGCTGATCTGGGCCGCCCTAATCCCGGCATAGAGCAGGCCGCCCTCCTCTGGCTTCAGTCCCGCAGCTGGCCCGGCAATGTCCGGGAACTGGGCAATACGCTGCAAAAAGCGCTTGTTTTTAACGACGGCACGCCCCTGCGCCTGCCGGACGTGCGTCAGGCAGTGGAAACGCACCCGCACACGCCCCGCCACGCCGACCCCGCGGTAACGGACATGCCCGCCGCGCAGCAGGGCGAGACGCACGGCAACGACGGCGACAGCCTCCCGGCCATCATCCGCCGCATTCTGAGCGACGGCAGTCCCGCGCCCTTTGATCGCTGCATGGACGTCATGGGACGCGCCGTCGTGCTGGAAGCTCTGCGCCAATGCGGCGGCAACCGTTCCCAGGCCGCCCGCCTGCTGGGCCTCTCGCGCCCGACCCTCCTTGCCCGCATGGACAAATACGGGCTCAAGGTCGAGACGCGCATCAGCGACAATGCTGGCTAGGCTCACAGGCCATGACGTTTTATTTTGAGGGGGAAGAAACCCCTTTGCTCTGCTGTCGATGTCCGTAAGGCTCCTGCGTCGCCTAACGGACACGGCCTGCGGCCGCCCGTTGGGTCGCTGCTCGCGGCAAAAAGGGATTCCTTCCCCCTCAAACTCCCCCATCCTCCCCAAAACCCGCACATACTATAACTGACAGGTAAAACCGTCGTTTTCAAAAAAATGCGGTCTTTCCGCCCACTTTGGGCCGGGTGCGCTGTACCGCCTCCTCGCGTTTCACCTTTTTCAAAGATGAAACGCTCTAAAAATACTCTGCACCTTCCCGCAGGGGCTGACAGCAGCCACGCCCCCTCTCCAAATATCACAGTCACACAGCGAGGAACGCATACATGATACAGTCGCACTACATTCCGCACGCCGGCGCAGGAAGGCAGGAAACACCATGCGTATAGCCGTGGCCGTCAGCGGCGGCGTGGACAGTCTGTGTGCTCTGCTCCGTCTGTCGCGCGCGGGGCACGATGTGCTGGCCCTGCACGGGCTTTTTCTCCCGGACGCAACAGCGGACGGGCCCGCGCCCGAAGGTCTGCGCAGGGCCTGCCGGACCCTCGGTCTGGAATTTCATGTGGCGGATTTGCGGGAAGCCTTCCGGCAGGCGGTCATTGAGCCGTTTGCGGCGGCCTATGCGGCAGGCGAAACGCCCAACCCCTGCGCTCTCTGCAATCAGCGCATCAAGTTCGGCGCTCTTCAGGATGCCGCCCTGGCTCTGGGAGCCGATCTGCTGGCCACGGGACATTATGCGCGTCTTGCTCCGGCGGCGGAGCTCAACGCTGCATGGGCCGCGGAATTGCCGCACGGCCCCGATCGACCGCCGCTGCTGCTGGCTGCGGGCGCCGACGCAGCCAAGGATCAAAGCTATTTCCTGGCTCTCGTGCCACCGCAACGCCTGCAGCGGGCTCTTTTCCCGCTGGAGCGGCGCACCAAGGCGGAGAGCGTCGCCGAAGTGGCGGCCGCCGGTCTTGACGTGCCCGTGCCCGGAGAGAGTCAGGAAATATGCTTCATTCCGGCTGCGGAAGATGCCTATCGGGATTTTCTATGCCGTCAGTGGGCGGCGCAGGGCTTGTCCGCGCCCGCAGGCGGCCCTGTCATACTGGAAGACGGTCGAGAAATCGGACGGCACGGCGGTCTGTGGCGGCATACCGAAGGCCAGCGCCGGGGCCTTGGCATTGCCTGGAGCGAACCGCTCTACGTGCTGGGCAAGGACAGGGATAACAACAGCCTGATCGTGGGGCCGCGCGAGCGCCTCGGCATGCGCGCCTGTCGCGCCCGGCAGGTGATCCCGCACGTCCCGCCCCGCCTCTGGCCCGCTACGGTTCTGGCGCGCGTCCGCCATCGCCAGCGCCCCGCTCCGGCACAGGTCGTTCTTGACGGCGACACCATGCACATCACGCCGCACGAAGCCCAGTTCCCCGGCGCTCCCGGCCAAATCGCCGCCATCTACAGCATGGACGGGCATGTGCTGGCAGGCGGCATTCTGGATCACATCGCTATGCTCCCGCGCTAGACTCAGTATTCATTACATTTTGTCTTGAGGGGGAAGGCCCCCCTTTGCTCTGCTGTCGATGTCCGTAAGGCTCCTGCGTCGCCTAACGGACACGGCCTGCGGCCGCCCGTTGGGTCGCTGCTTGCGGCAAAAAGGGCCCCAGCCTTTCCGCAGCAAAGCGAGGAAAGGCGTTCCCGTAGTTTCCCCTCAAACTCCCCCATCCTCCCCAAAATCCGCACATACTATACCGCAGGTAAAACCGTCGCTTACGAAAAAATACGGTCTTTCCGCTCACTTTGGGCCGGGCAGCGCTGTACCGCCTTCGCACGTTACATTTTCAAAGGTGAGACAATTAGCCATACATGCCTGTTGGTTAACACTTGTCGCGGGTTTCACTGCCTTCTGAAAAAGCGCGCTGGGGAAAGGATGGGGGGCTTGGGGGGAAGGGAAACACCTCTCGCGCGAGCAGCGACCGGATGGCGGCCGCAGGCCGTGCCCGTTGCGACGCAGGAAGCTACGGGCATCGACAG
>CALVHG010000068.1 GCA_944327285.1 uncultured Desulfovibrio sp. | reverse complement strand
CAAGGGGCGTTTCCTTCCCCCCGTCCCCCCCATCCTTCCCCCAACGCGCTTTTTCAGAGGGCCAAGAGCATACGACCTGTCGTTTCGCGGAAAAAACGCTGTTTTTACGCTAAGTTTGGGCCGGGCGGCGCTGTGTCGCCGCCTCGCCTTTCACCTTTTTCAACGTTGAAAAGCTCTAATCGCCGCGCGGCAGCATGCGGACGATCACCCGGCGGGTCACGGCCCGGCCCGCATCGTCAACCACGCGCAAAAGGTACGTTCCTGGACCGGTTTCCCATTCAAGCGTTCCTCCGGGGGCGCTCCTGCCGATGAGGCGGCCGTCGGCAAACCAGTGCAGCGTGCGAATACCAGCGTCGGCGTGGGCCTGCAAAAGCAGGGTGCGGCGGGGCGCTTCCGGGCGCAGGTGGTAGATCAGGCCTGCCTTTGGGCGGAGGATGACCGGGGCGGCTCCCGGAAGCGTGCCTTCGGGGCGGCAGCGGGGATCGAGCGGGGGAGGCGGCGTCTTGGCAATGCCCGCGGCGGCGAACATGGCGGCAAGCTCGCTGGGCCAGAATTCCTGTATGCGCATTTCCACATGCGGATCTTCGGGAGAGCAGGCCCGCAGACCGGTGCGCGTATCCACAAGAATGGTGCGGTAGATTCCCGTGGGACGTATGGGCGACACGCCGGGAATAAACCATGTTTCCACCGTATCGCGGCAGAGGGAGGTGTCGAGATCGCCGGTGTCGGCGCAGACCGGCAGGCGGACGACATTCAGCCCCGGCGCAGGCAGTTGCAGGGGATCGTCCAGATTTTCGGACGCGGCAATGTCGGCGGCTATGCGTTGCAGCAGGGGCGCGGCCACGCGCCCTCCTACCAGCAGCGGGTTGGGGCTGTTGTCAAAGTTGCCTGTCCAGACAAGCAGCACGTAGGGGCCGAAAACGCCCGCGGACCAAGCGTCGCGGAAGCCGTTGGACGTGCCTGTCTTGAGGCGCAGCGGCAGCCGTCGTCCCTGCCGGGTGCGGACGGAAAGGCTGGGATGTTCCAACATGTTCAGCGTCACGAGCGCGGCTTCGGGCGAGAGGAGCGGGCGCGGTTCCTGCGCGGCGGGTTCGTTGCGCACAAGCCGCAGCGGACGCAGCACGCCCTTGTTGGCCAGCATGGCATAGAGCTGCGCCAGTTCGCGCATGCTTGTTTCCGCGCCGCCAAGCACCAGACTCAGGCCGTAGTGCTCTTCGTTTTTGGCAAACTGCACGCCGGCCGTGCGCAGAAAACCGTACAGGCCCGGAGCGGCAAGGCGGGAGGCCAGAGCCAGCGCCGGGACGTTGCGGCTGGCGCGCAGGGCGTCGGCGGCCGCAATGGGGCCCCGGAATCCGCCGTCGAAATTTTCCGGATCATAGCCGGAAAAGCTGCGGGGCGTGTCCAGCAGCAGCGTCCGCGGATGGATGAGCCCCTGATCCAGCGCCAGCGCGTAAATGAAGGGCTTCAGCGTCGATCCGGGGGAGCGGCGCGCCCGCGTGCCGTCCACCTGCCCGTCGATGGCCGCGTTGTCGAAGTCCGCCGATCCCGCCAGAGCGCGCACTTCCATGCTGGGCCAGTGCAGCAGCAGCGCCGCCGCATTGTTAAGTCCGTAGGCGGCGTTCTGTTCCGCAAAGGTTCGCAGAGCCCGCTCCACCTTGCGCTGGAGCCGCAGATCCAGCGTGGTCGTCACGCTGTCCGGGCCGGGGCGGGACAGCAGCTCAGCGCAGATATGCGGCGCTTCAAAGGGGAGTTCCGCAGGCGCATGCACCCGCAGGGGGGCCAGCTCTCCGTCCTGAAACCAGAGCTGACGCAGGCGGCGCATGGCGGCCGTGAAGCGCGGGTTATCGGCTGACGGTCTGCGCTGCGCCGGATGCTGGGGCACCGGCGTCAGAGCCAGCACCTCTTCCGATGTCAGACGGCTTGCGGGTTTATGGAAGTAGATGCGCGCGGCCGCTTCCAGACCTTCCACATTGCCGCCATAGGGCGCAAGGTTGAAATAGGCCTCCAGAATCTGATTCTTGCTCCAGTGATATTCCAGCAGCAGCGCCAGCAGCATCTGTTTCAGCTTGTCGCCCGGCGATCCGGTTTCCAGATGCCAGATCAGCCGCGCGGTCTGCATGGTGATGGTGGAGCCGCCCATGCGCCGCCCGCCGGCAAGCATGGTCAGAGCCGCCCGGCACAGCGACAGGGGGTTGATGCCGGGATGCAGGCGAAAATGGCGATCCTCGTAACGCAGCACCGTAGCCACGGCTTCGGGCGGAATATCGTCGAGACGCAGACGCAGGCGGTATTTCTGATCCGCAGCCAGCGAAAGGCGCAGCATCTCCCCTTGCCGATCCAGTACAATCCGGGAAAAGGAAATGCCCTCCAGCGGCGGCGGGCAGGGCGTGCCGTGCAGCCAGAGCCAGAGGCACAACAGGCCGTACAGCGTGCCTGCCGCGCATACGGCCGCCGCAAGGACAAATATGGAAGGTCGCGTCATGCGTGGGAATCCTGCTCCGGGGGGAGGTGAGTTTCTTGGGGGGAAGGAAACCCCCATCCCTTCCCCAGGGCGCTTTTTTTAAGCCTTTTCAGTTTGCAATGCTTCGTATTTTAAACCTCACGGCTTGTTTTTTTCAGAAAGAACGTATTTGCGCGTAAATAATTGGCGGGTTTTGGGAAAGATAGGGGAGTTTAAAGGGGAACTACGGGAACGTCTTCCCCTTTGGTATGAAAAAAGATAAATATTATTTTATGTTATAAAAAATGTCCATCTTTACCCGTCACATATAATGTGCGGGTTTTGGGGAGGATGGGGGAGTTTGAGGGGGAAGGAACCCCTTTTTGCCGCAAGCAAAAGGGGTTCCTTCCCCCTCAAGACAAAACGTAATAAGTCCTGAGCCTATTCCACAACAAACTGTCCGCCATCGGCGGCGGCGCGGGTGGCGGCGTCGTACATGGCTTCCGCGCTGACGGGCGGCAGGGCGAAAGTGCCGCGGGTAGCGGCCCGGACGCGGTAGCGGTAGGTGGCTGCGGCTGGCGTGGCGTTGACGAAGAAGAGGCTGCGATCCTCCCGACGCTGCCGGTAGAGCAGCCCGTCGCCCTGCGGCAGGCTGTCGTCCTTTTCGAGCAGGGGCTCCAGCCCGCCGGGCAGAAGATCGGTAATGACGATATTTTCCAGCGTCGTGTTGTCGCTGCGGAGCGTGATTTCCACAGTGAGCAGCGCGCCGACCGGGGCGGAAAGAACCGCTTCGCCGCGCTCGTCAAGGAAGCGGCGACGGACTTCCAGCCCCTGCGCCTTTTCCGGCTGCGGCGTACGGGGGTAGCCGTCGGCCAGCAGTTGCAGACGCCAGCCTTCCCCGGCGGGAGCGTTGGTTTCGACGCGAGTGCAGCCGGGGGCATCGAGCGTCAACACGGAGCCTTCCGCCACGGCTTCGGCCGTAACGGGCGGGAAACCGGGGGCTACTTCCGCGCAGGTCAGACGCACATCGGGAGGCAAGGGCGGCGGCGTGCCACCGAGGGCCAGCAGACCGCGCGCCAGAAAGGACAGCTCAAGGGGGCTGGCGTCGGTTACGGCGTAGCGGACGAGACTGTCCACGGGAATGTCCACGCGGCGTTCGGGGAAGTGGCGGGACAGGGCCAGCGCATGCAGGCCGTGCAGGATTGCCGGAGTAAAGACGCTGTCCGACGCGGGCGCGGCAATGCGCGGCGGCAGAATGTCCCTGGCCTGCCGCTCCAGCCGGAGCATGGCGAGGCTGTCCGCCAGCAGGGTTGCGACGGCGTCGCGTTCCCAGTCGGGGAGGTTGGCGCGGCACCAGCGTTCCAGCTCCCGAACTTCCTGCGTCATGATGCGCCCGTCTCGGAGGAGCACCCAGACGGCATAAATCTTGATGCGCGCGTCATGGGCCGACGTGGGCGGGCGGACCGCCAGCTGTTGCAGAGCGTCAAGCAGATTGCGGGTCAGAGGTTCGGGGGCGATGCTGCCGTTTTCCCGCAGGGTCAGCAGGAAGTCGGCGGCATAGGCGGTGAGAAAGTCGTCGGCCTTGCCGCCGGGCCAGAAGCTGACGCCTTCATTGACGACGAAGCAGCGCTGTATGCCCTGAACGGCGGCGGCGGCGCGACGTCCCACGGCGTCCTTGTCCTTTTCTTCGGGGGCGAGACCGGCCTGCGAAAGGACGGACGCGCGCAATTCCGGCACAGCGCTCAGGGCCGCATAGGGAAAGGCCTGACTGATGCGCTGCTCGGTGCAGTCATAAGGATAGGCGTTCAGCCGGGCAAAAACGGCGCGCAGGGCGGACAGCGGCCCGGTGGAGAGCGTCGCTCTGGTAACCGCCTGATACGGATACAGGGCCGAAGGGGCGCTGATGTCGCGCTGCTTGTCCACGACGCGTTCCGAAAGGGTGAGCGTTCGCGGCGTTGCCGGGCGAATCGCAAGTTCGATGCTGCGCTGCACAGGCTTTTCCTTCCCCAGTGTGGCAATGACGGTGACGGACGTGACGCCCGGTTCGTCGAGGGCCCGCAGAGGCAGGGGAATAACCTTTTCGCCGTTTTCCGGTATGACGACGGTCTGTTCGGCGGGCGTGTCGCGCAGCTCCAGGCCGGAGCCGGTCTTCAGGGTCAGCCGTACTTGCGCTTCCGGGCCGCTGCCGGCCACGGTGTTGGCAATGGCCAGCGCGCCCTCGAAGGTGTCGCCGGGCGCGACGGTTGTGGGCAGCAGAGGCTTGACGATAACTGTTCCGTTCACTTCGACAAAGGTTTCGGCATTCCCCGCCGTCACCGAGGGCGACGACGGCGCGGCGCAGCCCACGGCCATGATCCGGAACTTGCCGGTAAAGGATTCGGGGACGGCAATGGCGCATTCCCGGCCTTCCGGGCCGACGTCTACCGGGTCCAGCCAGACGGCAAAGGGCGCTTCGCCGCGCCGCTGGAAGGGATTGAGAAAACGCGCGCCCACGCCGACGCCGCCGCCGAAACCGGGAATGCGGCCGCGCAGCCGGGCGTGATCCGGCATGAGCAGATCGAACATCCGGCTTGTCTGCACGCCAAGGGCGCGATCCAGCAGAATGTCCGCCAGCGGATCGGGCGTGCGGAAGTCGGTCAGCTGGAGAATTCCTTCATCCACGGCAAAGACAACGGCGCGTCCCGGAGTGCGGGCGCTGAGGCGCACGCGCACTTCCTCGCCGGGGCGGACAGCGGCGGGCGCTTCCAGCCGCAGCCCCATGTCCCGCTGTTCCACACCGGCGGTAAAGGGGGCCACGGCGTAGGCGTGGGGCTGCATATAGATGGCGTCTGACTGCTGGCTGCGCACAAAGGAGACGTTGACGTAGCCCGCGCCTTCAAAGTCGCGGGGCAGGGCGATTTCCTGCACGCTTTCTCCGGCTTTGGCCGTGAACCACGCATGCGCCACGACGTTGTCCCGTTCGATCGTGATCAGGCCGGAACCGTCAAAGGGCGCGGAAAGGCGCATTTTGATGACGTCGCCAGGGGCGTAGCGCTTCTTGTCCAGCACAAGGCGCAGATTGCCGCGAGCGAGCGAGGCAGGATCGAGTTCCTCAGGAGCCGCAAGGCGATTCCCCGCGATGCTGAAAGGAATGCTCGCCAGCAGGGTTCCTTCCGCATCGCGTACTGACAGCAGATAATCGCCGGGCGTTTCGGTGGGTATGGGCCAGAGAAGACCGTCGGTCCCGACGGTCGCTTCGCTGCGCTGTACTTCCGTGTCAACGGAGGCGGCGTCATAGCGATAGCGACCCTGAGCGTCGGACACAAGACTGGTGACGTAGCGGCGTTCGGACAGAATGAGCTGCGCCTTTTCAATCGCGACGGGCTGAAGATCGTTGTTGACCGCCAGCAGACGCAGACTCCCGGCCGTGTGCTGCGGGATGTATTCAAGATTGTTTGCGCCGCCTTCGGGCTTCCAGCCCAGGGCCAGCGCCTGCGGCGAGAACAGAGCGTTCAGGCTGCGAGTCACGGCGCGGCCGCCGGAGGGCTCAAAACCCTCAATCTGCACCGTGCCGCGGAAGGTTCCGGGCAGGAGGCGTCCCAGAGGCAGGGGCAGAAGCGCCGTTCCAGAGGCATCTGTCGTGGCGTCGCTCATGCGCAGGGACGCGCTTTCGCCGTTGAAGGGCGAGGCGTCATAGAACGTATAGTCGCTGTATTCCTCAAAGCGGAACGTGCCTGCGGCAGTCTGGAAGGCCGCGCTGACGCGATGCCCGGCGGCGGGTTGTCCATAGAGGTTGTCCAGACGAACGCTGGCCGCGGGCGTTTCGCCGCTGCCGGTGCGGAACCAGCCGCGCGGCACGGCGGGCGAGAAGGTCGCCTTGACGCTCAGGGTGTCGGGCTGGAACTCCTCCACGCGGACGGCGACATCGCCCAGAAATACGGGCCTGTCACCGGCAAGACGCACGGAAAGGCGGTAGGGGCCGGTACTCGCATCGGCCGGACTGTCCCAGTCGAGGACGAAAAGACCGTCTCTGTCGGTTGTCAGGCTGCGGCGTAGCACGGTTGCGGGACGGGGGGCGATCAGTTCCACTTCCAGAGGCACGCCTTCCGGCAGCGGCGTGCCGTCGGCTTTACGCAGGATGCAGCCGAAGTGCAGTCGCTCTCCGGGCCGGTAAATATCCCGCTGGCTGAAAGCGGAGACAATCATGCCGTCAGGGGATACGTGCCGCCCCGCAACGGGAAAGTCGCTGTAATCGACGGTGCGCGCGAAATCCCGGAGGGACAGCCAGGCCGTATCTTGCCCGTCGGCAGAGCGGGCCACGACGGCTGCGGGCAGAACATCCCGCGGCAGACCTTCGATCGGCGGCAGCTGCGCGCGGCCCTGCGCGTCGGTAACGCCCGTTGCCACGGGAACGCCGTTGCTCCCCAGCACCTGAATCCGCGCGCCTTCAAGAGGCAGACCCGTGCCGAGGTGCTGGACAAAGACCGTCGCGGGATTGCCGTCGAACGTCTTTTTCACCGTCAGGCCGAGACTGGTGGCCAGCACAAGACGATTCAGAAAGGCGCGTTGTTTCCCTTCGGCGTCGATGCCCTGTATTTGCAGGAAAAAGACGCCGGAGAGGGAAGCGTCCTTTGCATTCAGCAGCTGCGCGAGTTCCAGAGAGTGAAAAACGGCCTGACCCGGCTTTTCGGGGTCGGGCAGAGGCACGACGCCTTCCGCGAGCGTGCCGAGCTGTTCGGGGCTCATTCCCCACAGTTCAAACTGCGAGGCGCTGGACGCATTCTGCGCCAGCAGCGCGAGGAAGGGATCGCGGACGCGGTACGTCTGCCATTCCAGACGACGAAGCCCCACCGCGTACAGATCCAGTTTTTTGTCGCCGCTCAGAGACAGAACATTCCCCGGCTGCAACAGCGCCACTGTGGGCGACAGGTCGGGTGCGCGCAGGAGAAAGCGCCGATCTTCGGCCAGCGTCAGCCCATTGCCGGCCGTCAGGCCCTTTTGCACGTCAACCAGCAGGAAACGGCCGTTTTCCATTGCCGGCAGACGGAAGAGCAGGCGGTCGCTTTCGTGATCGCCGTCTTCCAGAGGTTCTGGCGCGAGCTTTGTTCCCCGCTCCCTGTCTTCGGGGCTGATGGCGGGCATACCGGCCCAGTCCGTGTTGTTGCCTGCTCCTGCCTGAGCCCGCGCGGGCAACTGCACCACGGAGAGGCGGCGCAGCAGTTCGGAAGGTCTGATGCGGAGACTTGTGCGGATTTCCAGTTGCAGAACAGGATTCAGATCCTTGTCGTGGGCGGCGGAGAGCTCCGCGGCGCGGATGTCGAGCAGATGCTTTTTGCCGGTGACGGCAAAACGGCTTTCCGTGGGCTTTTGCAGACGGAGCACGCGCTTGTCGCCGTCGAGACTGAAGGAATACATGCCGTGCAGCGTGACGCGCCCCTGCACATTGTTTTCAGGCAGCGTGGCGACCATGGCCGTAACCAGCGCCTCGTCGCGGCTTTCGTTCCAGATGACGCGGGGCTGATCAAAGCGCAGACCGCTGCCCGGAGAGGCCGAACCCAGGCGCAGCGCGGCTTCCACCTGCGCCGTATCGGCGGGCCAGATGAAATACAGCGGCACGGAAACGGCATGCCGCCCTCCGGCGGCGGGATCTGTCCAGAAGGTTTCCTTGCCGATGCGCACGGCCTGCGGGCTGGTCGTGTACTGGAGTTTTGTCGCGCGCAGCCGCATGCCGGTCGGCAAGGGGAGGTCGCCCAGCGAGATTTCATAGCGCGTGGCGGGCTTCAGAGATGTTTCAGGATGAAAGCGCAGGATGTGGGGAGCCTGCCAGCGCCAGACGCCCGGAACCGCGGGACGCATGCTGATCGTGTCCGCCGTGCGGCCTGTCATGCCCGGCATGGGAGCGGCGCAGCGTTCCAGCCAGTCCTTGCCGTAGGCGGCGCGGCACTGTTTTTCGTCCAGACTGAAAACAATGCTGAAGCCCTCGTTCCAGACATCGCTGTCCGGGGAACTGGGGGTTGCCAGACGGAAGGCGGTATCCGCCGCTCCGGCGGCGTTGCCCAGGGTCAAAAGCAGCGTAAGCGCCAGCACGAGCCGTAACAGCATGTCCTGCTCCTTGAATGGCCTGTCGCGACAGGGCACGGAGGGAATGAAAAAAGGCGGGGAAAGACATCGGCCGGGCAGGCGGCGCGTCTTTCCCCGCGGAACACGTCATCAGAACTCTTCGGGAAGTTGCAGCATTTCCTCGTAGGTGAACACCGGACCGTCGAGGCACATGTAATGGGAACCGACTTTGCAGTGTCCGCATTTGCCTACGCCGCAGCGCATATGGGTTTCCAGCGACGTATAAATGTGCGCGGGATGCATGCCCAGTTGCAGCAAATCCTTGGAAACGAGTTTGATACGTCGCGGCGACGCGCAGAGGATGGCGCGGGAATCGGCCCAGTCGAAGCCCAGTTCCGGCAGCAGGTCGTTGATATAGCCCACATGAGCCGCGACGGCGTCGGTGGGCCGGGCAAGGGCATAGCGCACGTCCACGCCGGGCACGGTGGCCCAGCGGCGCAGATCGTCCTTGTAGACGATGCCCTCGTAGCTGGTGGCGCTGGCAATGATGGCTATACGGCCATAGCGTTCCCGTTCCTGCAACAGCCGCACAATGATGGTGCGCACGGGCGCAAGGCCCACGCCGGAACCGACGATGAGCACATCGCGTCCCGTGAAGGAGCGATAGGGAAAGCCCTTGCCGTAGGGACCGCGCAGGCCGATGATGTCGCCCGGTTTGAGAGCCGCCAGAGCGGAGGTGACCTTGCCCACCTTTTTGACGCAGAACTCGAATTCGCCGCCGTGCTGATCGCCGAAGGGAATGGACAGGGCCACCTCGCCCACGCCGAAGACCGTTACCATGAAGAACTGCCCGGAAAGGCGGAAGGTCTCGGCCAGATGCTCGTCGGTGTAGCGGACCACGTAGCGGCGGATATCCGGCGTTTCGTCATTGATGGAGACGATACGCGCGGGCTGGGGCGTGTAGAGCTGCGGATCAGCGCGTCGCGGCATGCGTTCGGAGATGAAGACCGGCGGCGTGCTGCCGTCGTCGGGACAGTCCGCCGTGATGCGGGACACGATTTCGCGGATGTCGATATCCGCCGGGCAGACGCCGATGCAGCGGCCGCAGCCTACGCAGCCTTTCTTGCCGAAGCGGTCCTCGATGTAAACCAGCTTGTCCATGATGCGATGGCGCACGGCTCCGGCCTTGCTGCGGGGATTATGTCCGCCCGCGTTGCGGGTGAAGCCCGGAGCCTGGCAGGAGTCCTTAACGCGCACGCGACGGCCCGACGTGGGCGAAAGCCGCTCCTCGTTGAACTGGAAGCAGGTGCAGGTCGGACAGACGGCCGTGCAGCCGGTACAGGCGATGCAGGTGGGCGTCAGTTCGTCCCAGAGGGGATGATGGAAGCCGCGCAGCAGAGCGTTGCGCGCGTCGGACATATCCGGCAGGGGCGGAAAGGCGGCGCGGCATTGTTCTTCCAGCATAAGCTGACGCGCTTTCAAATCGGCTGTGGGCACGGAGCGGAAAAAGGGCGCTCCCTGCGCAATCAGGGCTTCCCCTCTGGCTGTGGCGCATTCCACCCAGCAGGTGTCGCCGTCCGGAGTGAGCAGCAGATCATAGCCGCTGCGGGCAAAGGGGCCGGTCTGCGTGGCGGCGCAGAAGCAGTTTTTTCCCGGCTGCGTGCAGTTGACGGCAACAATGGTCAGGGCTTCGCGGCGACGCGAATAGTTGAGGTCCGCGTATTCTCCCAGATAGAACTCGTCCAGATAGGACAGCGCGGCCACGTCGCAGGGGCGGATGCCAAACAGAACTGTCGGGCGGCCGTCTTCCGTGCCGGGGCGGGCCTCATAGGTGCGCTCGTTGCCGTTCCAATGAAAGAGAACGTCCTGATAGCCGTTCAGAATATCCACGGCAGGCATGGAGAGATTGCCGTAGTCGAGACTGACGGACGTCAGAGGCTCATAGTCCGCCAGCCTGGCGGCATCGCCTTCTTCCTTGCAGGGATAGAGCACGGCGGCGTTTTTGCGCCAGACCGTCAGCAGCGCCGGCAGATCGGCGGGATTCAGGGCATAGCATGCTGTCATGGGCTTATACCTTTTCAACGTTGACGGCGCAGATCTTGAATTCGGGAGTTTTGCTGACGGGGTCCCGTTCGGCAATGGTCAGCGCATTAATGGGAGCCTCGGCAAAGTGCAGAGGCGCAAAGACCGTGCCCTGCGGCACCGTATCCGTAAGATGGGCGCGGGCTGTAACGGAACCGCGGCGGCTGTTCAGGCGGATACGGGAGCCTTCCCGCAGGCCGAGCGACTTTGCGTCGTCGGGGTGCATGTCGGCCACAAGATGCGGCATTTCCCGCTCCAGCATGGGACAGCGGCGCGTCATGGTGCCCGTCAGGTAATGGGAATGGCCCATGCCGGTATTCAACAGCAGGGGATAGTCGGCATCTGGCAGTTCCGCCGGGGGCGTGTGGGCAAGACCGGCAAACAGGCCCTTGCCGCGCACGAAATGATCCTTATGCAGCATGGGCGTGCCGGGATGCTCCTTGTCCGGGCAGGGCCAGCAGAGACTTTCCCGATCCAGCCGGGCATGGCTCATGCCCCGCATGGACGGCGTCAGCGCGCACATTTCGTCGAAGACGGCGGCGGGGGAGTCCGGCGGCATGGCATAGCCCATGCGACAGGACAAGTCCTGAATGATACGGCTGTTGCTGCGTCCGGCCAGCGGAGGCAGGGCCTGACGCACCCGCTGCACGCGCCGTTCGGAATTGGTGAACGTGCCGTCGCTTTCGGCAAACGAGGCTCCGGGCAGCGTTACATGCGCCAGTTCCGTGGTGGGCGTGGGGAAGATGTCGATGCAGAGCAGGAATTCCGCCTTGCCCAGCGCCGCCTTGACATGACTGGCGTCCGGGTCGCTGACCACGGGATTCTCTCCGAGAATGATCATGGCCTTGAGCGTGCCCTTGTGCAGCGCCTCCATCATTTCCAGCGAGGTCAGACCCGGCGTCGTGGGCTGCGGACAGCGCCACGCCTGGGCAAAAGCGGCGCGAACCTCAGGATCGTCCGCCTTCTGATAACCGGGGTAATAGTCGGGAAGGCCGCCCATATCGCAGGAACCCTGCACGTTGTTCTGGCCGCGCAGCGGATTGACGCCGGTGCCCGGTCGCCCGATCTGGCCGCACAGCATGGCCAGATCGGCCAGCACCCGCACATTGTTTACTCCGCAGCGATGCTGCGTGATGCCGAGGCAGTAGACGATGGACGAGGCCGCCGCAGTCGCATAGGCCTCCGCAGCGCGGAAAAGCAGCTCGCGCGGCACGCCGGTGACGGATTCCGTGGCTTCCGGCGTCCAGGGCGCAATGGCCTCCAGCAACGCCGGGAAGTTTTCCGTGCGGGCCTCGATGAAGTCCGGCTTGTGCCAGCCGGATTCATAAATGATGCGCATCAGGCCGTTGAACAGGGGCACGTCTGTGCCGGGGCGCAGACGTAGATGTATGTCGGCCAGTTCCGCCAGCGTCGTGCGCCGCGGATCGGCCACAATGAGCCGTCCGCCCGTGCGCTTGCGCCGCATGAGCCGCATGCCCACCATGGGATGGGCCACCGTAGTATTGGAGCCCACCACCAGCAGGCAGTCGCTGGCTTCGAGGTCGTCAAAAGGATTGGTCATGGCGCCGCTGCCAAAGGAGGTGGCAAGACCTGCCACCGTGGGGCCGTGTCAGAGACGGGCGCAATGATCAATATTATGCGTGCCGACGGCGCAGCGCGCAAATTTTTGCAGCAGATAATTTTCTTCGTTGGTGCAGCGCGCCGAGGTCAGAATGCCGATGCTGTCCGGGCCGTAGGTATCGCGGATGCGGCACAGTTCCCTGGCGGCGTGATCCAGAGCGCTTTCCCAGTCCAGGGGGCGGCATTCCCGACCTTTGCGCAGCAGGGGCTGCGTCAGGCGGTCGGGATGCTGCACAAAGTCATGAACATTCCAGCCCTTGACGCACAGTCTGCCCTGATTGACCGGGGCGTCAGCCGTGGGGACGGTACGCAGAATGCGTCCTTCGGCGGTTTCCAGCGTCAGGCCGCAGCCGCAGCCGCAATAAGGACATACGGTGGACGTATGGCGAATAGTCATTTTCATTCTCCGACAACATAGAGCATTTTCAGTTTGAAATGCTTTGCATTTCAAACCATACGGCCTGTCGTTTCGCGGAAAAAGCGCGGCTTTTCCGCTCACTTTTGGCCGGGCGGCGCTGGGCTGCCGCCTCGCGTTTTACCTTTTTCAAAGGCAAAACGCTCTAAAGGCGAGTCGTGCATGCCGACTTCTTCCCCACATAAGGGAAAGGCGGCGAGCCTGTAAAGTTGAAAAAGCAACAGAGGGCGAATCTCCCCCGCCAGGGCTTAACGCTATCCGCAGCTTGTTGGGGGGAAGGGACCCCCCTCTGCTCGCGCGAGAGTGGTTTCCCTTCCCCCCAAGCCCCCCATCCTTTCCCCAGCGCGCTTTTTCAAAGGGGGGACAGGCAATGTGGCAGGCATCATTCAATGAGTATGGCTGCCAGTAATAAAAAAGAGGTTGTGATCTTGTGTCGGTAGGGCTTGGAGCATTTTTCAGTTTGAAACGCTGCGCGTTTCAAACCATACGGCCTGTCGTTTCGCGGAAAAAGCGCGTTTTTTCTGCTCAATTCGGGCCGAGGACGGCGCTGTGCCTTCCCCGCGTTTGCCTTTTTCAAAGGTAAAATGTTCTATCAGGCGGTCCATGCGAGGGCGGCGGCCGTCACCAGCAGATAGCGGCCCAGTTTTGCCGCCAGCGTGATGAGGAAAAAAGACGGAAAGGGCTCGCGCATGACGCCCGCCGCCAGCGTCAGCGGATCGCCGATGACGGGGGCCCAGCTGAGCAGCAGGGTCCAGCGTCCATAACGGCGGTACCAGTGTTCCGCCCGCGCCAGAGCCGCGGGGGAAACCGGAAACCAGCGCCGATCCCGAAAGCGCGTGACGGCTCGTCCCAGCAGCCAGTTGACGCTGGAACCCGCCGTATTGCCCAGCGTGGCCACAGTCAGCAGAAGGCAGACAGGCGCGGCCTTTTGTGTCAGCAGCCCGGCCAGCACCAGTTCCGATTGCGCGGGCAGCAGGGTCGCCGCCAGAAAGGACGTCAGGAAAAGGCCGCCGCAGGCCAGCAGCATGCTTGTCATGCGTCCTTCCCGTCATCCGGCATTAACGGCGGCATGGCGAACAGATCGGGAGTCTGTTCAAGGCGCGTGCAGGCGGCATAGGGCTGCGGAATATCCAGAAGCCTGTCCAGCGGCAGGGCCAGCGCATGGGCCAGAATGACCCGGATAACGCCGCCGTGGGCCACCAGCAGCACGTTGTCGTTTTCATTCCGCGGCAGAATGTCGCGCAGGGCAGGCAGAACGCGCCGGGCCAGCATGCGAAAGGATTCGCCGCCCTGCGGGCAATAATCGGCCAGGCGGCGGCCGCGTTCCGCATAGGCTCCGGGAAAGCGTTCTTCCACTTCCGCAGGCGTCAGTCCTTCCCATTGTCCGAGATGAATTTCCCGGAAGGCATCCATCGGGATGACGGGCGTTTGCGGATGATGGCGGCCAATGCTGCGGGCGCTTTCCCGGCAGCGTTGTAGGGAGGAACAGAAAATGGCTTTCAGGGGCGTTCGGGCCAGTTCTTCCGCCCAGAAGGCAATCTGCCGTTGGCCGCGCGGGCTCAGGGGCAGGTCGCGCTGTCCCACGAAGCGACGTTGCGGGTTGGGCGGCAGGGCTCCGTGACGCAGGAGATAGAGCGCCATATCAGTTCTCCGCGCGTTCTCGTTCGTCCCAGGACGGCGCAACCGTCAGAGCCAGCGCGGCGGCGTCGGCGCGGGCTTCCGCCGCAAAGCGGGCGGCCAGTCGCGCGGCCCGGTCCCGGCGTCCTCTGATGGCCGCGCAGGCGTCGGCGTCTCCCTGAAATTGATCGAGTTTCTGCTGAAAGCGCTGCTCCAGCGGCAGCGCCCATGCGCCGCAGACGACCTTATCCGCCAGAAAAACCAGTTCGCGCGCCGTTAGCGGCGCATCGTCGGGAAGGGAAAGGTCCCGATGCGATTCCACCAGCCAGGCCAGATGGTCCAGTCCGTAATGGCGCAGGAGTCTCCCCGCCGCGGCTTCGTGTCCGGGCTGTCCCTTGCAAATATCATGGAGCAGCCCCCCAACGAGGGCTTCTTCCTCCGCCACAGGAGTTTCGCCTCTGTCGGCGCGCGCCGCATTGAGCGAGCGGGCCAGCGCCGCGGCGACAGCGCCCACAGTCCGGCAGTGACGTTGCCCGCGCGGCGGCAGGCCTTCGATTTCCAGCATCTTTTCCGCTTCTTCGGGAGAAAGCAGATGACGCCGCGCGGCGGTTTCCTTCAGGGCCGCATAGTCCGCTTGCGTGTCCATGTCCGGCAGGCAGAGGGCGTCCGCCACTGGGACGGCGCGGCGAGGCAGTCCTTCCAGAGCATCGCGCAGGCCGCCCTGTCCCTGCCATGCGAGCACGCGCCGCACGCAGGCGCGGGGCAGCAGCGGCGGATGCCCCTCTCTGCCGTCATAGGTCGGCAGGAGAACCGTATCTGTTCCGTCGGCGGCATCGAGCAGGCGTCGCAGGGTCAGGGGGCGCACAAGGGGAATATCCACCGGATGGACAAAGACGGCCCCGGTATCTTCCGGCAGGGCCGCAAGGCCCGTTCGTACGGACGAAAACATGCCGTTTTCTGGTTGGGGATTGCGCGCGCTGCGCGCGCCGCAGGCACGGGCCGCCGCGTCTACCTCGTCGCCTCGAAAGCCGGACACTACCACAACTGGCACATGCAGGGCCGCATAGGTCCGGCACAGCAGCTCCAGCGCGCTGCATGTCCCGCGCCCCGCAGGGAGCGGCAGCAGAGGCTTGAACGCGCCCATGCGGCTGGAAAAGCCTGCGGCGAGGATCAGCGCTCGCGTTTGCACGGTGCTCCCCGTCTGTGAGCAATGCACTGGGCAATGATGCTGATGGCGATTTCTTCCGGCGTTTCCGCGCCGATGGCAAGACCTATGGGCGAATGCACGCGCTCCAGGTCCGTCTGAGTAAAGCCTTCTTCCCGCATACGCTGAAAAACCTGTTCCTTTTTGCGGCTGCTACCGATCATGCCGATATAGGTTGCCTCTGTGCGCAGGGCCTGCGCCAGCACCGCACCGTCGTGCAGATGGCCGCGTGTCACGATAACAATATAGTCTCGCGCTCCGGGGGCGAGCTCGTCAAAGCAATGGGCGAACTCCGGCACGACTCTTGTCGAAGCGGCTTCGGGAAAGCGCTCCGGCCGCGCAAATTCGGCTCTGTCATCCAGAACGTGCACTTCAAAGCCTGCCAGCGCTCCGGCCGTGACCGTCGGGCGGGAAACGTGTCCTCCTCCGGCGATGATCAGTCGTTGCGCCGGGCAGCACGGTTCGGCAAACATCGTCTTGCCGTTCACGGAAACCACCGCGGCTTCCGTCATGCCGCGCAGCGTCGCCAGCTCTTCCGGCGTCAGCGTCAGCGGCGCGCCCAGCAGGCGGCCGTCCGCCGTCAGCAGGCTCCACTGCATCGCGCCGTCCGGGGGAAAGGGCCGCAGCACTACGCAGCCGCCTCCCCGCTCATCCTGCTCTGCCTGCCGTAAAAGCGCAAGAGGGGCCGCGTCCGGCAAAAAAGGCTCTATGAGCAGCCGCACCTGACCGCCGCAAATCATTTCCGCGTTGGCGGCAAGCTGTCCGTCCATGACAAAGTTCAGCTCCGTTGCCTGTCCGCTGCGCAGGGCCTGAGCGCAGGCCTCGATGGCCTGAGCTTCGGCCAGCCCGCCGCCCGTAGTGCCGCACAGCAGACCGCGCGCGTCAGCCAGCAGTTTGGAACCGGCCCCGCGCGGCGCGGAACCATCCTGATACACTATGGTCGCCGTGGCAACGGCCTCTCCGGCCGCCAGATGTCTCACAAGCTTTGATAGCAGGCTGTTCATGGAACGTGCCCTCGCTGTTTTTTGGTTTGTTAGTCTGTTTTGGGGGAGGGGGACCCCTCTGCTCGCGCGAGAGGGGTCCCCCTCCCCCAACCCCCCACCCCTCCCCAGCGCGCTTTATCGGGGGTGTGGGGGACATTTTAGAGCGTTTCACCTTTGGAAAAGGTGA
>CALVHG010000067.1 GCA_944327285.1 uncultured Desulfovibrio sp. | reverse complement strand
CTGACCTTTGACAAGCAGGAGGCCGAAGCCCGCGCCCTGCTGGCCGACCCCGAAGCGGTCACGCCCTTTCTCACGCCTCTTGCCGCGGCGCGCGGTCTGGAAACCGAAGAGCTTGCGCGCAAGGTCATAGCCAAGGCCGACGCCTTCACCACGGCATCCGGCCATGTCATCGGCCTGCGTCAGAAGGACGAGGACAGGCTCAAGGCCGCGCAGTCCGTCGAGGACGTGGCCGCCATTGTGCCGGACTACGCTCTGCCGGAGGTCGGCTAATGGCCTGGGCGCACAATGTGCTGATAGCCGTCGATCAGCTGTGCAACGCCGTCGCGGGCGGTTGGCCGGACGAAACCATCTCCAGCCGGGCGTTCCGCTGGAGCCGGGACGGCGTGCGCCGCTGGCCGCGTCGTTTCATTGACGCCCTGTTTTTCTTTGACCGCGATCCCTCCACGGGGCGGCGGCATTGCGAGCTGTCCTACATCAGCGAAAAAGACCGGCTGCAACTTGCGCCGGAGTTCAGGAGGTAAGCATGGGTTCCGCCATCGGTTCCATTTTCGGCGTTCAGAAAGCCCCGTCCATCTCGTCTCCGTCCTACGACCCCGTGCCCGTGCGCGAGGCCGAAGTCGAAGCCGAAAGCAGCGCCGTCCGCGACGCCGAACGCCGCAAGCTGCAAGCCCGGCGCGGCATGAGCGGCACGCTGCTCACCTCGCCCCTCGGCGCCACCGGCACAGCCCCGGCCGCAAGCGGGCTGCTCGGCCGCAGCCGTTAGGACGCAAAGCTGGTTGTTTGGGGGAGGGAAACCCCCTTCGCTGGCGCGAGAGGTTGTGTTGTTGGGGGAGGGGAACCCCCTTGGCTAGCGCGCAAGGGTGTTCCCCTCCCCCAAGCCCCCACCCCTCCCCCAACGCGCTTTGATCAGGTGGATGACGAGAAGCGAGGACGCGGCGGCTTTCCCCTGTTCATTCGTCCCCCGGTAGCATGAGCGGGATTTTTTATCCTGTTTCATCGGGAGGCGCATTTTCCCCTCCTCGCCGGGGGACGGCGGGCGGAAGGAAAGCGGCGGGGCAGCCGGAAAGCCCGGTTTACCAGAAGAAAAGTTTTCGGAAAGGGAAGGGGGGAGTTTGAGGGGGGAAGGGGAGAACCCTTTTTCAAAAGGGTTTCCCCTTCCCCCCTCAAGAAGACGGGCCCGCGCAACCGGGAGACGGCGGAAAACTGGAAAGCGCCGGGGCAGCCGAAACGCCGCAGCGACCATAGTAAAAGTTTCAGGAAAGGAGAGGGGGAGTTTGAGGGGGAGAGGAGAACCCCTTTCCAAAGGGGTTTCCCTCTCCCCCTCAAGAAAACCTGCAGCACAAGGGGGAGACATGTCGAGATTACAGCAGTACCGGCGTCAGATGGGGGCGGCGGGCGTCAGGATTCCGGGGGCGGTGCGGGTGGACGCCATGCCGGTGGACACGCGCGGCGCGGAAGCTGCGGGCGCTGTGGCGCGGATTGGGGAGCAGGTCGGCGGCATGCTGGCGCGGGAATATGCGCGGGAGCAGCAGACGCGCCTGGAGGAGAGCCTGCTTGCGGCGCGGCGGGAATTTTCGGAGTGGCAGGCGGCGTACGAGCAGGAGCATCAGGGGGGCAACGCGCTTCGTGCCGGAGCGGATTTTTCAGCGAAGATGCAGGAGATTACGCAGCGGCACATGGAGGCGTTTGACGGGGCCGAGAACGAAGTTTTCCGGCGGGAGCTTGGCGGACGCATGGCGGCCATGCGTTTGCGGGCGGGCGAGCTGGGCGCGTCCTACGAGGCGCGGGAGCGGGCGAGCTGGGAAAACAGCGTGCTGGAGGGGCAGAGGGCGCAGCTGCTGGCGGATGCGGAAAATGATCCGGACAACGGCGCGTGGCTTGATTTTCAGCTTGCGGAATACGGCAGGGCGCTGGAGGCGCGGGGGCTGGACGCAACGGCGGATATGCTGGAGCTGTCCCGCGACGTGCGGCTGCGGCGGGGCGTGGGCATGCTGCGGCGGGGGAAACTGGCTGCGGCCGAGGCGCTGACGGAAGGCCGGGAAGACGACGCGGACGCCCTGCGTCTGCGGGGCATGGTGGAAGCGACGCGGCGGGAACGGGCGGCGCGGGCCGGAGTCGCGGCCGCGGGCTTTGCCGACGCGGCGGAACGCGGCTCCGCAACGGGGGATTTTTCGGCGGCATGGTCGCTTGTGCGGGAGGTCGAGGCGCTGGATGCCGGGGAGGGGCGGAAACTGCGGCAGCGGCTGCATGCGCGTCAGTCGGCGCTGGAGGCCATGCGCCTTGAGGGCGACAGGTCGCTGCTGGAGCAGCGCGACGCGGCGCTGAAGGCGCTGGGCGCGGGGACGGCGGAGGAGCGCGGCGAGGCGGAAGCGTGCGCCGGGCAGCGCCTGCGGGCCTACCGGGAGGACCCGGCGGCCTTTGCGGCGCAGGCGCGTCCGGAGCTGCTGACGGAAGAACTGGACACGCGCGAGCGAGCGCGGCGACTGCTGGAGGCCCAGCGCGCGCTGGGCAGAGGGCTGGACGTTGCGCCCCGCGTGCTGACGCGGGCGCAGGCGGCGGACATGGAGCGGACGTTTATGGAGAGCGAACCGCAGACGCGCCTGCGCCTGCTGTCGGCGATGCGCGAGGACTACGGGCCGTATTTTGCCGCGGCGGCCACGGAGGCCGGATTGCCCGCGCCGGTTGTGGCGCTGGGGACGACGCTGGAGCAGCTGCCGCCGTCGCGGGCGGCCGCGCTGCTTGCCGCCGCCACGGCGCGGGAAGGCGATATTCCCGGCGCTGACGCGGACGCGCGCGCTCAGGCGCGGGGCGCTGTGGCGCGGCTGGACTTCATGCGGGGGCTGTCGGCCATGTCCCGGCGTTTTCCCCGCAACAGGGCGGCGCGGGCGCTTGTCGCGTCGTGGGAAAGAACGCTGCGCAACGCCGCGCTGCTCGGCGTGGACCCGGAGGAAGCCGCGAGCCGTTTTGATGTTCGGGTGAACGCCGATCCCGACGCGGGCGGCGGTCATATGCTGTTTCTGCCGCGGGGGAGCCTGCCCGGCGGCTGGGACGCGGACGACGTGGCCGAGGCCGCCGAGGCCGCGCGGGAGGTTGTGCGGCAGCGGCTGACGGAGGCCCTGCCGCAAGGGGCGACGGCCCCGCAACGCCGTATGCTGGAGCGCGGCGCGCGTCATGCGGCGGAATCCGGCGTCTGGCTGTCCGCCGCCGACGGCGGGGGCGTGCATCTTGTGGACGGCGACGCGGGGCGTCCCGTGACGTATCCCGACGGCGAGCCGGTGGCTTTTTCTCTGCGGGAACTTGCGGCCATAGCCGCCGACCGGCGGCGCGCGGGGTCGGAGAGCCCCGCCGGGCTGCACAACCGCCTTTCCGGGGAGGGGCGCTGATGCTGTTTGAACAGTGCTTTGCGGGGCAGCCGTCCGTCAATGCCCGCGATGTGGCGGCGTCGTGGCGTCCGTCGTATGGGGAATGGCTGGGGACGCGGGCGGCGGAAGGTTTCGACCGCACGATCACGGGGCGCTATCTGGAAGAAAAGGGCATTGCTCTGGCAGAGATGCGGGGGGGCGATTACGACCCGGCCTGGTCGCTGCGGAATAACGAAACCATGAGTCCGATGGAGCGGGCGTTTGTTCTCAAGGGCTGGATGCCGCCCGCTCCCGATCATGCTCATGCCATGACGGAAGCGGACTGGAAGGCGTCGCCCTGGTACAGAAAGGAGATTTCCTTCCGGCCGGACATGACCGCAACGCGCGCCCGCATCATGGCGGAGAACTTTGACCGCCGCCGTTACCGCGAGCGGCTGCTTGCGCGCGGCAACGAGCTGTATGACGACGCGGAAGACATGGCGCTCGGCTTCGGGGCAGGTCTGCTGGGCAGCCTGCCCGATCCGATCAACGTTCTTCCGCTGGGCGGCGGCGCGGCGGCGGGCTCCGGGGCGGCAACGCTGGGGCGGACGCTTCTGCGGGGCGCAAAAGCCGGCGCTGTGAACGGCGCGGCCTCCACGGCTGTGTCGGATGCGCTGGTGCTGCCCGATCTGGCGTCGCGCGGAGAAGATGCGGATTTTGTCGATCTGCTGCTGGACACGCTGGCCGGGGGCTTTCTGGGCGGGGTGTTCGGCACAATCGGCGGCGCGTTCGGGCGTCATGCGGCCCAGCGGCGTAAACGCGCCAAGGCCGTGCCTGATGCTTCCGGCGAAGCGACAGCCGCGCGGGCGGGGGATGCCGCTGTGGATGCGGAAATCCTTCCGGCCCGCAATGCGGACAACGATCTGTTACGGCAAGGATGGACGGCAGGCGACCGCCGCGCCGTGGCGACTGCCGCCGACCTGGGCATGGAGGCGCTGTCTGACGGACGCCCCGCGGACGTGTCGGCGGCGCTGCGGGACTCCGGAGTGCTGGAACGTACCTGGCGGGCGGCCCTGTCTCCCGTGGTCGTCCGCAGCGAAGACCTTGGCGTGCCGGAAGGGGCCGGGCTGCCGGAGTACATCGCCGCCGCGAAGGTCTATCACGACGCGCTGAAGCTGGAGAGCGAGAGCGGCAAGCCCGTCATCCAGCCGCAACTTGAAAAGCCGGTGCGCTTTTCGCGCAAGGGCTGGAGCAAGAACAAGAGCAACGGGGCGGATGCCGACAAGTGGAAGCTCTTTCCGAAGCTGCGGGAGATCATAGAAACGTCCACGCTGAAAAGCACGGAAGCGGTGAACAAGCCGCGCAAGGACGGCTTCGTGCGGTTTCACTGGGTGGAAAACGTGGTGGAGCTGGACGGCTCCCCGCGTCTTGTGGGCGTCATGCTGGCAGAGGATAAAGACGGCAATCTGTTCTACAATATCAATGCCGATGTCGAGGGCTGGAGAACAAAAAAGGGCGACCCCTCAAACTTACCAGCGGTCTCAAATGCTGGGGAATCGGGGTCGCCCATACAGGCAGAGGCCGCGGCCCCTCCTGTGACTTCTAGACTGACAGAGGAAGGCGCGGGCGTCAACCTGCATGTGGAAGATATTGACGGGCTTTCCCCTGATTTTTCGACCGCCGCGGAACCTCCGGCGCCGTCGCGTATGACGCCGGAAGCGGCGCGACAGGCGGAAGCCGGAGCGCTTGCCGGACAGGACGAGAGCCTGCGGCAGCGTCTGGCGGACGTGGAGAAGCGGGGCGCGGTTGATGCCGGAGAGACGGCGGCCCGCACGGAAGACGGCCTTGCCGGGGTTCCGGACAGCGAGGCCCGGAAAAAGTAGTTCCCGGATACAGGGGGCAGGGGGCGGAGCATTTCAAGCTGAAATTGCTCTATTGAAGGAGGGAGGACAAGAAAGGGCGGCTCGTCATCGTTACCAGCAGACTCAAATACTGGGGTTTCGGAGCCGCCCATGCAGGCAGAGGGCGCGGCCTCTCCCGTGCCTTCCACTCTGGCAGAGGAAGGCGCGGGCGTCAATCCGCATGCGGGAGCGCGCCAACGAGGGCAGCTTTTCCCCATAAAAAAAGCCCCGCATCGCGTCCTCCGTTTCGAGGGTCTTCCGAAACGAAGATACCAGCAGGGGGATTGATATCTCACACCCGGCGGGCGATGACGGGGCCAGTCCTATGACTAGTTTCAATCTGTCAGACGCCGCCGTTCCTGTCAATTGTTCTGCCTCCGGCGTTTCGGCGCAAGAAAGAAATACGCTGGGTGGTAGAAAATGGCGACGGGTTAAACACCGTATATGTCGTTTTTCGGCGCAAAGGCGGACATGATAGTTCGACGCTTATTGCCGTTTTCAAAGATGAGACAGGTGTAAATACGGTTTATCCCAAAAAGAAAACCTCTTGTGTCTTCCGCGAGAGAGAACCCGCACAATGGCGGCAAGTCCCTTAACTACGGAGATACTGCCGGGGAAAGTTTTGCTCATTCCTCCCGGAGACAAGAGGCCTTTACCAAGGTTACCGAAACGGAACTCCCTGTCAACATCAATACCGATGCCGATGGCTGGAGAGCAAAAAAGGGCGACCCCTCAAAGTTACCAGCGGTCTCAAATGCTGGGGAATCAGGATCGCCCATACGGGCAGAGGGCGCGGCCTCTCCCGTGTCTTCCACTCTGGCAGAGGAAGGCGCGGGCGTCAATCCGCATGCGGGAGCGCGCCAACGAGGGCAGCTTTTCCCCACAAAAAAAGCCCCGCATCGCGTCCTTCGTTTCAGGGGTCTTCCGAAACGAAGATACCGGCCCGGGGATTTCAATTTCACACCGGACGGGCGATAACGGGGCCAGTCATATGACTGGTTTCAGTCTGTCAGACGCCGCCGTTTCTGTCAATTATTCTCGACGTTTTGAGCATCCCGGAACCCCCGGCCCCTTAGAGCATTTTCAGTTTAAAATGCTGTGCTTTTCAAACCATACGGCTTGTCATTTTGCGGAAAAAGCGAGTTTTTCCAAGTAATTCTCCCAGAAAAACAAATCGCAAGCCTAAAGGAGCGGACATGATCGAACCATCGGGCGCAACGGAAGACGCGGCGGCGGACATGGCGGACGCCGTCGGGCAGGAAGGGGGGCCGCGCGGCGCGCGAGCCTGAAGGAGCGGCGCTTCATGCTGTCCGCCGTGCGCCGGGACGAAGCTCTGCGGGATATTCGCGGCGCACAGGCCGGGGGAGCGTCCTTTCTCGACGGCGTGACGGCGCTGCTGGCGGGCGGTCCGTCCGCGCGGGCGGGTGAGCCCGTGGGGGAACGCTGGCGCGCAATCTTTGCCGCGTGGGCCGATCCGCTGACGCGGCATCTGGACGGCATCGACGCGGACGATCTGGGCAGGGGCGGCGTGCTGCGGCTGATGCGCGGCGACAAGGCCTTTCACGATGCCGTGCTGACGGCCCTGTGCGAGCAGGACGCCGCTGCTGCACGACGCGGAAAAGTTGTTCAGGGCCGGGCCGGAAATCTGGCAGAGGGAGCTGCTGCCCCTGCTGGACGCGGAGCGCACCTTCGGCCGGGATGCCGCCGATGCCGACAGGGTGCGGGACGTGCTTTCCGGCATGCACGCGGCGCTGACTCTGGGCGGGAATCCCTTTCTTGCCGGTTCCGGCGGCGCAATCGCCGCGCCGGAACACTGCCGACTGCTGTTCTTCAAGAGCGGCCGGGATGCCGTCGCCTACAATGACCGCTTCGGCGCGGGCAATCTGTTTGACGCCGCGCTGCTCTTTCTTGAGCGCATGGCGCGGGCGGTCGCGCTCATGGAGCGGCTGGGGCCGAACCCGGAAGCGGCTCTGCGGCGGCTGCTTGCCGATGAAAGCGCGCGTATTCAGACTGATCCGGCGCTCGATCCGGCGGCGCGGCGAAAGCAATGCCGGGAACTGGACGCCGCCATGATGCGCGATGCCGACGGCCCGACCGGCGGCCTTGCGGTGACGCTGCTGGACGCGCTGGCGGGCGAGGGGCGGGAATGCGTCTTTCCCCGGCGGGGAAAGGCGGCCTCTCTGCTGCGCGTAGGCCGTACGCTGGAGCAGCTCGGCAGGAAACAGATGCGCCCTCTGGAGGACGCTTTTTCCAGGGCGCGGAGGCTCCGTTGCGACGGCGGAACATGGCCGCAGGCCGTCGGGGAAAGCGTTCTGCGCTATCTTGAAAACTGGGAGGACGAAGCGGCGCGGCGAGCCGCTGCCGGGCAGGCCGCGGATTTTCTGGACGCCCTGACGGACTGTCTGGCGGGAGGCTGGGATACCGGCGCGCATGCGGTCGGCTTTATCCAGCATGCGCGGCAGTGGCGGCTCCGCTGGACGGGCCTTGACTGGATTACGGAACTGGGCCGGGAGGCCTGCGGTCTGTGGCTGTCGCGTTATCTTGGGGAGGTCGCGGATCGCGCTCTGGACGCGCTGCCCCCGGACGCGCGCGCTCTGCTGGACAGGCACGGCGTGGACGCGGCCCGCTGGGACGCGCTGCGCGGCATGTGCGCCGGGGATGACGCGGGACGGCGCTGTTTTCTGCCGCTGGATGTTCCGCCCGATGCCGCGAAGCTGGAAGCTCTGCTGCCGGAAGACCTGCGGGCGGCCCGTTTTGCCGCGGACAAAGAGGCGGCGCTTGCCCGTCTGCGGGAGAGCGTGCGGGCGGATGCCCTGCGTCTGCTGGCTGCGGCAACGGACAGACTTATTGGCGCGCCCGACGCCGCGCCGGGCACAGCGCGGGACGCGGGCCGGGGGACGTCCGTGGGCGCGCTCTGGCGTTTCATGGCGCGGGCTAAAGGCTTTCCCGTCGCGTATCTGCGGCGCATCATGGACACGCCCCGCTGGTTGCGGGAGGCGCGACCGGCCGCCGAAGCGGACAGGCCCTGTAAAATGCCCGCGGTCGTCGGTCTTGTCATGCTGGCCGTTTCCTGCGGTTATGCCGCCGCGCTGTTCAGGGATTGCGCGCGGGCAGGCCCCGCGCGCTCTCCGGGAGAAAGCAGACTGGTCTGAGAGCTGTCTCCGCTCCGGGGCCGTCGGCATTCTGGGAGAGTTTATTACAGGGCAGGTAAGCCTTTTCGGCGGCAGGCCCGCGCTGCCGGGCGGGCAGTCCGTTTCCGAGGACAGGCAAAACGGCTGCTGGTGGGAGCTTTCGGGGATTGTGACGTTCGCGCTGCTGAACAACGTCCGGGAATGGCTGAGCCCCGGCAGTCTGCGCCGCGCGGAACGACGCCTGAAAGCCGCCGGAGATCAGAGGCCCTTCCTGCCGCCGGGCAAGCTGGACGCCTGAGCGCGTCCGTGTCGAGCGAGGAAAGGACGGGAATATACAAGGGGGGAGAGAAACCCCTTATCTCTGCTGTCGATGCCCGTAGCTTTCTTCGTCGCAACGGGCACGGCCTGCGGCCGCCATTCGGTCGCGGCTGGCGCGAGAGGCTGGATTGTTGGGGGAGAGGAACCCCCTTGGCTGGCGCGCAAGGGGCGTTCCCCTCCCCCAAACCCCCACCCTTCCCCCAACGCGCTTTGATCAGGTAGATGGAGCATTGTGGCAACGCGGCGGCTTTCCCCTGTTCGCCCGTCCCCCGGTAGCATAGAGCGTTTCACCTTTGAAAAAGGAGAAACGCGAGGCGGCGGCACAGCTTCGCCCGGCCCAAAGTGAGCGGAAAAACAGCGCTTTTTCCGCGAAACGACAGGCCGTATGGTTTGAAACGCGCAGCGTTTCAAACTGAAAATGCTCTAAGGGGATTTTTATACAGTTTCATCAGGATGCGCATTTTCTCTGCCTTGCCGGGGGGACGGCGGGCGGAAGGAAAACGACGGGGAACCGAACGCGTTACCGTACTGATAAAGCGCGCTGGGGAGGGAGAGGGCGCGGGACGCCCGAAGGCGGAAAAAGAAGGTGCTCGCTGGTAACTCCGATGGCCCGCGGTTCCCCGTGGCTGACCGGCCCTCAGCGAGCGCTTTTTATATATACGGGCGTCCGGAATGTGTCCAGACCGAGAAAAGGGCGTGCGGAAGAAAAAGAGAAACGGCCATGCGTGCCCGTTGAGAAAAACAAAAATCCCGCTTTGGGAAAGCGCGAATCTCAATCATTCCCCGGAGGGAACCCCTGACGCAACATTATCGGGCCAAAGCGGGAAACTGCGGCAGGACGCCGCAACAGTGATGAAATATAGCTGTCTGCCGACGGGAAATCTGGAATGCCTTTCCGCCCGGCGGCGGTGTCGGGAAGGGGGCAAAAATAAAAGCTCCCGATAACCGATCCAGGCAATACACCCCGGGGCTCAGGAGCCTGACCAGAACGCTTGCGCGTCAGTCAAAGATATTCTGTTCGTTTCCGGCGACGGCGTCAATCTGTACGGGAATATGTCTCTTTTGTTCTTTCCACGTCTACGCTGTGGAAGGCTTCAGCAGAAAATACGACATGGTTTCCAGAGCCATGACGCCGCAGGGGCGCGTCATGAGCGTTTTAGCTTTGAAAAAGGTAAAACGCTCCAACATGCTGAAGAGAGCCTATGCCAAAGAAAATAATGGTATTCCAAACAGTGGCTGGTTTGAGAAGCAGGTCAAAAAAAGCCCGCTATGTGAGCGGGCAGAGGTGGAAACGCCGGCGGGACATCGGCTCGGGAGCTGATTCTCCTTTGGTTGTCCCCTCCAACGCTTCCGGAAACAAGCTATAAACAGAAAACGATCCTGTCAATTTACGGCAGCGGAATCCGGCGTTCTGTCAACCTGCCGATATCAACGCTCTCGTGACCTTTGCCGCTGGCCGGATACGTTTCTTGCGGAAGACGACGCCGCGTCGCGCACGCTCTTTCAGGACGAAACAGGGGCGGAAGGGGCAGACGGGAACCTTCCCGCGCGCTTTGCCGCTCTGGAGCCGATTGAGGCGGACAGCTCCCTGTTCTTCGGTGAGGGAAAGGCTATTGAGGCCGCTCCCGACGCCCTGCGCGAAGCGGTCAAGGCATGGGCACGGCAAAGTTATCCTGATGGACTGGCCGTCCGCAATGCGGATCGGGGGTGGAATGTACAGGTTACACCGCGAGGTATTAAGGCCAGCCTTTCTCACGGCTTCGACGAGACGCTGGCGCGTTCCGTGCCGTTCATTCCCCGGATTATCGAATCGGGCATCTATCTGGACTCCATACAGAAAAAGCCCGGTCTCATGTCGCATATCTTTGCGAACAGGATCAGGCTTGACGGGCAGGAGTATGTGGTCGGCTTTGTGCTGCGTGAGGATACCAACGGCAATCGTTTCTATGATCACGAGCTGACGCAGGTATTGTCTCCTGATCGGCTCGCACCACGCCCGAAGCGAGAAGCGACAACGGAACAGTGGACCGATCAGAAGCACGACGCCGCCGAAACGCCGGAACTTCTCACGAATCAGGGCGCTGTAATGAACATGCTCCGGGATCGCCTTGGTGTCAATGACGGGACGGGGCGCATCCTCTTTCAGGACGAAACGGAAGCGGCGCCGGAGAGCGGCAGACGCCCTGCCGTTGTCATACGCGGTGATGAGCTTGGCGTGCCGGAGGGGGCGGGGCTGAAGGAAGATGTCGCCGCCGCCAAAAAATATTATGACGCGCTGAAATTCGAGAGCGAGCACGGCAGGCCGGTTAAGCAGCCCCAGCTTGATAAGCCGGTACGGTTTTCCGGCAAGGGGTGGAAGAAAAATACCTATGGCGGAGCGAACATTGATAAATGGAAGCTCTTCTCCGGCTTGCGGGAGATCATCGAAAACTCGACACTGTTTCAGTCTCAGGAGTTGAGCAAAGACAGAAAGGATGCCTTTTTTAGATTTCACTGGGCGGAAACGGAGGTTGTGCTGGACGGTATGCCGCGCCGTGTGGGGCTGACGCTTGCGGAGGATGCGGACGGAAATTTGTTTTACAACCTCAATGCGGATGTGGACGCATGGGCACAAAAAAGCGACTTCTCAAACTTACCCGGTGACTCAAAACCGGGGGAATCGAAGTCGCTTGACCAGAGCGCAAACGCGCCGGCCAGAAATAGCATGACTGCTTCCGGCGACGGCGTCAATCTGTACATTCCGCCTCAAAGAGAAACGCCCGCCGCGCCTTCCGGCCCGGCGCCGCGGGCTTATCCTTTTGAGAAGGAACGCACTTACGGAAAAAACAACCCCGATTCGCTCCAAACGGACCGCTTTCCCGAAGGTAGTGTGGTACACGCCGATCGAGCGAACCGGGGTAGTGTCATGACTATACTTCGGGAGTCTTGCGGCGTCAATCAAAGGCCGGGCTGAACCTCAGCGTCATTTTTCAGCCATGCTCTTTTTGCCGACTCCAAAGAGTCGAGGGGACGCCTGTTTGGCGGGGATAAGATGTAGTTTCCTCATCACTCGACCATGGGGCGGCATTTTTTTTGCCCTTCAGAGCATTTTCAGTTTGAAACGTTTTGCATTTCAAACCCTGCGCCTGTCGTTTTGTGGAAAAAGCGCTGTTTTGCCTCGCGTTTCTCCTTTTTTTAAGTTGAAAAGCTCTAAAACGCCGAGCTGAATACGACGGGCAGGGAAGAGCGCAGAAAAAGAAAAATGCCTGTTGGAAAGCAGGCATACGTGGTGGTGGCGGTGGTTGCGGGATGGCCCCCTCCCGGACTGATGCGTACATCTTAACCGGCCAGAGCGACTGCGCGTCCTCTGGACTACCGACCGGTAAGGAGGCCGTGATCAGACTACGCAAAAAAAGGGCGGTATTCAACTTTTTTCCCGCGTTGCCGGGGGACGGCGGAAAACTGGAAAGCGCCGGGGCGACCGGGAAGGCCGGTCTGCCATAAGAAAAGTTTCAGGAAGGGAGAGGGGGGTAGGGGAGAGGGAGAACCCCTTTCCAAAGGGGTTTCCCTCTCCCCCTCAATAAATAAACAACTCCACCATTACGCCGCTACAGACGCAGCTCGCGCTGCACGCGCTTCAGCTCTTCGGGGATATTGATACCCTGCGGGCATTTGGGGAGGCACTGGCCGCAGTTGTCGCAGGCCTGCGGCGTGTCGCCGCGCTGGACGGGCGACATGGAGTAGCGCACCAGCCGCCGGGCTCTGGAGATATCGCCGTCCGCCTTGTACTGATTGTAAACCATATTGAACAGGTAGCCGATGGCGACATTTTGCGGGCAGGGGATGCAGTTATAGCAGCCGGTGCAGGGGATGACGCCGTCAAAGGCGCGGTACTGCCGCGCGGCGCGTCCGATAACGGCCACGTCTTCCGCGTCCAGCATGCCCGGCGCGGAACGCGAGGCGTAGGAAAGGTTCTCCCGCACCTGCTGCAGGGAGCCCATGCCGCTGAGAACAACGCTGACTTCAGGCATGTTCCAGAGATAGTCCAGCGCCCATTCCACGGGCGGACGTCTGCGCGGGGCCGCGTCAAAGATGGCCTGCACCTGCGGCGGGGGCGTCACGAGAAAACCGTTCCGCAGAGGCTCCATGATGGCCACGCCCATACCGCGCGCGGCGGCGTACTTGAGGCTTACGAGCCCCGCTTCATGCTCGGTATCCAGATAGTTCTGCTGAATGAGACAGAAATTCCAGTCCGCATTGGCATCCACGATTTTCTTGAACAGCGTCACGTTATCGTGAAAGGAAAAGCCGGAAAAACGGATTTTGCCCTGCGCCTTGAGATTTTCGATTTTTTCAATCAGCCGGAAGGGGATGACCTTTTCCTTCCAGCCCCGGTGCATGATCATGTGGATGTGATAGAAGTCGATGACGTCCGTTTGCAGACGGCGGCGCGACTCGTCAAAGAAGCGTTCAAAGTCTTCGGGGCGTTCCATGAGCCACCAGGGGGCCTTGGAGGTGACATAGACCCTGTCCCGGTAGCCGCCGGACAGGGCCTTGCCGGTCACATTTTCGCTCTGGCCATCCAGATAGACATAACTTGTGTCCACATAGTTCAGGCCGCGATCAATGGCATGGCGCGCCATGCGGATGGTCTGCGTTTCGTCAACGGTCCTGCCGTCGGCCAGCATGGGCAGACGCAGCATGCCGAACCCCAGCGCCGAAACGCCCACGCCGGTGAGTCCGTAAGGGCGATAACGCATGTCGGGGTGGTAGTTGCGGATGTTTTCGGGACGCTGCGCCGCCGCCCGGATGTCCGAAATCGAGGCCGCGCCGAGGACGCTTCCCGCTGTCGCCAGCGCCGCCGAGCCCTTGAGAAAGGTTCGTCTGTCCATCAAAAAACTCCTTAGTTGTTTGGGGGGAAGGGAAACCCCCTTAGCTGGCGCGTAAGGGGTTTCCCTTCCCCCCGAAAAACGACGCGCTATTGCCCGTTCTGGCGCAGACCCAGCAGCCGGGCGGGCAGGGTTTTAATCATGTGATCCAGCTGCTCGCGCGGCAGGCCGCAGTCCAGCAGGGACGCGGCGGCGTCGCGCATGCCCGCCAGCGGATCGGGCAGTCCGGCCTGCCCCATGTCTGTGGAAAGAAAGGTTCGATCCGGGGCGACGCGGGCAAATTCCGCCAGACGCGCCGCAGGCTGAGGCGGCCAGGGCAGGGGCGTGTCCGGCCCCCAGAAGCAGGGCAGACAGCAGATTTCCACGTAGCCCCCCAGAACGGCAACGCGCTCTATCTGTTGCGGCGTCATAGTCCAGATAAGCGAGTTGACGTGAGTTGCGACAAACTTGCCGACGCCGACCTCGCGGGCCTTTTCCGCCAGCACGAGACTTTCTTCGGGCGAACTGTGCCCGGTGGCGAAAATGATGTCCGCCTCGGCGCAGATCTCCATAACCTGCACGACCTCCGGCAGCACCCTGCCCGATGCGTCCAGAACGGGAATGCCCGGCCCGCGCTGCTCGCGGGCGCACTGATACGCGGCGTCCTGCGTCGGCATCCAGATACAGCGGCACAGGTTGCCGGTCGTTTTGAGCGCCTGCCGCGCCGCGTGAACGTTTACCCGGTCGCCCAGCAGCCGGTTCATGATGACGCTGCCGAAAACCTCAAAGCCGGGCAGTGCCTCCCGCACAAGAAAGGCCCTGTCATGACAGCTCCAGTCGTTGGATTTGTACATGACGGCGCGATAGCCCGCCTTTTGGGCCGCGCGGGCAAAGCCCAGCTCGCTGACGGAGCGCGGGCGGGAGTCCGGCGCGGCGTGGACGTGAATGTCGCACGCTCCGTCAAGCAGAGCGTCGGCGGGCGCTGTCCGTCCTTCGGCCGGGGCCGGGGCGTGCGACAGCAGCGCGCCCCCCGCCGCAAGACCGGCGGTTCTGATGAAATTCCGACGGGAAAAATGCTGTGTGCGCTGTTCCATGATTCCGCTCCCTGAAAGAATGCCGCGGGCATGCGCGGCGCTTCTCGGCAACCTGTTCCGGGAAACAGTTATTTCCCCGCAAGGCCGCTGTTCGCGGCGTGCTTGTCCCGCAGTTCCACCGGCACGGCTTCCAGCAGGACCCGCCGCGCGATCATGTGCTTCGTGGTATGAAAATATTTTTGAAAATGCGGGGTGTTGCGATGCCGTTCATAGGCGTCGTCGTCAACATACATTTCAAAGAAGGTCAGCTTTGCGGGGTTCTGCCTGTCGGCAACGGCATAGATGGCAAGCACTCCCGGTTCGACGCGCAGCGCCGTTTCCATGCCTTCCCTTACGGCAACGGTAAAGGCTTCAAGAAATTCCGGCTTTATGTCCAGCTGCGCAATGCGCACCGTAGTTGCCCTTGCGGGTTCCGGGGCATCCGCGGCTTTTGCGGCGGGCGTCCCGTGCAGTGCCGTCAGCAGGATGCAGGCTCCCGCAAGCGAAGAAAGCTTGCGGCCGGAGGAAGTTCCTGTTGTTTCCCTTGATTCTTTTGTCATGCCGAGTGCTCCTGTTGAGGGAAAGTCTGGCATCCCGAAGTGGAAAAGGGCAGAGACAATCCTTTCAAAAACTTGCCTTGTTCTTGCAGCGGGCACGAAAAAAGCCCGCCGGGGCGGGCGGGCTGCGCGGCAAAGGAACATGCCGGAAAAGGGCGGAAGCGCGGGCGAACGTCAGCGGCGGCGCGCGCCATCTGGCGTTGAGGCCCTGCGCTTCTCGTAAACTGTTGGGGATGCCGGGGACGGAAACGCAGATGTTGTGGCCAAGCCTTCTGGCGCGCACGGGTTTTATGACGCGGCCCAGACGCAGATAATCAGGCAGGCTTGCGGGGTCGCCGTTGTTGCCCAGTCCGGGAGCGTCGCCCGCCTGAAGCACGGCTCCGCCTTCGTAAGGCAGCACCGGGCAGGGGCGCATGGCGTCGGTTACGGCGTCCAGTCCGCCCAGCGCCTGCAAAAAAGGATCGGAAAGGGCGATGAGCCAGTCCGCACAGCGCGGACCGTGGTACAGGCCGGTCTGAAGCCGAACGCTGTAGTAGGCTTCCGTCATGGTGTCGTATTGCAGGCCGGGATAGCGCAGGAGCATCAGGGACAGTCGGTTGCAGAGCCGGGAGCGTACGCCGTTGCCGTACCACACGCCCGCGGAATAGCCGCCGCGGCCGTGCCAGGGCCTGAGCAGGGCGCACCAGCGCCGCATGAGGGCGGGCAGATTCAGCCTGCCGCTGCGCGCGTCGGCCAGAGGAAAGCGACAGCTGAGAACGCCGAGATCATGGTCGTCCACGCCGAGGCAGTCCTCGGCCAGCGCCATGAAGGACACGTCCGACGCATCATGCCGTTTCGCTCCGCCGTGCAAAAGAAAGCAATAGCCTTCGACCTCCGGCTCGTCTCTGATCCAGGCGGCGGACGTTATGCGCCTGTCCGTGTCTGTGACGGGCTGCCATGCAGAGGCGGCGACGGACTGGACGAAGGCCCAGCGCATGCGCGAGCCGTAGAGCGCGCGATAGTCGTCGAAAATGGCGAGGACGGCTTCTTTTTGCTGCGGCGCGGACATGTCGAGAGAGTAGAGCGTTATGCTGAAACAGTAGTTGAGGAGGATGTCTCCCTTCTCTTCATACACAAGCGGTTCCGTGCCGAACTTCAGTTCCGTCATACGGCGTCTCCGTGGCGCTGTTTGAGATCGGGCCGCGCCTTTTGTGTGTATCTGGAATGTGCGAGCATAGGGGGGGTGGGCATCGAGGCCGGGAGTCGGCGGCGGGCGTGACGTTTTCCAGCGCGTTTTACCATTGAAAAAGGCGAAACGCGGGGCGGGGCACAGCGTCGCCTGGCCCGAAGCGAACGGAGAAAGCGCGTTTTTTCGCGAAACGACAGGCCGTATGGTCTGAAGCGCGCAGCGTTTCAGACTAACATGCGCTAACAAGGCGCGTCTGACCGGGAGAAGCGAAAAAGCCCGCCTGCTCCCCGAAACACAGGGGAAACAGGCGGGCCGTATGGTGTGAAGCGCACAGCGTTTCAAACTGAAAATGCTCCAGGTTCAGACAGGCCGGTTATTGCACGTTCCGGCTGCGGATTTCCTCCAGCAGTTCCAGAAAGGCCTCCAGCGACGGCACCCGGTAGACGGACGCCGCCAGTCGGCGCATGTCGTCCAGCGCCGTGATGTCGTTCATGCTTTCGGCAGTAGGGGCGGCCGTCTCTCCGAAGCGATCCGCCAGCAAATCCTGAAGCGTCAGCCGCAGCGTGGACAGGCCCTCGCTGCGTCCGGTCTTCAGTCCCGCCGCAAGTCCTTCCGCGCGGCCCTCGGCGCGACCGGCTTCCATCCCTTCCGCGCGACCTTCCGCAAGTCCTTCCGCGCGACCTTCGGCCAGACCCTGAGCGTGACCGCGCAGGCGCGTTTCTTCCCACCA
>CALVHG010000066.1 GCA_944327285.1 uncultured Desulfovibrio sp. | reverse complement strand
CGTTTCACCTTTGAAAAAGGTGAAACGCGAGGCGGCGGCACAGCGCCGCCCGGCCCAAAGCGAGCGGAAAAACCGCGCTTTTTCCGCGAAACGACAGGCCGTATGAAACGCTCTGGACCCCGTTGTCGAATCAGGCGCGAACTGCTATACTAATAGAGTAGAATCCGCATTTCGCAGCCTGCGGGAATATCCTGTCGCATTTCGTATTGTAAGACATTTCACCAGCATATTCGCAATCAGGTTGCGGATGCGCCATAGTTTGCCTGTCTTTCAGGGGGTGCCATGAGCCAAAATCTTGTTCCGGGACAAAATTGCGCTGTTCCGGCGGGGCCGCTTTCCGTTGTTGTCAAAGCCGGAGCCGCAGCAGACTTTTCCGCATTCCGCCTTTTTGCCGACGGTAAAACCCGCAAAGATGAAGATTTTGTCTTTTATGGACAAAAAAGCAATGACGACAAAACGATAGAGCTTGCTCTCGATGCGGCATCAGGGACATTCCGCGTTGATACGGCGCGACTGCATGCCGACGTGGCGCGGATTGCCTTTGCGGTTACCTCGGATTTCCCGACCGTAGCCGGTCTCAAGAGCCTTACGCTGGAAATTTTTCAGGGGAACGCCAGCCTCCTGACCTGCCGCGTTGACACGGCCGGACATGATGAAGCCGCCCTCATTCTCGGCGAGCTGTACCGCCGCAACGGACAATGGAAATTCCGCTTTGTTGCCCAGGGTTTCCGCGGAGGGCTCAAACCCCTGGCCGAGCACTACGGCGTGGATATTGCCGATGACGGCGAGCCCGCAAGCTCCGCGCCGACGGTCAATCTTTCAAAGGTGGTTCTCACCAAGGCCGCTCCGCGCATAGATCTGAACAAGCACGCTGTCGGCAAAGGGATTTTCCGCGTCAATCTCAACTGGAACCAGTCGCCCCGCGCCGCCGCGGGGGGAGGTTTTTCGCGTATCTTCCGAAGAAATAACGGCATAGATCTCGATCTTGCGGCCTACATTCGCCTCCGCAATGGAGAACAGACCATCATCCAGGCGCTTGGAGGCCGTTTTGGCGAACTCGATCGGCCGCCCTATGTCAAACTCCTGGGCGACGACCGCACCGGCAGCCAGCAGGACGGCGAGTGGATTCACATCAACGGAGATCGACTGGACGAAATCGCGGAAGTTCTTATTTTTACTTTTATCTATTCCGGCGTGCCCAACTGGCAGGCCACGGATGCCGTCGTGCGGCTGGATATTGCCGGCCAACCGGAAATAGAAACCCGCCTCAGCGAAGGCGACGACACGCTCCCCATGTGCGCCATCGCCCGCATCATCAATAACGGCGGCCAGCTGCGCATTGAGCGCCTCGACCGCTACTTCAGGGATCACAGAGATATGGATCGCGCCTTCGGCTGGGGCTTTCGCTGGAAGGCCGGCAGCAAGTAAGACAGGCGCGGAGTTGCCAGATGAAACAAATTTCCCCCTATGCTGCCGGTTCAACGCTCTATGTGCCCTCCACGGCATGGAACTTCATGGAAAAGATTCTGGGGGGAAAATATTCCTTTCTGCCTTCCGTCACTCTCTGCCTTGAAGACTCTATTCGGGAAGACGAAGTGCCGGGCGGCATGGCCTGTATCGCCCGCTTTCTGGAGGCGGCGCGCGGCGTCGACGGGCTTCCCGCCGTATTCGTGCGCCCGCGCAACAACGCCAACCTCGCCGCCCTGCTGCAACGGGGAGGACTGGAAGGCATAGCGGGATATGTTCTGCCTAAGTTTGCCCCTGACAGCCTGCCCGTCTGGGAGGCCTGTCTGCGCCAGGTTCCGGCCTGGTGGCTGCCGACGCTGGAGACAGCGGAAGTCTTTGATCCTCAGGCTATGCGTCATCTGGCGGAAGCTCTGCTGCAAAGTCCCTGCCGGGACCGCATCCTTGTCCTGCGCGTCGGGGGCAACGATCTGCAGCACCTGCTCGGCGTGCGCCGCAACAGACGGCACATCCTCTACGAGGGCCCGCTGGGAACAACGCTCGCCATGCTGGCGACAACCTTTCTGCCTCTCGGCTTCGCGCTGTCGGCGCCGGTATTTGAAATTCTGGACGACGAAGCGCTGCTGCTCCGGGAGCTCGAACGGGATATCATGCACGGCTACTGCGGCAAAACGGCCATTCATCCCGAACAAATGCGCGTTATCCGGGATGCCTTCCGCGTGGCGCCGGAGGATGTCCGCGCCGCTCGCGCCATTCTGACCAGCGAAAAAGCCGTCTTCCGCCTTGATAACGCCATGTGCGAGCCGACGACCCATTCCCGCTGGGCAAAAAATATTCTGGATCGGCAAAAAATCTTTGGAGAAAAGCCCACCTCCCCTTCCCCGCAGCGCAAGGAGAGAGAATGAACATTTTCGACTGCCTCAAGCAGACGCTTTCCGCCGGACGCGGCAGGCTTGCGACGGAAATCAACCGCTTCCGCAACAGAACATTTCTTGAGGGCATCATGGCGGGGGCCGTGCTCATCGCCGCCGCCGACGGCAGCATCAGCCCGCAGGAAAAGAAAAAACTCTACGACTACATTTCGGTTTCAGAGGATCTGCGCTGCTTCTCCACAGCGGAGATCATCGAGGTTTTCAACAGCATTGCGGACACCTTTGCGCCTGACGCCGCCATCGGCAAAATCGAGGCGCTCAAGAAAGTCGGCAGGCTGCGCGGCAAGGACAATCAGGCGCGCCTGCTCGTGCGCGTGGCCGTTCTCATTGCCATGAGCGACGGTCCCCTTGACGCCGGCGAAAAACGCGCTGTCCGCGAACTGTGCGCGGAGCTGCGTCTGTCCGCGTCCGACTTTGACTGCGATGTCCCCGAACAATCCGGGCAGCGAACGGAGGCGCGCGCGCCGGATTCCTTTCAACCTGGCCTCCCAAAGGAAAAGAACATGTCTGTATCTCTGGTAAAAGGCGGCAATGTTTCTCTGAGCAAGGAAGCCCCCGGTCTGGAAAGCGTCACCGTCGGCCTCGGCTGGGATGTGCGCGCCACTGACGGAGCCGCCTTCGATCTGGACGCCTCCTGCTTCCTCCTGAATGCCGAGGGCAAGGTGCGTTCCGACGCGGACTTCATTTTCTACAACAACAAGGCTTCGGCATGCGGCTCTGTGCAGCACATGGGCGACAATCTGACCGGCGCCGGCGACGGCGACGACGAAAAAGTGGCTGTCCAGCTGACGGCCGTGCCCGCCGATGTGGCCAAGATTGCCTTTGCCGTGACCATTCATGAAGCCGAACAGCGCAAGCAGAACTTCGGCATGGTGTCCAACGCCTTCATCCGCGTCGTTAACGCCAAGGACGACAAGGAGCTGGCCCGCTTCGATCTCAGCGAAGACGCCAGCACGAATACGAGCCTCATTTTTGGCGAACTCTACCGCCATAACGGCGAATGGAAATTCCGCGCCGTGGGCCAGGGCTACGACGGCGGGCTCGGCGCGCTGGCGCGGGGCTTCGGCGTCAACGTCTAGAGCGTTTTCCTTTTAAAAAAGTAAAACGCGAGGCGGCGGCACAATGCCACCCGGCCAGAATCGAGCGGAAAAAACACGTTTTTTCCGCAAAACGACAGGGCGTATGGTTTGAACCGCAACGCCTTTCAACCTGAAATCGCTTCAGGAAGCGCGGCAGGATAGCCGCTCCCGCGTTTCTCATGCCGCGCCGGCCTGCCGCAGGGCCATGTCGGCGCGGCTTTTTCGCCTCCCGGCCCGAAGCCGGGGCGCGATTCCAGGCCCCTGCTTCGTTCTCCGAACTTCCACCAATAATCAGGAGATATTCCGTATGGGTGTCAATCTGACAAAGGGCCAGAAAATTTCTCTTGCCAAGGAAGCCGATCATCCTCTTGACAGAGTCTTCATGGGCCTGGGCTGGGATGCCGCCCAGAAGGGAGGCTTTTTCGGGCGTCTTATGGGGAGCGGCGACATAGATCTCGACGCCTCCTGCGTCATGTTCGACGCCGACAAGCAGCCTGTCGATGTCGTCTATTTCGGCCAGCTTGCCAGCAAGGACGGGAGCGTCCGGCATTCGGGAGACAACCTGACCGGCGAGGGAGACGGCGATGACGAAATCATCAATGTGATCCTGAGCAATGTCCCGGACACGATCCACTATCTGGTCTTTACCGTAAGCAGCTACCGCGGCCAGACCTTTGACGAGGTGGCCAATGCCTATTGTCGTCTTGTCGACGATCGGAATCAGGAAATAGCCAGATACACCATCAGCGGCGGCGGCTCCTTCACCGCCATGATCATGGCCAAGCTCTATCGCCATAACGGCGAATGGAAAATGCATGCCGTGGGCGAATCCATGAGCGGGACGACGGTTGCAGACATGATAAATCCCATCAGGAGCATTCTCTAAAAGAAGGAGGCAGCAATGTCCGTATCTCTCTCCAAAGGCGGAAACGTTTCGCTGAGCAAGGAAGAACCCGGCATCGAATCCATCACCGTGGGGCTGGGCTGGGATGCCCGCAGCACAGACGGCAGCGACTTCGATCTGGACGCCTCCTGCTTCATGCTGAACGACAGCGGCAAAGTGCGCAGCGACAGCGACTTCATTTTTTACAATAATCTGAAGTCGAACTGCGGCTCCGTCGCGCATACCGGCGATAATCGCACAGGCGAGGGCGACGGCGACGACGAGGCAATCAACGTCGAACTTTCGCAGGTCCCGGCCGATGTCGCCAAGCTGGCCTTTACCGTCACGATCCACGAAGCCGATCAGCGCCGCCAGAATTTCGGCATGGTTTCCAATGCCTTTATCCGCATTGTCAATAAGAAAACCGGCCGGGAAGTGGCGCGCTTTGATCTGAGCGAAGACGCCAGCACCAATACGGCCATGATTTTTGGCGAAGTCTATCGCTATAACAACGAATGGAAATTCCGGGCCGTGGGCCAGGGCTACGACGGCGGGCTCGGTCCCCTCGCCCGCAACTTCGGCGTCAACGTCTAGAGCGTTCAGACTCTGAAACAAGCAAATCGCGAGGCGACGGCACAGCGCCGTCCGGCCCGAAGCGGGCGAAAAAAGCCGTAGGATTAAAAACGCGAAGCATTACAAACTAAAAACGCACTAAGTCCGGGCGCAGTTTCCAGAGGGGGAGAAATCCCCCTCCGCTCCGCAACCGAAGCCCGCGCCTTCGTTGCGGCGGATCTGTGCGCTTGCGCCCCGCCATGCCCCCTGCTGCTGCGGGCTGCGCGCTCTCGCCGGGCCTGCGTCTCTTCGGAGCGGCCCTTGGGCCGCTCCCTGCATATTCAGGAATCTTCATGCAAACTCTGGCTCAGAACTACGCCGCGGGACGGCTCGAACTGCATATAGAACGCGCCGATCTGCCCCCTCAGACCCTCTTCGATTTTGCGGAACGCCAGAATCCCCGCCGCGCCTTTCTCTTTGTCAGCAAGGTGCTGGGACGGCATATTCCCGTCTCTCCCGCAGTCATGCGCGACATACATCAGCGCCTTGCCGACAATATCATCCTGCCCGACGATATGCAGACGCTCTTTGTCGGCATGGCGGAAACAGCCGTTGCGCTTGGCGTGGGCGTATTTCGCTCCTGCTGCAAACGCTGCCCGGACGGCGTCTATCTGACCAGCACAAGACACGTTTTCGATGCGCCTGTTCTTGCCGCCTTTGAGGAAAATCACAGTCACGCCGCCAGTCATATTCTGTACCGTCCCGCGCTTGCGGAACTCGGAACAAAGCCGATCCACCTGGTAGCCGTTGACGACGAAATGACCACCGGCAACACATTTCTGCATCTTTGCGAATCCCTGCGCGCCGCGGGCCTTCCGTTACAGCGGGTGACGCGCGTTGTCATCATGGACTGGAGCCCCGACGACGTCCGAAAGACTTTTCCCTGGCCCGGAGAGACCGTCAGCCTGCTGCGGGGCTCCTGGCAGTGGTTTGCCGCGCAGGGGCATTCCCCTACGCCCTTCCCGCCGCGCATGCGGCAGGGCAGCGGCAAGGCCGCCGTTGCCGACCGGCAGGACTGGGGACGCTTCGGCATGCGGGCTATGCCGCCCGATCCCTGGCCGCAGATACGGGAAACGGCGGGACGGCGCGTTCTGGTGCTGGGGACAGGCGAATTTGTCTGGCCGCCCTTCCTTCTGGCCGAACGACTGGAGCAGGAGGGCTGCCGCGTCCGCTTTGGCGCTACGACGCGCTCTCCCATCAAGCCCGGACTGGCCATCCGCAGCCGCCTGGAACATGAAGACAATTACGGTTTCGGCATCGTCAACTATCTGTACAATGTCGATCCGCAAGACTACGACAGCATCTATCTCTGTTGCGAAACAGGCGCGGAAACGCTGGATGCCGCGCTTCTGGCCTATCTCCGGAAAGCTGTCGTGCTGGAGTATGCCCGTGCCTGAAACCAACCCGCCCCCGCCGTTGTTCTTCATAGATCTCGACGACACCGTTTTTCAGACAGCGCGCAAGATGACGCCCGCGCAACGCGCCGGCGCTGTTGCGGCCGCCATGGATCGCCAGGGCGCGCCGCGTTCCTTCATGACGCGGCGTCAGCAGAACCTGATTGCATGGCTCAACAGCCATGCCTGTCTTGTCCCCGTCACAGGCCGCGGGACGCAGGAGCTGCAGCGCGTCGGCATTCCTTTTCGTTCATGGCGCATTGCGACGCACGGGGCCGTCATCCTCGACCCCGAAGGCCGTGTCGATGCCGTCTGGCAACAGCATGTCGCGGGCATTGTCATGCCGCTTCAGCAGGATATGCGGGAACTGGCGCGCCGCTGCTCGCTGTTTTTTGCATCGCGCGGCTATGACGCCTTTGTCAGAATAAATCTCGAATACGAAATCGGCATCTATATTGTCATGAAGCATCGCGACAGCTCGCGCCTGCATGAACTCTATGCCATCCAGAACGAGCTGTTCCCGCGGCTGGACCTTTCCGCGTATGCGCTTTCCGGCAATGACAACAACATCAGTCTTCTGCCGCGCGGCATCGACAAGGCTTCCGCACTGCGCTATGTGCTGAAAAAATTGCGCAATGACCCCGCGATCCCCGCGATCGGCCTGGGAGACAGTCTGAGCGATCTCCCCTTTCTGTCGGAATGCGACTGGTGGGGCGTACCGCAAAAAAGTCAACTGGCAGAAGCGTTCCGCGGCCTTCTGCCGGAGGAATAATCGTGCAGACCGCGACACCGGCTCCCTTTTCCGGCTCCTATGCTCCTGAGGATATTTCCTTTCTGCTGCGCCGCGCGCACGTCGAACTGACCCCCGTAGAGCAAAAGGAATATTATCTGCAAAGCGGGCAACGCCACTATTCGGACATGCTCAGCGAAGAACGCGCCCCCTCGCGCGAGCATCTGGAAATTTACCGGGCGGCTCTGCAGGAAAACGGGGATCGCCTTGCCAGGGAATCGCTGGCCCTGGCAGCGGCCATTGCCGCGCAGCCGCAGGCCGACGGGCCCATCGGCCTTGTCAGCCTTGTGCGCGCAGGCTGCCCTCTGGGCGTTCTGCTGCGGCGGGCTCTGCGCCTGCTGGGCAGGGATGTTCGGCACTACGGCGTCAGCATCATTCGCGATCGCGGTCTGGATACCGCGGCGCTGTCGCTTGTGGAACAGGAATGCCCCCCGGAAAATATCTATTTTGTGGACGGCTGGACAGGCAAGGGGGCCATCAGCGGCGAACTGTCCCGCTCCCTGAGGGATCGCCCCGGTTATGCCGGACGCGCGCCGCGTCTGGTTGTGCTGGCGGATCTCTGCGGCGTCAGCTGGCTTTCCGCTTCCTGCGACGACTGGCTGATCCCCTTCGGTCTGCTGGGAGCCCCTGTCGCCGGACTTGTTTCCCGTTCTCTCTGGGCCGGGGACGGCCTGCACAAGTGCATGATCTGGGAATCCCTGCGCGCCGTTGACCAGAGCCGGGACTTTGTGGATACCGTCTCTTCTCTCTGGACAGCGGAGATGGCGGCGGCAGCGCGCCAGCGGCCCGCGGTCAGCAACGCCCGGCGGCAGGCCGAACTGCGCCAGCGCTCGGCAGAGCTCATACAGGGCGTCATGCGCGATTATCGGGTCACAAGCCGGAACCGGATTAAGCCCGGAATTGCCGAAGCCACGCGGGCGCTGCTTCGTCGTGTGCCCGATCATGTCATTGTGCGCCAATACGATGATCCAGATATCCGCCTCCTGCGTTCGCTGGCCAAACGGCAGGGCGTCACGGTGGAAGAGGCCGGAGAGCGAATTTCCCCCTACAAGGCCATTACCATCATCCGAAACGTCGTTTAGAGCGTTTCACCTTTGAAAAAGGTGAAACGCGAGGCGGCAGCACAGCGCCCCTGGCCCAAAGCGAGCGGAAAAACCGCGCTTTTTCCATGAAACAACAGACCGTATGGTTTGAAACGCGCAGCGTTTCAAACTGAAAATGCTCTGACGCCCGTTGCGCGACTGATACTCCTGAAAAGACAGAGGCTGCTCCGGCTATGCAGCCGGAACAGCCTCTCAACGTGTTTAAAGAAGTCGCACGCGCGGCTCAAAGTCTATTTTGCCGGTGGCGCGGGGCGCACGTCCGTGTCGTCCACGTCGACCACATCCTCGGCATCGTCAGCCGGGGCTGCCGGGCTTTCCGGATTTTCCGGCGATGCGGCGGGCGGAAGAGCCGGAGAATCCGTCAGCTGATAGCCGCCGCCGGGCAGAGCTTCGAGCCCCTGACCGGAAGGCGCCAGCGGAACGCTGTTCTTGCTGACCAGAACAATCCCTGTCTTTTCAAGCACTTCGCGCCGGAAGGCGTATTCCTGCTCCATCTGGCGATGGCGAAATACAAAGAACAGCCGCCCCAGATAGCCCACGGCAAGGAAAGCGGCGGCGCCGCCCACAAACCACGGCACATAGGGCGTCAGCGCGCCGCCCGCAAGACGCACGGCTTCCCAGAAATCTCCGAGGAAAATCATGGCCGCGCCCAGCAGCAGCAGGCAGACCAGCAGCACGACAACCGGCGCATGGCGAACGCAGGCATAGAAACGCCGGACGCGCTGCGGCACCAGGTTAGCGTCCGGGGCATCCGGCGCGGCCTCCACGGAGCCGTCCAGCGCCTTGCTCAGCACCAGACTGGAAAGCTGCAACAGCAGAAAGAGCGCCACGGGCGCGACGACAGCGCCGACGATCCAGCCCAGCCAGGGGAACTGCACCACCGGCGTTCCGCCGGGAACGGCGGGTTCGGCCCGCATAATGCCGCAAAGCATGGCCACCACAGCCACGGCCAGTTCCAGCAGAACGACCGCAATGAACATATACCACATGGCGTCCTTTTTAGGATCGGAACGATACAAACGGGACGCCGGACGCGCAGAACTCCAGCCCGCGTCGGCACGCATGCCGTGGGACGGCAGGGAACTTTTATCCAAGCTGCTACCCTCGCAAAAGGTTGATGACAACATGCTCATAATAGCCGCCTTGCCCGCCCCTCACAAGTCCTCTTGCCCGCGCCGGGCTTCTGACGTACCTTCTTACGGCAGCGCGTCGGCATGCGCCCTGCGCCCTGCCGTTTGCGCACCCGTTCATGACGCAGAAGGAGAACGCTATGCATGTGCTTGTTACCGGCGCCGCCGGTTTTATCGGCTTCCACCTTTCCCGCCGTCTGACAGCGGACGGGCATACGGTCGTGGGCATCGACAATCTCAATGATTATTACGATGTCCGTCTGAAAGAGGACCGTCTTGCTCAGCTGGCAGAATGCCGGAACTTCCGCTTCAAAAAGCAGGATCTGGCCGACAGCGCTGGCATGGCGGAACTGTTCCGGCAGGAGCGTTTCACCCATGTCGTCAATCTGGCCGCGCAGGCGGGCGTCCGCTACAGCCTGATCAATCCCGCCTCCTATATTTCCTCGAATCTGGTGGGCTTCGGCAATATTCTTGAAGGATGCCGCCAGACGGGCGTGCAGCATCTGGTCTTTGCTTCGTCCTCGTCCGTCTACGGGCTGAACACGCATCAGCCCTTTTCGGAACATGACAACGTGGATCATCCGGTAAGCCTCTACGCGGCCTCCAAGAAGAGCAATGAACTCATGGCGCATTCCTACAGCCATCTGTTCAATATTCCCTGCACGGGGTTGCGCTTCTTTACGGTCTACGGGCCGTGGGGGCGGCCGGACATGGCGCTGCAGCTCTTTGCTCATGCCATCATGCGCGGCGAGCCCATCAAAGTTTTCAACGAAGGCCGCATGCGCCGGGACTTCACCTATATCGACGATATTGTGGAAGGCGTGGTGCGTCTGCTGCCCCTGCCGCCGGAACGCACGCCGGACTGGAATGCCGAACAGCCCGATCCGGCGTCCAGCTCCGCCCCCTGGCGCATTTTCAATATCGGCAACAATCAGACTGTCGAACTCAACGACTTTATTGCCACACTGGAAGAAGCGCTGGGCAAAAAGGCCAAGCGCGACCTGCTGCCCATGCAGCCGGGCGATGTGGAAGCAACCTGGGCCAGCATAGACGCCCTGTCGTCCCTGACTGGCTTTGCTCCGGTAACGCCTCTGGCCGAAGGCATTGCTCGCTTCGTGAAGTGGTTCAAGGAATATTACAATTATGCCTGATCTTGCAGTTCCCGCCCCTGCCGCCGCGGAAGTGACTCCCGAAATTCTGGCGCCTGCCGGCGACGCGCCTTCCTTTCTGGCGGCGCTTGCCGCCGGAGCGGACGCCATTTATCTTGGCCTGAAACATTTTTCGGCCCGTATGCAGGCCGAGAATTTCGGCCTTGCGGAACTGTCCCGCCTGACGGATCTGGCCCACGCCGAAAACGCCCGCGTCTATGTGGCCATGAACACGCTGGTTAAACCGGGCGAGCCTGCCGCGGCCTACCGGCTGATTGCGCGTCTGGCCCGCCAGGTCAGCCCCGACGGGCTCATTGTGCAGGATCTTTCATTCCTGGACATTGCCCGGCAGGCCGGCTTTGAAGGGGGACTGTTCCTTTCCACGCTGGCCAACATTACGCATCCGCAAGGACTGCTGACAGCCAGAGCCCTGGGAGCCGATCGCGTTATCCTGCCGCGCGAACTCTCCATTGATGAAATCCGCCTCATGGGCGAAGCCTGCCCCGAAGGTCTGGATCTGGAATGTTTTGTTCACGGCGCATTGTGCTATTGCGTTTCGGGGCGCTGCTACTGGTCCAGCTACATGGGCGGCAAGAGCGGTTTGCGCGGCCGCTGCGTGCAGCCCTGCCGCCGCGTTTACCGGCAGGGAGGAGCCGCGGCCCAGGCCCTGCAGCGCCAGGCGGATCGCAACGAACGGGAAAATCGCGACGGACGCGACGGGCGCAATGCCCGTCCGGCGCAGGACCGCAACCGCCGTCCGCAAAAGACCGGCAAGGGGCGCGACGGGCGTTTCTTCTCCTGTCTGGATCTTTCGCTGGACGTTCTGGCAAAGACGCTGCGCAGCGTGCCCCATCTGACCTCCTGGAAAATCGAGGGCCGCAAGAAAGGGCCGCATTATGTTTATCATGTGGTGACGGCCTACCGCATGCTGCGCGATCATTCGCAGGCCCCCCGCGCCCGCAAGGACGCGGAAGCCATTCTGCAAATGGCGCTGGGCCGTCCCGGAAGCCGGGCGCGTTTCCTGCCGCAAAAGGACAACCTTGTTCCTACGGATCCGTCGGGACAGACCAGCTCCGGCCTGCTGGCGGGCAAGATAAAAATCACGCCTGAAGGACAGGTCGTCATCAAGCCGCATTTTGAATTACTGCCGCAGGACTATCTGCGTATCGGCGTCGAGGACGAACGCTGGCATGCGACCTTGCCTGTCACCCGCCGCACGCCCAAAGCCGGAACGCTGCAACTGCGCCTGCCGAAGCATAAGACGCCCAAGGCCGGGACCCCGGTCTTTCTGATCGACCGGCGCGAGCCGGAACTGATGCAGCTGCTCCGCCACTGGCAGGCGCGGCTCGACGCCATGCCCGCCCGGCCTACCCGCATGGTCGAGGAGGCACCCCGCCTGCCCCGCCCCTTGGGCGGCAAAGCGCGTCCCCGTCCGGATATGGTCGTGCGCCCCGGTCTGCCGCAGGGCAGAGAAACGCGCGGCAGCCGCAATCAGCTCATGGCCCTGTGGCTGTCCCCGCGCACGGCGGACATCTCCCGCACTATTGCCCCCAGAATATGCTGGTGGCTGCCGCCCGTAGTCTGGCCGGAAGAAGAGGAAGGACTGCGCCGCAGAATAGCGCATCTCTGTCGCGAGGGCGCGCGTCACTTTGTCTGCAATGCGCCCTGGCAACGCGATCTCTTTCCCGCGCCCCTGCTGGAAAACATGACCGCCGACGCTGCGCCGGCCTCCCGCAAGGAAAGCGAAGGGCTGGATCTGCTGGCCGGCCCCTTCTGCAATATTGCCAATGCCCCGGCTCTGGGCGTGCTGGCGCGCATGGGCTTTTCCGGCGCGTTCATCAGTCCCGAACTGGCCGCCGAGGATATTCTTGCTCTGCCCCGCCAGAGCCCCCTGCCGCTGGGCATGGTTCTGTCCGGCTTCTGGCCTGTGGGCATCAGCCGGTTCGGTCTGCTGGGCGTCAAAGCCAACGAGCCCTTTGTCAGCCCCAAGGGGGAAATCTTCTGGGCCCGCACCTATGGCGGTAATGTCTGGCTGTATCCGGGCTGGCCGCTGGATCTGACCTCCAAACGTCAGGAGCTTGTCGCCGCAGGATACAGCTTCTTTGCGCATTTGGAGGAGCATACGCCGCAGGACCTGCCCGAAGCCCGCCGCCAGAGTCTGTTCAACTGGGAAGGCGCGCTTCTGTAACGGCGTTTCCAGGGGAAAGGGTTACGCAGAGGCCCTTTCCCCTTCTTTTTAGAGCATTCCCAGTTTGAAACGTTGTGCGCTTCAAACCATACGGGCTGTCGTCCCGCGGGAAAAACACAGTTTTTTCTTCTCTCTTCGGACCGGGCGGCGCTGTGCCGCCGCTCCTCGCGTTTTCCTTTTTCAAAGGCAAAACGCTCTCTTCTCCCTGTCATTCGATCCAGCTTCAGGCTGATCGCCGAGCATTCTCTTCAGGACTCGCTATGCTCTCACAGGCCCTGACGGAAAGCCATGACGCGCGGCGGCAATTCCCCGCAGGACTTCTGCAACCCGAAGGCTGCGCCCGCTTCGGTATGGACGCTTTGCTGCTAGCGGCATTTGCGGCCCGCAGCCTGCATGCCCTTTCTCCGGCAGGACGCGCGCCGGTTCTGGAACTGGGCTGCGGCGTCGGCGCGGCGCTGCTGGCTGTCGCCCTGCTGGACGAAAATGTCAGGGCGCTGGGAGTGGAACACAGCCCGGAACTGGCGCAGGCCGCAGAGGAAAATATTCTCCGACTGGGCCTGGCGGATCGGCTGCATGTGCTGTGCGGCACGCTGCCGACGCGCGAATGCCTGCGCCGCTGCCGGACCTGGCTGACCGAACAGCCGTCCGGGAAGCAGGGGGCGGCCCTGATTCTTGCCAATCCTCCCTACTGGACGCGCCGGGAGGGCCGGACATCCCCTCATGCGCTCGTAGAAACGGCACGCCGGGACACGGACGCAACGCTGGACGATTTCTGTCAGAGCGCCGCCGCCCTGACACGGCACAAAGGATATTTCTGCTGCATCTATGATGCCCGCATGCTGCCCCGCCTGTTTGAAGCCTGCGCGCGCCATCATCTGGGAATCCGGCGTTTGTTGCCGGTGCACCCCCGCAAGGGAGAGCCTGCGGGACGCATTCTCCTGGAGGCCCGCAAGGGAACAGCCCACGATCTACATATGGAAGAAGCCCTCTACCTGCATCCTTCCGCTCAGGAAAAAGATGCTCGCTGGACTCCGGAGGCGCTTCAATTTTGCCCCTTTCTTGGGAGACAATCATGAGCGTTATTGCCGATCTGCATATTCATTCCCGTTTTTCTCGCGCTACCAGCAAGCAGCTCACGCCGCGCCATCTGGCGGCATGGGCGCAATGCAAGGGCATTCACATTCTTGGAACAGGAGATTTCACGCACCCTCAATGGCGTGCGGAACTACGCGAACAACTCACCCTCGACGAAGAAAGCGGCTTCTACAAACTTAATGTTCCACATGAAACATTAGACTTTATGCAAGATGCCCCTCTGCAAAAAACTACGGGGCCGCTCTTCTGCCTGCAAACAGAAATAAGCTCCATCTACAAACGCGGTGGGAAAACACGCAAAGTTCACAACCTTGTGTTTGTGCCCACCCTGGAAGATGCGGACAAACTCTCGCAGCGGCTGGAGCATATCGGCAATCTCGCCTCCGACGGTCGCCCCATCCTTGGCCTCGATTCCCATGACTTGCTGGAAATTGTGCTGGAGACATCACCCGACGCAGTTCTGGTGCCTGCCCATATCTGGACCCCCTGGTTCTCCCTCTTTGGCTCAAAATCAGGCTTTGACCATATTGAGGAATGTTTCGGGGATCTGTCTCAGCATATCTTTGCGCTGGAAACCGGACTTTCCTCAGATCCTGCCATGAACCGCCTTGTCAGCGCCCTTGACGGCTACGCGCTTGTTTCCAATTCCGACGCGCACTCCGGGGCCAACCTCGGCCGGGAAGCCAACCTCTTTGACGGGCGCGTCTCCTACCATTCCATGTTTGCCGCGCTGCGAGCCGCGGCGCAACGCGCGCCCGACGCCTCGCCTGACTGCCGCTTCCTCGGAACCATGGAATTCTATCCCGAAGAAGGAAAATACCATCTTGACGGGCATCGCGCCTGCGGCGTCGTCCTTGAACCAGAAGAAGCCCACAAGCTCAACGATATCTGCCCGGTCTGCGGCAAACCGCTGACCATCGGCGTGCTCCACCGCGTCTGGGAACTGGCCGACCGCGACGCGGCGCCCGCGCTCCCCGCCGAGCCGGAAGCGCGTCCTCTGATTCCCCTGCCGGAACTGGTAGGAGAAATTCTTGGCGTCGGCAGCAGCTCCCGCAAGGTGCAGCAGCGTTATGCCGAACTGCTCCGCAATCTGGGACCTGACCTCGACATTCTCTGCCATATGCCCGAAGACCGCATTCGGGCACACTGGGAGCCGCTCGGCGAGGCTGTCGCCCGCATGCGTCGCGGCGATGTCATACGGCAGGGCGGCTATGACGGCGAATATGGCGTCGTGCGCGTCTTCAGTCCCGAAGAGCAGGCCGAGCTGGGCGGTTCGTCCAGACGCGCTTCGCTCCTCTCTCCCCGTAAAACAGCCGCGCCCGCCACTGTCACCCGCCGCCGCGCTTCTGTACAGGCAGCAACAGCCCCCGCCGCAAATCCCCCCGTCTTTGCCTTCTCAGCGGACCAGCAAGCAGCTCTGGAGGCCGGTCCGCAGCCCGTGCTTGTGCTGGCGGGTCCCGGCGCGGGCAAGACCCGCGTTCTTGTGGGACGTCTGCAACACCTGCTCGCACAGGGGATGCCGCCAGAATCCCTGCTGGCGCTGACCTTTACCCGCCGCGCCGCAACGGAAATGCGCGAACGCCTCGCGGCGCAGGCGGAAGGAGCGCTTCCCCGTTGCGATACCCTGCACGGCTACGCCTGGAGTCTGCTCCACAAGGCTCTGCCTGAATGTGTTCTGCTCCCCGATGCTCCGGCCCGCGCGCTCTTCAATGCCGCAAATTCCACGCTCCCGGCCGCGGAACGCCGCCGCCTCTGGGATGCGCTGCAACTCGCCCGCGAACAGGGCCGCGCACTGGAGGAACTGTCGCCCGATGCCGCGGAAGCGGCCCGCCGCTATTGTGACCGCAAGCAACAGGGAGAACATCTGCGAGTGGATTATGCCGACTTGCCCGGCTGGCTTCTGCTGCACCGCTCCGGCCCGCACACGGCCGAAGAAGCGAAAGCCGCCGCCTCGTGGCTGCCGTCCCGTCTGCGGGATGCCGCCGCAGCGGCGCCCGGCGCTGTGCCGACGCAAATACTGGTGGACGAAGCGCAGGACCTTTCTCCCATACAGCTTGCGCTGATCCGGGCCCTGCTGCCGCCTGACGGCAACGGTTTCTTCGGCATCGGCGATCCGGATCAGGCTATCTACGGTTTTCGCGGCGCGGGAGGACAGACGGAAAGCGCCTTCCAGCGCTGCTGGCCCTCCTTGCGGGTGTTGCGTCTCGGTATCAGCTACCGGGCGAGTCAGGCGGTTCTAGACATGGCGCAACGTCTGCTTCAGGGGCACGGACATTGCGGTTCTCTCACCGCCGCGCAACCGCAGGCTGCATTCCTTCACCTCTTTGCGGCTTCTGACGAACAGGCCGAAGCCCGCTGGATCGCGCGTCGCGCTGTTGCTTTGCTCGGCGCAACGTCCCATAGTCTGCTCGACGCCGCGCAGCAAACGGAACTGGACGGCACACTCTCGCCGGGCGACATTGCCGTGCTGGTTCGACTTCGCACCCAGATTCCGCCCATCCGCGCCGCGCTGGAGCATGCCGGCATCCCCTGCGCGGCCCCGGAAAGCGCCCCCTTCTGGCAGGACCCGCTCTGCGCCGCCGTTCTGCGTGATCTTTGCGGTCTCTCACAAGCCGACGCAGCCGAAGAAGAAAGCCTCCGCCTCCCGCCGCTCCCCCGCTATGACGGCAGTCTCCCGTCCCCCGCGGCCCTTACGGACTGGCTCGCCGCGCATGCGGGCATTGATCCCGCGCTTCTTTCCGGCGGACCGTGGCAGGAACTGCTCCGCCTTCAGGAAGATTGCGGAAGCTGGCCCGCGCTTCTGGAGCGCATTGCGCTCTTGCAGGAACGCGATCTTGTTCGCAGCAAGGCCGAGCATGTGCAGCTTATGACCCTGCACGCATCCAAGGGACTGGAGTTCAAGGCCGTCTTCCTTCCCGGTCTGGAGGAAGGCTTGCTGCCTCTCCGCCGCGCCGCGCTGGGAATGCGCGCGGAAGACAGCGCCGAAGCCCCGCTGGAAGAAGAACGCCGTCTGCTCTATGTCGGCCTGACGCGCGCCGCCTGCGCAATCTTCGCCAGTCATTGCGCCCATCGCCGTCTCTACGGCAAGGAGCTGCGCCTGCCGCCCTCCTCCTTCCTGCCGCTGGTGCAGGACTGCTGCCGCATCACAACGCTTAAGCCCCATACCCGGCGGGAGCAGCAGTCACTTTCGCTACTGTAGGCGCAGATCTGGTTGGTTTGTTTTTTGGGGGGAGGGGGAACCCCTTTGGCTAGCGCACAAAGGGGTTCCCC
>CALVHG010000065.1 GCA_944327285.1 uncultured Desulfovibrio sp. | reverse complement strand
CCGAATGGCGGCCGCAGGCCGTGCCCGTTGCGACGAAGGAAGCTACGGGCATCGACAGCAGAGATGAGGGGGTTCCCCCTCCCCCAAAAAACAAAAAAGGGAAAAACATTCTTTTTGTCGCAAAGTTGACACAGAATGCTGACAGAATTGTCACCCGTTTTGGCGGCGTGCGCCGACGACGCGCGCCGGAGCCTTGAATGGAGAGCGTTTCACCTTTGAGGAAGGGAAAACGCGAAGCGGCTGGCGCCGCCTGGCCAGAAGTGAGGGGAAAAACTGCGTTTTTCCGCGAAACGACAGGCCGTATGGTTTGAAGCGCACGGCGTTTCAAACTGAAAATGCTCTAGAGAGGAAAGCACTGTGCATTGTATAGCGTTGCGGCATCTGGCATTTGAAGACCTCGGCGTGCTTGCGCCGGTATTGCATGAGCAGGGCGCGTCCATTGAATACTGGGACGGCGGCCGCTGCGCCTATGACGACAGGGCCTGGCTGGAGGCGGATCTGGCTGTGGTTCTGGGCGGGCCTGTGGGCGTGGGCGACGAAGCGCGTTATCCCTTTTTGCGGGATGAGCTGCGGCTTGTGAAGGCGCGTCTGGACGCCGGGCTGCCGCTGCTGGGTATTTGCCTGGGCGCGCAGCTCATGGCGGCGGCGCGCGGGGCTCAGGTCTATGCCGGTGTGCGGAAGGAAATCGGCTGGGGGACGGTCTCTCTGACGACCGAAGGCAGGGAAGGCGTGCTGGCCCCGCTGCTGGAGGCTCCCGTGCTGCATTGGCACGGAGATACCTTTGATTTGCCGCGTGGCGCGCGTTTGTTGGCGTCCAGCGAGCTGACGCCGCATCAGGCCTTTGCTCTGGGCTTCGGACAGCTTGCGCTGCAGTTCCATGTGGAGGCGGACGCGGCCCGTATGGAAGACTGGCTGGTGGGGCATTGCTGCGAGCTTGCCGGGGCGGGCATTGATCCGTGCGTTATCCGCGACGACGCCCGCATCCTGGGCGCGCAGGCGGCCGCTGCCGGACAGGAGGTCTGCCGCCGCTGGCTTAAGGAGGCCCGCCGCTGCCGCGCGCAGTGCTGACGTTTTTGGCGCATGCTTCGCATGCCGGGCGGGCCGTATCGAAACAAGGGGGAGAAGATGTCTGACAAACTGACGGTTTCCTGTTCCTGCGGGGAAGGGGTGTACACCATTGAAACCGGCGGCGTCGTGCTGCCGCAGATTGTCATTGACAACAGGGGCGTTCCACAGGAGCAACAGGCCGGAACGGCAAAGCGGCTGCTGGCCGGGGCCTCCCTGTATTGCTACTGCTCCATGCTGGAAGCGGCGCTGCTGGCGCGAGATGTGGATTTCGAGGACATCCGGGCGACTGCGGAACTGCAGCTGGGGCGAAACGAGCAGGGGAAGAGCCGCGTGCTCAAGATGGTTATACGCTGTTCGGTGCGCGTTAACGAGCGCGACGAGGCTGTGTTCCGGCGCGTTCAGAAGATGATGGCGCAGGGCTGTCTGGTGACGGGCTCCCTGCATGACGGAATCCCGATGGAATACGAGCTGGAACCGACCTTTTTCGAGGAGTAGGGAAGGCCGTTGCCAGGGCGTTTCAACGTTGAGAACGGCCGAACGCGAGGCGGCGCTGCGCTGTCGCCTCGCGTTCGGCCGTTTTCAACGGCAAAAGGAGCTAGAGCGTTTCAACTTTGAAAAAGGTGAAACGCGAAGGCGGCGGCACAGCGCCGCCCGGCCCAAAGTGAGCGGAAAAACCGCGTTTTTTCCGCGAAACGACAGGCCGTATGGTTTGAAATGCACAGCATTTCAAACTAAAAATGCTCTAGATTTCCAGCACGCCGTCGGCTGTGGTGTCGTGGACAGTGTGCGTTTCGCCATCGCGGGACCAGTAGCGCAGGCTTTCTTCTCCGGCAAAGGAACGGATAATGGCGTCTTCGGTTTCTCTGGTGGCGGCGCGGAAACGGATGCTGACCCGGCGGCAATTGCGATCCTTTTCGCTGCCCAGCACGGAGAGAATATCGCCTCCCTGCTTTCTGACTTGTGCCAGATGGGCGCGAAGGCTGCCGCTTTCGTAGGGATTTTCCAGCACGAAGGCCATGAGAACGCCGCCTTCGCGCGCGCCGGTAATGCGTACCAGCGCCCGGAAGATGTCCCATTCGGTAATGATGCCCACAAGGCGATCTTCCGCGTCTGTGACAGGCAGACAGGGGGTGTGTCTGTCAATCATGAAGATGGCGGCGTCCTCAAGAGGCGTGGTCAGGGGAACGGTGGCCGGTTCGGGCCGCATGACGGTTTCGACGATATTTTCCGCAAGAAGATTGAGCTGCTCCAGCGCCTCATAGCCGGTATGGCTGCGGGGAGCGAAGTCCCGCAGGTCTTCGACGGTAAGCAGACCGACCACGCGCCGTTCCGCGTCAAGCACCGGCAGGGCGGAAAAGGGGTTTTCCCGGAAAATTTTCTTGCATTTCAAGAGGCTGGTTTCCGGCGTGACGGAAAGAACGTCCGTGGTCATCCAGTGGCGTACGAGCATGACGAGTCCTTGTCTTGTGGTTGCGAAGCGCCGGGCCGCGGCGATCCGGGGCAGGGGCGTTGCCTGTCCTCTTCGTGTTTTTTACCCGACAAGCGCTCCGGGGGGAAGGGCCGGCTGGGCCGGAAGCGGCGGCGGACTTGCCAGAACCGGCAAAGAAACCTATACGGGTGGAAGAATACAAGACGCAAGGCGTATTGGAGGATATCTGATGGATCAGGTTCTGGATAAGGAGTTCCTGGCGGAAGTGTTTCCCGCGCAGCGCACGGAAGACTTTTTTGACGCGCTGTTCGGCGGTGCGGAAGAAGGCGCGTACGATATTCGGCTGGTATGCCGGGGGCTGACGTCCGATGCGGCGCAGCTGGCCTTTGAACTGCATGAGCGTCCGGGCAAGTGCCTTGTCTGTAATCTGACCTACGGCCTGCCGCAGGTCTTCCAGCGCCACCCGGTGCTGAACGTGGCCGGCGTGGTGCGGGCCATTGCCGAAAAGCTCGGCTGGGACCCCGACGCCGTGAGCTGGTCGCTGGGCCATACGGAAGAAGTGAGCCGCAAACTGCACTGCATTCCGCTGACCATAAAAAAATCGAAATAATTGCTTGACAGCCGGGGCTGTTTTTGGCAATTTCCCTCTTGCGCCAGCTTAGCTCAGTTGGTAGAGCAGCTGATTCGTAATCAGCAGGTCAAGAGTTCAAGTCTCTTAGCTGGCTCCAGTGAAAACAAGGACTTACGGGTAACACCGTGAGTCCTTTTTTCGTTTGGGGTTCCACCGGGGTTCCACGGTAACTAAAACACGAACAGAGCGCTTCTAAAAAATTGGGCGCGCCTCAGTGCCGAAGGGGAAAAATTTTGCTTCATAATCGATGGTATGCTGGCTGGCAAAATGTAAAGGAACTTTTCCTGCTTGTCTGTCTGCGGAAAAATATTAAGGAATTTTTTAGAACTGCAATGTTGGGATTTTCATTAGCAAGTTGGGAAATATATAATAAGGAGTTTGATTTTTATGATTCTTATTTTTCTGAAGTTTTCTTTTGGGTGTTGTCGCTGATATTTATTGTGCCTTGTCTTGTTGTTTGGATATTTCATTATTTTAATATCGTTAACATAAAAGAAAAGATTTTAAAAACTATCTTAAAAATAGCCTCGTGTTTTAGTAATGTTGCGTCGGATAGTATGTCTTTTTTAGTTGGTATTATGATTGCGAGATGCTTGTTTCTATGTGATTGGTATGTCATTCCTGAAATTATTTTATATTTGTTTTGTATTGATAGAATTTATTGTAATATAACAGGAAAGTTGGAAAAAGAGATTGAAATTATTGATAGATACATCTGCAAATAAGTCTGTCCTTGGAATGCGCTTCTGTCTGGTAACAAAAAAATTGGAAAGCCCTTTTCCTTGGCTGCAGCGTCAGGGGTTTTCGAGGCAGGATGGTAGTTGTGCTACACAACTACCCCCCTGCCAGAGGGAAACCCCTCTGGACTCCCTCATGCTCGGCGTTGCGCTTCTCGCATGAAAAGACCCGTGGGCCCACGCATGCCCCCCGAACCAACTATTTCCAAAATGGAAATAGTTCAGCAAGAGCGTACACGATTCGTCCACGCAGCGCCGTTGCCAGCGAACAAAAAAGCCGGGGAATCCCCCGGCTCCATGCTTCGACCGTGCTTGAGGCGCCACCATTTTCCTTGCTTCGTCCTTGCTTCGTTTGGCAATCCGGCGCGCAAACGCACAGCGCAAGACCTGCTCTTGCGTTTGCAGCAGGCAATCCCGTCAACGACCGACTATTAAGGATTTCTTAACGCAAGGGTCTTGCTTTTTTTGAGGGCGCCCATGAACAAAAGCGCCGACTTCCAGCTCTATGCAGCGTCATGCGCCTTCACAATGGCAGCCCACCGCCGCCGCGCCCCTTCCAGATATTGCCGGAGGAATCCCCACGCCATGTACTCCGCCGCCGCGCGACTCCCGGCAAAGAGGAAGGGCACGCGATACCGCCCGGCAAAGGCCAGCACAGACTGGCACGCGGCGTGCGGATTGATACGGCTTCGATAATTCCCCGACGCCAGATCGGCCCATGACGCCTCTACCGCCACGGCGAAGGCGTCCAGTGCCGCCCCGCGGGCAAGTTCCCGCTCGAACCTGTCCCGCTCCCGGCCAAGGCAGGTCACAAGGTCGGCAAGCTCCTTGCGCTCTACAGCAACCTTGTCCGTCAGACCGGCAAGGGAATAGTCCCCGACCGCCAGCGCCCCGGCCTCAACCGTTACGCCTGCGTACCTCTCCCCATGAAAGGTGAATGGCCGCTGCTCTCGACTGTCCACAACGATTTTCATGCGACCTCTTTTGAAAATATTTGTCTTTTCATGGTGGGCAACGTGGGCAAAGGGGCGAGCCCTACAGCCACAACGGTTTCCAGTCCGCCCACCATGTTTTTTCATCTTTTTGAAAAGTGGGCAGGTGGGCGGAAAAATCCGACCTTGCCCACCTGCCCACTTTTGAAACAGGCCGTTTTTTGAAGTGGGCGGGCCGCAAAGCCTTGAGGCTCAAGGCTTCGCCCCCCTGCCCACGTTGCCCACCACAAAAACATGAAAATTATTCGTCAGGCGGCAAGACAACCACATAGCAGCGCACGCGCCCCAGTTCCGGCAGGTCGCGTTTCGTCGTGTTTTTGGCCTCGCTCACACGCAACCATCCGGCGGCACGCAGCACGGCGGCGGCGCGTCTGTGGGAAAAGCTCTTCACGACCTCGGAGCGGAATGCCTCGGACAGTATGATGTATTCCGTCATGCCGTCCGCCTTCCGCCGGAAGCCGACCCGGTTGATGACGCCGTGAGTCTGTTCCGTATCCATATCCTGAAAGCGGCTTGCCCCGTGCTGCTCAATGAAAAGCCGCACCTGCGCCAGAATGGCGGCATCTTCCGAGGCCCCGGCTCCGCCGCGCTCCTCAAGCCACGCCTTGAAGCAGGCATTGACGGCCATGCCCACATCCATATTTTCCGGCAGGACTCCGGCCTGGTCGCGTGCCAGAATGCCGGCCGCAGCGCCTAGGGCGAAACGACGAGCCACACGCTTCACCTGCCCGTCGGCATCAGGGCAGGCCGTCAGCAGCGAGGCCGTCCACTGTTCCAGCAGGCGCAGGGCTTCGGCCCGCGCCCTGTCCACGTCCCGCGTCAGGCAGTCGAGAAAGGCCCGCCCGGCATGGCCGTAATGGGTGGCGGCAATGGCCTTGAGACTGTCGGAAAGAGCCGCGGCGTCCGGCAGGCCATGAAGGCGGGCTATATGCTCACGGCTCACAGGCACGCCCGCAAGACGCACCTCCTGCCCGGCACGGGAACGCAGGCCGCATTCATTGAGCTTGTCGGCAAGACCCACTTCACCGCTGGAAAGGAACAACAACCGCCATGTCTGCGACCGTCGCAGGGCGCTTTCCTTCCCTGCCCGCGTCTTGCCGGAGCCGTTGGCCAGCATGTAGGCGGCTTCCGCAAGCACCTTGCCGCCCACCTGTCCGATCTCGTCCAGAATGAGCAGACCGTCATTGTGCAGGGCCGCCACGCCTTCGAGGCCGTTATCTGTTGCCCGCCATGTGCGGACGTGGGCAGGGCCGCCCCAGACGGAAGCCGCCAGATGCAGGGCCGTCGTCTTGCCGCAGGAGCTGTCACCCTCCAGACTGAACCCGCCGCCCTCGGTTCCCGTCAGGCGCAGCAGCGGCCCGGCAAAGGCAAGGCAGAGGGCGAAGGTCAGGCGGGAATTGCCCACGGCCAGCGCCGCCGCTTCTTTCCAGCCGTCCAGCGTGCCCGCCGTGCCGTAAAGGCCGGTAGTCACCGCCGCCGACTGAAAGAGCAGCTCCTCTCCGGCGGCCTGTCCCGACGTGTCATCCGGCAGCACAAAGACATTCCCGAACCAGCCCACGCGCTCAACGCACCGAACGCGCCGGTCTGGCGGAAGACAGGTAGGCGGCGATCCTGCTCCGCATGGAAGGCACGCCCGGCCAGCCAGCGTCGGCAAGGGCGCTCAACCATTCCCCCTGTTGCCGGTAAAGGATGCGGTCGGGCATGGCCCAGCGTCGCAGGGTTCCATCTTCGTCCGTCCATTCCAGCAGACGCCCCCAGCTCTGGGACGCCTCGTCGCGGGAACGCGCCAGAACCTTGAGCGGCGGGCCAAGGTAGATGCGTTCCCCCTCGTCGTTGACCTTGTACAAGCCCGCCGCCCTGCCGTTTTCCACAACCTGAAAGCCTTCCGGCACGGCATGGCGCGGATTTTCCCGGCGCGCCGTCTCCACCGCGTCGCGCACGGCGGAAACGCCCATGGCGAGTTGCAGATCGTTGAAGTCGGCCTTTTCTCCGGCAATGAGCGGACAGACGGCCAGCTTGCCGCCGACGGCCTGCGCCGCCCCTGTGGCCGCCTCGACGCCCGGATTGAACGGCGTGCCGTCCGGCTTCCGTCTTCCTTCGTCATTGTCGGCGCATACGACGATTTCCCGCTCCGGGTACTTGTCCCGCGCCAGCCGCGCCACGGTTTCAAGGTTCCCGGCATTGAAGGCCGCAAGCACGGCATGGCCTGTTGCCATACGCAGACTTGCGGCAGTGGCATATCCTTCCGCAATAAGCAGCGGCCCGTCCTTGAGGCCGTCCTTTGCCGGGATGGGAAAATAGCCGCCTTTCGTCTTCCCGCCCGGCAGGAAACGCTTGTCGTCCCCGTCGGCGGGCTTTTCCGGCATGATGAACTGGAGACTTTGCAGCTTGCCGGATTCCCCCATGACGGGAACCACAAGCCGACCGTCGGCGGCCACGCGCAGACCGAAGGCATAGACGCCCTTGCGGGCAAGATAGGCGTGGGCGTCGGTTCTGCCTTCCGGCAGAGGGACAGATCGTTCCCAGATGGATGCAGCGGCCTTTGCGGCGGCGGCCCGGCGTGCGGCCTGCTCCTTTTCCGCCTCCGCCCTTGCTGCGGCGATGCGTTCCCGCAATGCCTTGCGCTCGGCCCTGTCCATGTCCTTTTCCGGGGTTGTCGTCCGTGTGCCGCTGTCGCCTGTAAGCCAGTTCATCCACCAGATGCAGGCCGGGGCATCGAAGTGCGCCTTGTAGGCGCCGGCCTCTCCCCTCGGATAGCCCGCAACGCGGCAGCGGTGCAGTCGTCCATCCGCTTCCACGGTCTCAACCTCAAGACCGGCATCACGCAATACGTCTGCGAACAAGGGGAGAATGTCGTTACTCATGAGCATCTTCCCCCTTTGGATTCCAGAGCGGCGGAAGCTCCTGTTCGTGAGGCAGGCCGGAGAGAGGAAAGGATAACTCGCCGCCCGCTATGTTGATTTTGTCCAGGAGCAGATCGAAGCAGAGAGAAAGCCCCAGCGCGCTGTCATCCGATGGCAGCTCCCCGACTTCCCGCGACAGCATGTCATCAACGACGTTGCGGAGAAAGCTGGCCAGATGGGCGGCGTCTTCCAGGGCACTGTGCGGCGCAACGTGACGCAGGCTTCTGGGGATGCTGGAGGAACGGGCGTATGCCAGAGAAGGGTTAGCCATGACGCACCTCCCCGGCAGGAATGAGGTTGCAGGGAAGGGCCGTAACGGCGGGCCGCAGCGCGGCGGTAATAGTGGGAATCATGAAGGCCTCACGATGTTTGGGAAAAAAAGAAGGCAGGGCGCAACGCTCCCCGGTCATCGTGAGACCGCCAGTCCTCGCGGATACTGGACGTTGTGCCCTGCCAATATGCGAAAGCAGCCCGCCAGACAGACGCCCAGCAGGTACTTTGACAGCAGGAATATATGCGACAAGACTTTTCCCGGCCCTTGGGAGGTCAGGAAGGCGCTTGCGACGCCTCACGATGTTTGGGGCCTCAACCATGCCGGAAAGACCCCGCAGGGTCAAGACGTTAGCGAACATCGGCGGCCCCCCTTGCGCGGAAGTCAGCACAGAAGGCAGGCCACGCGGCCCCGGCAACAACATGCCCGGCCATGCAGCCCACGAGGCCCAGCAGAGCGGCGCGGATAGTCGGCACAAGTCCACTGGAGCAGGCACGGCAGACGAGTCCCTGCCGGATGGGATAGAAGGCCGCCCCCCTCTCAGCCCATTTGCCGGGCCGGAAGTTCTCGCAGCATTTGGCGGAAGACCGCAGCTTTTCGCCGGTCAGCATGCACAGCATGCGGCGTCGGCCGGAGGGCAGGAGGATTTCTCGATAGAAGGCGCAGGCAGAGCAGGCGCGATCTTGAGCTTCATAGCAGCTTGCGGCATACTTGGGGCAGGTTGACTGATTGCCGCCAGTCTCGTCCCGCCCCCACCGCCGCCAGGCATCGGGGGCTTTTTTATTGACCATGTTACGCCCCCTGAACCTGTCCTTCCATGCGGGCCAGCAGAAAGCGATCAAGCTCCTCCCTGTCGTAGAGAATCTTGCGTCCCAGACGTGAAAAGGGGACGCCAAGGCTGCGCGTGCAGCGATCATTGCACAGAGTGCTGGGGGAGATGCCCAGATAGCGGGCGGCTTCGGCGGTCGGCATCCAGCGGGAAGCGGCAGCGGATTCCTTTGTGCAGCTCATACGTCGTTCTCCTTTCGGCGCAACGTAAAGTAACGCCGTGTAAGAGTGTGGGATTCGGTACAAGTCTGCATGTTTTTTCGGGGAAGAAAATTCCGGAAACTTTGAAAAATATTTCAGTGGAAAGCGTGAAAAACCCCGGAAACCTTGTCTGGCAAGGCTTCCGGGGCGTGAAAAAAATCAGTGCCGCCGGGCGGGAATGTGAGAGGAGCGTGAGGCTTCCGTCACACAGGCTTAAAACGGAATATCATTAAGAGTTCCGGTATGTTCAGAGTTTTCTGATTTTGCTGTCGGGCGGCCCGGTCCGTGTTTGAAATTGTCCGGCAGAGTGCTCCATGCGGTTTGTCGAACTTCAGTATGGTAGTCCTTGCAGCGATTGCGTAATGCTGAGGAGAACTCTCCGAAGCGCCAGTCATATTTTTCGCCCTGCATAATGGAAACCAGCAGCTCGCAGGCCGCTTGCACGCTGTCCCGCCATTTTTGAGCATTGACCGTACTTTGCTGTTGCCGATTGGCGGCGGCAAGAGCGGCTTCAAGTTCGGCAATCCGGGCGTCCTTCTCCCGCAGGGCGGCAGACAGGCGGCTGTCATCAGCTCCGGCAATGGGCGTGTCCTCTCTTGCCGGAGTTTCCTGCATCATGTCGGGATGCTCCCGCCGCCACGCTTCCCAGTCGAGAATATGAACGGAAAAATCACTCATTGAATCTACCGAGAAGAATGGCTCGTCTGCGTACAGATCGTTTTCCCACTTTCTGAAAGATTCTTCCTTTGACGTGACGGGCCCCTTGCCGCTGTTCATGAAATCAATGAACTGCATGGGGCTCATACGCATTTTTTTCCGTATGACATCAGCGGGAATATATTCGCCGTATTCCTCGGTAAGTTCCTGTGACTCCCGTTTTAATGTCTGTTCGGAGACGGCAGGTTCCCAGAGGACTTCGGGATGCGCCTTTTCATAGGCAGTTACATCTTCAAGCGACATGCAGAGTTCTTCGTATTCATAGTACCCATCGTGGGAATGGATACTGGTAAAAGGCCCGCTGCAAAAGTGAACAGTGGCCCCGCTGGAAGGATTAACGCGGCTATCTGCAATGGAGAACAGGAGAATCTTGGCGGAACGTATAATTGCATCGAGACGCCACGGCTCCATATGCCAGCGTTGCAGCACCTCCTCTACGGTGACAAGGTTTTCATGGGGGACAAGTTCGCTCATGGCAGATACTCCCTTGTGTATCTTCCCTTGAAAAATCCCCCGGCAGGGCGGCAAGGGAAACCGCCTTTGCGGCATGGTTCATGACGCCATGCCTGGCCGGGGGAAATAGAGCGCTTTACCTTAGAAACAGGCAAAACGGACAGCATTACAAACTGAAAATGCTCCGGTTCAGACGCGCAGCAGCAGGCGCGGTTCCATGTGCAGCGCCTCACCCAGCAAGCGGGCGTTCTTCTTGCCGATGGGGCGCTTGCCGTTTTCCATTTCGCTGATATGGCGGCGGGAAATGCCGGTCTTTTCGGCAAGCTGCGCCTGCGTCAGTCCTTCCCGGTAGCGTGCGCCGGACAGCAGCACGCCGGGCATTTCCTCGTTTGTATAGCCGAGAACGTCCCGCCACGGCGTCGCGTCGCGGGCAGGTTCAAAGCCGAGTCCCTTCATGGCGCGCATGGCTTCGGCAACGCGATCTGCCGGAACGGAAAAGGACAGGATTACGGCGTCAGTAGGGCGCGCGTTCGTGTGTTCCCGCATAGGTTACCTCGATGAGCTTGATGCCTTCCGGCGATTCTTCCCAGACGGCCACATAGGTCGGATGGCCTTTTTTCAGGTGGCAGTGATGACGGCCGGGGCCCAGCTTGCCGTAATTGGGCCAGTTGCCTCTGACGGGGCCCTGGTCTTCCATTTCCGTCATCAGCAGGGCCAGCGTCCGCTTTACCCGTTCCGGCAACCTGCCGATGCCCTTTCGGGCCTTGTTCTGAATGGTGACGGTCCATGTCATGTTGATTCCCTGATAGAAGGATGCACTATATTTTAGTACAAGGCAAGCCGCCTTTTTCTATCCCGCCGCCCTGCGGAACGGCAGTATCCTGCCGCCGCTCAGGTCTTTCTGTATCTGCCGGGCCGTTTCTTCGGCGGCCATGGCGACAGGATTGTCGGCCACATGGGCATAACGCTGGGTGGTGGCGGCCTGCGTATGTCCCAGCATCTTGCCGATGATGGGCAGTCCCTGCCCGCTGTTGACGGCATAGCTGGCAAAGGCATGACGCAGATCGTGGATCCGCCAGCCGGAAAGCCCGGCATGGGTGAGGATGCGCTGCCAAGCATTCTTGATGTTGACGATATGTCCGCGTTCATAGCGGCCGGGGAAACAGTATTCATTGATGCGGGGCAGGGACTCCAGAACTGTCCGCGCCGCCGCGGGCAGGTGGATGGTCTTGGCGCCAGTCTTGCTGTCCGGCAGGTGGGCCAGTCCCTGGGAGAGGTCGAGATATTCCCACTTGAGCGTGGTGATTTCCCCGGAGCGCGCCCCGGTGAACAGCAGCACCTTGAACACGGCGGACATGATCGGCGAGAGTTCGCCCCGTGTTTCCAGGGCGGCAATGGCCGAGCCTATGGCTTCAAGTTCCTGCCTGCCCATGAAGGTAGCGCGTTTCTGTTCCTTGTAGCGTTCCAGTCCGAAGGTGGGGTTGCTTCCCCGCTCCCTGAAGCCGGCCACTTCGCACCAGTTGAAGAACTTGGAGAGCAGGGAGATAACGCGGTTTGCCTGATAGGGAGTGGCGCGCATCTGGTGATGCAGCTTGCCGATATGGCGCGGCTGCACGTCGGTAATCTTCATCTTGCCCAGCGCAGGCAGCACAATGGCGGCGGCCTGTTGTTCGTAGGTGCGGATGGTGCCGGGCTTGAGGCGGGGCCGCACATGTTCGGCAAGGAACTGTTCCAGTACGGAGTGTACTGTTCGCGTGGCCTTGGCTTCCTTGAGCATGGCGGCGGGGTCTTCGCCCATGGTGACCTGCGCCAGTCTGGCACGGGCAAGGCTGCGCGCCTGCTCCACGCTTACGTCGGGAAAGGCCCCCAGAGCCAGCCGCCGTTTTGCCGCGCCACGCCCCTTTCCGGCACGATACATGAGGTAGAACGTCTTTTCGCCGGTGACGCCGACGCGTACCAGAAAGCCCGTGACGGTTTCATCCCGTACTTCATAGCGTGTTCCTGTCGCGGGCAGGGATTCCACCACTTTTTTTGTCAGCTTCATGAGCGGCACTCCAGACCTGCTGATTATGCAGTCTCCGCCCGGTGATTTTTATTTGGGGGTTCCACCGGGGTTCCACGCGAAAAAGAATAGCGTGTACCATGATGTAACTCAATAGAAGACTAACATGCTGAAAAAACAAGATGGCGTAATCTGGTGTAATTTTCGGTAAGTCGTGCCGCCTGATTCGTAATCAGCAGGTCAAGAGTTCAAGTCTCTTAGCTGGCTCCAGTGAAAACAAGGACTTACGGGTAGCACCGTGAGTCCTTTTTTCGTATCCGGCGGATTTGTCTCCTTGCAGGAAGGCTGTTTGCAGCAGATGGAACATGGCCGGAGCCAGTTCCGTCAGTCGGCTGATGACTTTATGCCTGTCCGGTAACAGGCGGCGGATAGCCTCATGCCGGATTCCGATGCCGTAGACTTCCACGCCAAGGCGTACTGCGTTATTGATGGCCGCTTCACAGGGGCGGAACGAATCCGGAACTCCGTCTGTCAGGATAAGCAGGATTTTTCGTCCTTCCGGCTGGGCATGCAGCGTCTGAAGAACCCACCAGAGGGCCGGGCCAAGGGGTGTGCCGCCTGCCGCGCATACGGCAAAGCGTCCCGTCATGCGTTCGCCGTGGCGCAGCAGGGAAAAGACGTTGTTTGTTCCGCGTCCTGCGGGAAAGGCCGTGACTGCGGGATTGACGCCTTTGATGCCGCTGAGCGCGACAGCAACGGCAAAGCAGGCCTGCCGGGCAAGGAGCATGGCTTCCCCGGACATGCTGCCGCTGCAATCCAGCAGGATATGAACAGCCGTATTCAGAGCCGGACGCACAGTTTCCGAGAGGAAGAGGCGGGGGTTGCCTGTGACGCTCCGATACAGACTGCCGGAATGCAGACTGCCGCGACGCCCCAGACGGCAGCGTCGGGCAGCCTGAGCCTGTAACAATCCATTCAGGCGTATTCTGAGGGCCTGACTGCTTCGTAACGCCTCTTTCCTTTCGTCTTCCGGCAGTTCGGGCACAGGGAGAGCGCTACAGACGGATACCGCCGTATCCTGCGTTGGATGCCTGCCGGAAATGGTTGAAAGGCGATTCGCAAGCCATTCTCCCAGTTGCTGCGGCAGATTGTCGGCAGCGTCCTGTCCTGTTTTTTGCGTGTCCTGCGCGGTATCGGAGGAGGTTCTCGTTGATGCGTCGTTATCCGCGGCTGCGGCGGCATGTCCGGTACTTTGGAGAGGCGTCGGCTTTCCGTCGGCGGGGGAAGGCGTCTCTTTGTCTGCGGAGGCCGGTACAGGCATGGCCGCTGCTTCCAGGGGGATGCAGGCCGCCAGTTGTCTGGCATAGTTGATGGTTGCAAGCGTATCCGGGCAATGTGAGCGTACTTTTTCCAGAATGCCTTCTATGCGCCGTGCCGATTCCTGTGAAAGAGCCGTCAGCGCCATACGGGATACCTGAAGCGCTGCGGCAACCTCGGGCACATCCCATGAGCGCACCGTCAGCAGAACATGCCGGGAAACGACACAGGCCGGGGAGATTTCCCCGGCCTGTGTCGGCAGTTCCGTAAAGAATCGCCGTATCAGCCAGTCCAGATTCCGGCGACAGCCCGGGAATATGGCGGAGAGACATTTTTCCACACGCCAGTCTTCCAGCGCATTGAAGATATTTCCGGTAACTGTGTCCAGCTGCGCGTTACGGAAGGCGGAAAAGTCCGTATGCCGGATATGGGCGGATTCATGATCCACATACCCGCGAACCAGAGCCAGCCATTCGTCATCGCAATCTATCGGCAGCGATGGCAGATGAATGGTCTTTCCGTCGGTGCAGGCCTGACTGCCGCCGACGAGTACCGTGACGCCGTAGCGGCGGGCCAGAACGGAAGCCAGCAACGGCAGGCAATGCAGGATATCCTTGTTGCGAGTCATCACCACAACCCCATGCCCGGTATGGACAGTCCGGGAGACAGCGACGGGATTTCCGGCAGCAAAGGAGCGTCATCGGCGTCGTCTGTCTGAAGTTGCGGAGCTTCGTCCGAAGAGTCCCGCGCCATGTCGTTGATCGTCAGCAGGCTGTCCAGTATCGACACGGTTTCCTGACCCGCCATGATCTTTCGCGCATGTTCCACAAGAGAGCGGCTGTCGCGGAGCAGGCAGACAACGCCTTGCAGAAGCAGCAGATCGGTTCCGCCGATAGTGCCTCTGGCAGGCATGCGATCCAGTGCCGAGCGAATGATATCGGCAATAGGGGCCACATGAGGCTCCACAAAGGAAAGCCCGGTGAGCTTTTCATGCAGCGTCCGAAGAGGGGAAAGGGCCTTGTGAGTCACTTCCAGACGACCCTCATAGACTCTTCGCCACATGTCGTCGGCGCTGCGGCAGACTTCCGCCAGCAGGGTATTGCCCAGCCCCTGCACCTCTTCCGCCAGACCGGATTCCTGTACGGCCTGCGCTTCCTCATGCCGCATCAGCGGCGCAACCTTGTACATCTGCCAGCGAAACGAGAGACGCGCCCGCACATAGTCGGGGCCAACCGTGGAATGGCGGATGATGTCGCCCCACTGGCTGTGCCTGTCCACCCAGTCTCTGATGGAGCTGTCATAGTTGGCCAGAAAGGCATCCTTGGCCTGATGGAATTCATCGCGGAGATGAACAAGCTCTCTCACGATGTCTCCGGCCTTATCTTCGGGAATGGCCCAGCCGGAGAGGAAGCGCACTCCGTGCCTGTCCAGATGGGAAAAGGCCCGTGCCTTGAGCGTGCCGAAAATGCGCAGCGTCTCCGGATCGGCGATGCGCTTTGAACCGAGCGAGGCGAGGTCTTCCGGCGGGAGTTTTGCTCCGCCGAAGTCCTCCACGGTCATTTTCTTTCTGGCGGACCAGAGACGAATATCCAGATGGAGAGCCAGCAGCTCATCCAGAATACGAATGTCGGAAAGAAGTTGCGTCATAATCCCTCCTTAGAGCATGTTCAGTTCAAACCTTACGGCCCGTCGTCTCGCGGAAAAACGCGGTTTTTCCGCAGTACGGGCCGCCGGAGTTCAGCGGATATTTTCTTCCCTGACGAGCACATAGCCCTCGCGCAGCTTGCGGGCCGCGCGCTGGCGCAATTCCAGCACCGGGTCCTTGCGGCAGCAGGCGTCCGCCGGAATATGGCGGTATTGCCCGACGGTGCCTGTGCGCCCGAAGCGCAGGTGCATTCCGTCGGGCCGGGCTTCGCCGCGCCAGTCCTTGCCCGGATTTCCTTCCTCGCCATTCCGGGTCTTGCGCAGGAGAACTGTCGGGCAGGCATTGGCGGAAACGCCGGTCAGATTGCCGGTGAGAAACTGTATGGCCTCATCGCCGGAAAGCGGGCCGTCGTCTGCCGGACGCGCGGAAGATTCGCCGGCGTGCGGGAACATGCGCTGGGCAAGTTCGTGCAGCATGGCCCGGGTTTCGCGTCCGGCTCGAAAAGCCAGCGCTCTGTCAAGGGCATAGGTAACGGGCTGAATGCCGTGGCGTGCCAGCGGCTGATAGCGGACAGTCAGATCAGCCCAGCGGAGCAGACTGCGTGTGGAGAACGTGACTTCAATGGCATGCGCAGGGGCGCTGTCCGAATGCTCGCCCATGAATTGCCGCCGGATTTCGTTGGCGTAGTCCACCATGATGCGGCAGAGCTGCTGCGGGAGAGCGGGAAAGCGCTCCCGCAACAGTTCCTCTTCCACCGCAGCGTCGGGATAGCCCATTTCGCACAGCAGAAAGCGGTCGGCAAAGGCAAGGTTTTGCCGCTGCGTCCCCTGATACAGACCGGTTTCATCGCCGCCGCCGTTGGTATTGGCCGTGGCCGCAAAGCGAAAGAGCGGATGCGGCGGGACAAGTTCTCCGCCGTTTTCGGATATGCACAGCGGGGAACCGTCCAGCACGCCGTGCAGTCCGGCGGCAACTTCCGGGGCGATGAGGTCTATTTCGTTAAACAGCAGCAGGCCTCCGTAACGCATGGCCAGCGCGAGCGGGCCGTACTCATAGGTCATGTTGCCTTCCTTCAGGCTCAGGTGGCCGACAAGATCGGCAAATTCCAGACGGCCATGTCCGGTCACTTCAAAGACGGGATACTTCAAGCGGGCGGCAAGCTGTCTGATGCAGCTGCTTTTGCCGCAGCCCGTCGGGCCGAACATATAGAGAGGTTCGTCCGGGGAAATGAACCAGACAATCACATCCCTGCTTGCCTCGGGAAAGCGGAAATGCGGATCAATGGGCGGCGTAAGGGAGGTTGCGTCGGCATATCCCTGGACGAGGGTTCCCGATGCCTTGCCGCCAAAAACCAGACCGGCATCAAGTTCCACCGGTTGCAGGCCGGAAAGTTCTTCATGAAGCGTTGTCATGGTGATAACTCCTGAAAATGCGAACAGCCTCCCGTATTGCGGGAGGCTGTTCGGCTTGTATTGCGGATGAGAGAGGGAACGCGGAAACCGCGCTTTTTTGTATGCTTTGAAGCGCGCAGCGTTTCAAACTGAGATTGCCCTGTTGATGTAAAGCCGCGAACCGGCTTTGCCTTCCTGCTCGCAATGAGCGAGCAGGTTTTCCACGTTGATGTCGTCCAGCCCCGCGCCGTGGAAAATATCCTCCAGTTCGCCATGCAGTTTTTCCCGGTTCAGGCGTCTGGGGGCGGCGGCGCGGCTTTCCCGGAAGCGGTATGCGCCGGAGCGTATCCAGTCCCGCGTGCCGGAAAGCTGGTAGGCCTGCCGGAGGGCGGTTTCTCCATTTCTGATATCCGTTTCCAGACGTTCCCGCTGCTTTTTGAGCGCAGTCAGCCGCGCAATAAGCGGCTCCCACTGGGGCTGGCTGTCTCCCTGAGGAAACTTGGGACAATCCAAGGCATACTCGCAGACGGGGCAGAGCGGATGAAAGCCGCGTCTATGCGGCACGGCATCAAGCGATCCGCCCGTGCGGCAGGACAGGACGTGCTGCCGGAAAAGGGCCGCATCCTGCCGCAGCCGTTGCAGTGCGGCGCTGCTGTCCGATGCCGGGAGCGCATACGGCCCGAAGCTCACGGCGTCCCGCATGGAGAGGCAAAGCAGCCAGCCTTCCATATCCACCTGTTC
>CALVHG010000064.1 GCA_944327285.1 uncultured Desulfovibrio sp. | reverse complement strand
GCCATTTACGCATGACGCTCGGCCGGGAGTCGTGGGAGCTGCATAGTCCGCTGGTGGGGGCGTTCAATGCCTCCAACCTGCTGGCTGTGCAGGCGCTGGCGCTGGAGCTGGGTCTGAAACCGGAGCAGCTGGCCGTGCTGTCGGGCTTCATGGGCGTGTGCGGACGGCTCGAACGTGTGCCCAACCCGCAGGGCCTGCACGTTTTTGTGGATTATGCGCATACGCCCGATGCGCTGATCAATGTTCTCAAGGCTCTGCGCGGCGCGGGCTTCCGTCGCATCGTGGCGGTTTTCGGCTGCGGCGGCAACCGGGATCGCACCAAGCGGCCGCTTATGGGGCAGGCTGTGGCCCGCTATGCCGATGTGGCCGTGCTGACGTCGGACAACCCCCGTTTCGAGGACCCGGAAGCCATTCTGCGCGATGTTCTGCCCGGACTGGCGGATGCGCGCGAAACAGTGGTGGAAGTGGATCGGCGCGCGGCGACGGCGCGGGGGCTGGAGCTGCTCGGCCCTGACGACGCGCTGCTCATTGCGGGCAAGGGGCACGAGGACTATCAGATTATTCAGGGCGTGAAGCACCATTATAGCGATCAGGAAGTGGTAAGGGAGCTCTTGGGGTGCGCGTAAGCATTGCGGATATAGGGGCGGCGCTGCATATTGCCGCCTTTGCGGAGATGTCGGGGGAAGTGTGCGCTGTCGTGACGGACAGCCGCAAGGTTGTGCCGGGGGCGCTCTTTGTCTGCGTGCCCGGCGAACGCGTGGACGGGCACGATTTTGCTGCGGCCGCCGTGGAGCAGGGCGCTGTGGCCCTGCTGGCGCAGCGGCCCCTGTCCGTCACGGACGGCAACGGCCGGGAAGTGCCGGTTTTTGTGGTGCCGGATACCGTGGAAGCTCTGGGGCGGCTCGCTCGCTGGTGGCGGGACAGGACGTCCGCCGTGGTGGTCGGCGTTACGGGAACGGCCGGCAAGACAACGGTCAAGGAAGTGCTGGCGCAGGTGCTGTCCGTGCGCGGCAAGACCGCTCGTAATGAACTCAATCTCAACAATCAGATTGGCATGCCCCTCTCCATGCTGGCTGCCGACGGCGACGAAGCCTTCTGGGTCATGGAAGCCGGCATCAGTCACGAAGGCGATATGGAAGCCCTCGGCGCCGTGCTGCATCCCGATCTGGCCTTGATCCTCAATGTGGGGGCGGGCCATACGGCAGGGCTCGGCAAGAAGGGCGTTGCCTGGCACAAGACGCGCCTGCTGGCGGAGCTGGCCGAAGGCGGCCGCGCGCTGGTCAGCGCCGACTATCCTGATCTTGCCCGCGAAGCGCGCGCCGTAGTGGGCGCGACGCAATTCTTTACGGCCGAAGGGCGGCCGCTGCGTTACAGCGGCGCGTATACCGGCCATCAGGAAAACGGACGCGGTGTCTACCGTCTTCGTCTGGACGGCGAAGCCTGCGACGTGCAGGCTCCCTTTGTGGGGGGCTACGGCGCGGAAAATGCCATTGCCGTTGCCGCCGCGGCCCATATGCTCGGTTTGAGCGGCGCGGAAATCGCGCAGGGGTTTGCCGCGGCGACCCTGCCGCCCCAGCGTTTTACGCGGCGGCAATGCGGGGCATGGACCGTGATTGACGACAGCTATAACGCAAACCCCCTGTCCATGCGGCGCATGCTGGAGGCGGCGTCTGAAGCCGCCGGCGGCAGAACCTTTGTCGCCGTTCTGGGCGAAATGCTGGAACTGGGCGATCTTGCCGACAAGGAACACGAGACGCTGGGACGGGAACTGGCCGATATGCGGCCCGCCGGCGTTCTCTGGAAAGGGGAAAAATTCGAGGCGTTGTGCAGCGGCCTTGAACGCGGCCATTATGCGGGGCCTGTGGCGCGGGTCAGCGACGAAACCTCGCTGGTGGCGGCGCTGGAGCAGTGCGGCTGTTCGCCGTCGCAGGGCGGGTTGGCGCTGTTCAAGGGATCGCGGGGCAATCATCTGGAAACGCTGGCGGCGGCTTTTGCCGTCTGGGCGCAGGGCAGGGAGTAGGCATGTTTTATAATTTGCTGTCGCCGCTGGCGACGGATATTTCCCTGTTCAACGTCTTTCGCTACATCACTTTTCGTTCCATGGCGGCGCTGGTGACGGCGCTGGTGTTGTCCATCGTGTGCGGCCCTCATTTCATTGCCTGGCTGCGCCGTCTTAAGTGCGGCCAGTACATTCTGGAAGACGTGCCCGCCCATGCCGCCAAGGCCGGCACGCCCACCATGGGCGGCCTGCTGATCATGTTTACGCTGGGCGTGAGCGTGCTGCTGTGGGCTGATCTGACAAATCCCTATATCTGGCAGACGCTGCTGGTCTTTGTGGGCTTTGGCGCTGTCGGCTTCTGGGACGACATGACCAAGCTGCGGCATCATCAGAACAAGGGGATTTCCCCCCGCGCCAAGCTGGCCGGACAGCTGGCCGTCGCCTGCGCGGCTATGTTGTGTCTGGTCTTCAACGATCATTATAGCAGCACGCTGGCCATCCCCTTTCTCAAGGATGTTTCCTTGAATCTTGGACATCTTTATCTGCCGTTCGGGGTCTTTCTCATGGTGGCCGCTTCCAATGCGGTCAACCTGACTGACGGTCTGGACGGTCTGGCCATTGGCCCGACCATTGTGGCGGGCATTGTCTTTGCCATCTTTATCTATATCACGGGACATGCCGTCTTTGCCCGCTATCTGCTGGTGGACTATGTGCCCGGCGTGGGCGAGGTGGCGGTCTTCTGCGCGGCTCTGGTGGGCGCGGGACTGGGATTTCTCTGGTTCAATGCCTATCCGGCGCAGGTTTTTATGGGCGACGTGGGCTCGCTCAGTCTGGGCGGCGTTCTCGGCTATCTGGCGTTGCTGGCCAAACAGGAACTGGTGCTGGCCGTGGTCGGCGGGCTCTTTGTGGCGGAAACTCTGTCCGTCATCATGCAGGTGAGCTACTTCCGCTGGACCGGAGGCAAGCGCCTGTTTCGCATGGCGCCGCTGCACCATCATTTTGAACTCAAGGGCGTGCCGGAATCCAAGATTATCATTCGCTTCTGGATTACCTCCATTATGCTGGGGCTGGTGGCGCTTTCGGTTCTGAAGCTGCGCTGACGCGCCGCTCGCGGCATGCGCGGCGTGACAGGCGGTTTTCTTTTTACTTTTTTGTGGGAGGGTTTCTCATGGCTTTGGAAAGAATGCGCGGCGGTCAGCCTCAGGCGGGTTCGCTTGCCGTCGTGGTGGGTGCCGGTCGCTCCGGTCTGGCGGCCTCCCTGCTGTTGCGGAAAAAAGGCGCGCGCGTGCGCCTGCTGGAGAGCAATCGTGCGGCGGTCAGCGATGCTTTGGCAGCCAAGCTGCATCGGGCCGGTATCGAGCTTGTCCTGGGCGAGCATGCTCCCCAGCTCTTTGCCGGGGCCGCGCTGGTTGTGCCCAGCCCCGGCCTTGCTCTGTCGCGTCTGCTGCCCATGATGGGCAAGTACGCGCAGCAGCCGGGCATGGAAATTCTTGCGGAAATGGAGCTGGCCTGGCGTTGCCTTGGCGACGAGCCGGTGCTGGCCGTGACCGGTACCAGCGGCAAGACCACTACGGCCAGCCTTGCGGCTTATATGCTGCAAACGCAGGGCTACAGCGTCTTTCTGGGCGGCAATATCGGCACGCCTCTTTCCGAATATGTGCTTTCCGGGCGCAAGGCCGACGTGGTCGTGGTGGAGGCTTCCAGCTTCCAGCTTCAGACGTGCAGCACGTTCTGTCCTCGTGTGGGCATTCTGCTCAACATCACGCCCAATCATCTGGACTACCACAAGGACATGAACGAGTATATTGAAGCCAAATTCCGGCTGTTCCGTTGTCAGGACGAGGGCGACCTCGCCATTCTGGGCGACGGGCTCCAGAAGGTGGCCGAGCATTTTCGCGTGCGCGCGCGACGCATCTTCATCCGTCCGGAAGAGCGGTTTTCGGAAGTCTCCCTCATGGGGCGGCATAATCTCTTCAATATCGAGGCCGCCTGGCAGGCCTGCCGTTTCTTCGGCGTCAGCGAGGAAAACGCCGCTCGCGCCGTGGCCGCCTTCAAGCCCTTGCCGCATCGGCTGGAAAAAGTCGCGGACATCAACGGCGTGGCCTATGTCAACGACTCCAAGTGCACTACTGTTTCCTCGCTCAAGGTCGCGCTGGAAGCCTTTGATCGCCCCTTGCGTCTCCTCTGCGGCGGGCATTTCAAGGGGGGCGACGTGGCCGCGCTGCGTCCGCTTGTGCAGCAGCATGTCAGAGAAGTCTTTCTTTTTGGCGAGAGCCGCGAGATCTTTGAATCCGCCTGGCAGGACGCCGTGCCCATGCGCTGGTTTGCCACGCTGGAGCCAGCCCTGCGGGCCGCAGCAGCCGCCGCGGAAAGCGGCGATGTGGTGCTGATGGCTCCCGCCACCTCCAGTTTCGATCTGTACCCCAACTACATGGCGCGCGGCGACGACTTCCGGCGCGTGGTGGAAAGTCTGCGCACAGCTCCGGAGCAGGGCGCCTAAGGTTGTCCGCGCAGGACTGCCGTTTCCCGCGCAGCGATAGTGCCGCGTCGGGAAACGACAGTCGCGCGGCGGCTCCAGATTCTGGAAACCTCATGAAATTCGCGCGGCGAGAGGCGCTGCCGGCATGCCTGCGGGAAATTCTTTTTTCCTGGCAGACCGCATGCGGCGTCTCCTGCGGCTGCCCGTAGGCGCGGGGCGTGTCCGGGCGGCAACCTCTCCGCATTCCTTGCCGCGCGCCGGCAGTTCTGTTCTCCCTCCCATTCTCCTCGAACCGCCTTTTTTTCCGGGCGCATGCTGTCCGTCACAATGGAGCGGCCTATGGCGACGACAAAAAAGAATACCTTTGTGGACAAGGGCGAAAGCAAAGGCGGCAAAGGCGGCCCGCTGACGCGCGCGCAGGATGCCGCGTCGGGCGGCTTTGACTGGTGGCTGCTGACACTGGCGCTGATTCTGCTGTCCATCGGCCTGATTATGGTGCTGTCGGCCAGCGGCATCATGGCGGAGGAAGCCAGCGGCGATAAATACTATTTCTTCAAGCGGCAGCTGCTGTTTGCCTGCGCGGGGAGCGTCGGTCTGTGGACCGCGGCTCTGATGCCGCGTCACTGGCTCTACCGGTTGCAGTATCCGGCAATTTTCCTGTCGCTGCTGCTCCTGCTGGTCACGCTTTCGCCGCTGGTGCATCCCATCAACGGCGCAAAGAGATGGATTCCCCTGGGGCCGGTAAACATTCAGCCTATGGAGTTCGTCAAAATCTCGCTGGCCCTGTATCTGGCCTACTTCATGAGCTCCAAGCAGGACCTGATCAAAACCTTCAGCCGGGGGGTCATTCCGCCTTTTGCTGTAACGGGGCTTTTCTGTTTCCTGCTGCTCTTGCAGCCGGATTTCGGCAGCGCCGTGGTTTTGGCCGGCATTCTTTTCTTCATGTGCATTGCCGGCGGCACGCGCTTTGTCTATCTGTTCTTTACGCTGGCGCTGGCTGTGGCGGGCGCAATGGCGCTGGCTATCGCCTCTCCTTATCGTTTGCGTCGTCTGCTGGCCTTTCTTGATCCTTTCGAGGACGCCCATAATACGGGGTATCAGCTTGTGCAGTCGCTGCTGGCCTTCGGCTCAGGCGGCTTCTTTGGCGTGGGCGTGGGCGCGAGCCGTCAGAAGATGTTCTATCTGCCGGAATCGCACAATGACTTCATTATGTCCGTGCTGGCCGAGGAGCTGGGCTTTGTGGGGGTGACGGTCGTCATGCTCCTGTTTGCGCTGCTGTTCTGGCGCTGCTATCGCGTCATCATGGGACAGCAGAATCTGCGGGATCGGCTGACGTCCTTCGGCATAACCTGCATTATCGCTATGGGAGCCGTCATGAACCTGGCCGTGGTTATGGGCGTTGCGCCGCCTAAGGGCGTGCCTATGCCCTTCCTCAGTTACGGCGGCAGTAATCTTGTGGCGACGCTGCTCTGCGTGGGGCTGCTGCTCAACTTCTCGCGCACGGCCAGGGAGTAACGTATGGAAAGACTTTTGCTGACAACGGGCGGCACGGGCGGTCATATCTTTCCGGCGCTGGCCGTGGCCGAGGCGCTGCGGCGGGAGTGCCCGCAGGCGCGCGTCCTTTTTGTGGGATCGGACTACGGCCCGGAAGCGCGCCTTGCCGCCGCCGCGGGGCTGGAGTTTGCCGGGCTGCCGGTGCGCGGCCTTGTGGGACGCGGCGTCAGAGCCGTGGGCGCTGCGGCGCGTATGGCGGTTGCCACGGGACGCGCTCTGGCTATTGTGCGCCGTTTTCGGCCGCAGGTTGTGGCGGGATTCGGGGGCTATGCCGCTTTTGCGCCTATGCTGGCCGGGTGTTGCCTGGGCGTGCCCTGCGTGCTGCATGAGCAGAATGCCATACCCGGAGCCAGCAATCGCCTTCTGGCGCGTCTGGCGCGTCGCGTTTGTCTTTCCCTGCCGGCAGCGGATGGTTTCCCTCAGGAAAAATGCGTGCTGACGGGCAATCCTGTGCGCGCTGCCGTGGCCGCCGTGGGCGAGCGTCCGCGGGATTTTTCCGGACGGCGTCTGCTGATTATGGGGGGGTCGCTGGGCGCGCATGCGCTCAACGTGCATATGCCGAAGCATCTTGCGCGGCTGCGCGCGGCCGGAGTTGAGATTCGGCATCAGACCGGCAAGGCTGACGAAGCCGCCGTACGTGCGGCCTATGTGGCGGCAGGCTATGATCCGGCCTGCGTTACGGCCTTTATTGACGACATGGCCGGGGCCTATGCCTGGGCTGATTTGGCGCTGTGCCGGGCCGGAGCCACCAGTGTGGCCGAACTCTGCGCGGCGGGCGTGCCTTCCATTCTGGTTCCGTTTCCCTTTGCGGCGCATGATCATCAGACGCGCAATGCCGAGGCCCTGCGCGATGCCGGAGCGGCGCTGCATGTGGCGCAGGGAGACATGGAGTCGGCAGATATCGTGGGGCTGGCACTGGAACTGCTGGATGATCCCCGGCGGCGCGCGGCCATGTCGGACGCGGCGCGACGCCATGCCCACCCTGATGCGGCGGTCCGCGTGCTGCGCGAGATTCGCGCCGTATGCGGCGAATAGCATTCCTCGCGACTCTGCAATGCTTCGGTCCTCCCGCGAAACGAGAGCCCCGAAGAGCTTTTCCTCTTAACATCGCAAAGGATTCTTATGAACAACAAGATCCATAAAATACATATGGTCGGCATTGGCGGCGCCGGAATGAGCGGCATTGCCGAGGTCCTGCTGAATCTCGGTTACAGCGTTTCAGGATCGGACATGAGCGATTCGGCTGTGGTCAAGCATCTGCGTTCGCTCGGCGCTACGGTGGCTGTGGGACATGCAGCGGAGAATCTGGGCGATGTGCAGGTTCTGGTCAAATCCACGGCCATAGCCGATGACAACCCTGAAGTAGTGGAAGCGCGTCGCCGCAATATTGCCATCATTCCCCGCGCGGAAATGCTGGCGGAACTCATGCGGCTGCGTCAGGGCGTGGCCATTGCGGGCACGCACGGCAAAACGACGACAACATCTTTCACGGCGTCCATCTTTGATGCCGCCGGCCTTGATCCCACCGTCATCATCGGCGGTCGTCTCAACGCCTACGGAACCAACGCGCATCTGGGACATGGCGACTACCTCATTGCCGAAGCCGACGAGTCTGACGGCTCCTTCCTCTGCCTGCTGCCGATTATTAATGTTGTGACCAATGTGGATGAGGATCATCTGGATCATTACGGCACGCGCGAAGCCATCGACGACGCCTTTGTGGCCTTTATGAACAGCGTGCCCTTTTACGGTATCAACGTGGTCTGCGGCGATGATCCCGGCGTGCGCGCGCTCCTGCCGCGCGTCAAGCGTCCTGTCATGACCTACGGCTTTGCGGCGGACAACGCTCTGCGGGCCGTGCCCCTGGAAAGCGGGGCTGTCAGTCGTTTTTCTGTGTGGCAGAACGGCGAAGAACTGGGGGAAGTGCGCCTGCCTCAGCCCGGACGGCATAATATTCTGAATGCGCTTGGCGCCATCGGCGCGGCTCTGTCGGCGGATATTGCCTTTGCGGACTGCGCGCGCGGTCTGGGCGCTTTTGGCGGCGTGGGGCGGCGTTTTGAATACAAGGGCGAACGCGACGACGTGACCGTCATTGACGATTACGGGCACCATCCGGCGGAGATTGCGGCCACGCTGGCCACGGCGCGGCAGGTTTTCCCCGGCCGGCGTCTGGTGGTGGCCTTCCAGCCGCACCGCTTTTCCCGGACGCAGGCGCATTTTGGCGAATTCTGCAAGGTTTTCGACACGGTGGATCAGGTGCTGCTGACGGAAATTTATGCGGCCTCGGAAAAACCCATTCCCGGCGTTTCCGGCGAAAGTCTGGCGCAGGGCATGCGGCAGGTATCGGAAACCCCCGTGGCCTACTACAGGACCATTCCGGAACTGGCGGCGGCGCTGCCCGAATATCTGCGTCCTGGGGATGTGCTGCTGACGCTGGGCGCGGGGACTATTACCCGCGTCGGGCCGCTGTATCTCGAAGGAGCCGCGCATGCGTGAGATTATCCGGCCGCTGCTGTCCGAGCGGACGACCCTGCATTTGGGCGGGCCTGCTCTGGTGGAACTCCAGCCTGAAAACGAGGAAGAGGCGCAGGCCCTGCCCGAACGCGTGCGGCACTGGGGCGGCACGCCTTTTGTTATCGGCGCGGGCAGCAATTTGCTGGTGCGCGACGAAGAGCAGCCCCTGACCCTGATCCGGCCCCGTTTCTGCGAGGGGCCGGAGATTGTGGGGGAAGAGGATGAACGCGTGCTGGTCCGCGTGGGGGCCGGCGTGCCGCTGCCCCGTCTGTTGCGTTTTTGCGCCGCACAGGGATTGGGCGGGCTGGAAGGGCTTGTGGGGATTCCGGGAAGCGTTGGCGGCGCTGTTTCCATGAACGCGGGCTCCTTTGGCGCGGAGACCTGCCGCTGTCTGCGCTCCCTGAGAGTCTGCGTTGACGGAAAGATCGAAGAAGTGTCCGGCATTGCTATTAATTATGGTTATCGCTCCTGCGAGCTGCCTGTGCGGGGCTCTTTGTTGCCTCCGGTAATTTTGTCTGCCACTTTTGGCTTGACCAGAACGCAAAGGAATGTCATCACATCTCTACTTCGTCACAACTTTTTCAAGAAAAAATCTACACAGCCAGTTACGGCCTGGAGCGCCGGGTGTGTTTTCAAGAATCCGCCTGGGGCTGCGTCTGCGGGCAAGCTGCTGGACGAGGCCGGATTCAGGGGCAGGCGTCTGGGAGGGATGGCCTTTTCCTCCATGCACGCAAACTTCCTGATCAATGAAGGCAAGGGAAGCGCCGCTGCCGCGCTGGCCCTGATTGACGAGGCTGCGGAGCGCGTGAGGCAGTGTTTCGGCATTTCCCTGAAGCTGGAAGTCAGGATAGTATTGTGACGTTGCTCGGCAAGAACAAGCGTGCGGCACGCAATGCCTACACGCGCAAGAGCGCTCGTCGTCCGGAGAATAGTAGCGAAGGCGAAGGGCGCTTGCGGCGTGTGCTGCGCGGAATCGGCGGACTGCTGCGGCGGCGCGACAAAGCGCCTCGCAATGAGGTGCGCGAACGAGAAAAGGACGCTCCGCGTCCCCAGGGCGGATTGCACAGGGCCGCGGCTCTGGTCCTTCTGCTGGTTCTGGCGGCGGGGATGCTGTTCGGCGCATGTCGCTTGTCGCTCTGGCTTTACGGGCAGGCGACATCCAGCAGCTTCTTTGCCACGCGCCATATCGACATCTCCGGCAATGTGCGGCTGACCCGTGATATGGTGCTCGAATACGCGGGCATCAAGGAAGGCGATAACTGCCTTGCTGTGGGCATCAGCGATATAGAGCGCCGTCTGCGCGCCACGCCCTGGGTGGCCGAGGCCTCCGTCAAACGCCTGTTGCCGGATCGTTTTGTCATCCGCCTGAAGGAACGTATGCCGTCCTTCTGGGTGCAGAAGGACAAGACCCTGTATTATGCCAACGAGCGGGGCGAAATTATTGCCCCGGTGGAAAGCGAAAACTTTCTGTCGTTGCCGACGCTGCATCTCGAAGCGGATACGGAAGCGTCCCTGCCGTATCTTGCGCGTCTGATGACGGACATGCAGAACGGCGGTCTGCCGGTGGAGGCCAGCGCCATTGCCTCTGTGTCCGTCAGCGCCGCCAAGGGGATTGAAGTCTATCTTGAAGATCGAGAATTGCGGCTTTCCATTGCGACGGACGACTGGGCCGGCAATATTGCCCGGCTGGGTGTGACGCTTAGCGATTTGGCACGGCGGCAAGAGCTGCGCTATGTGCGTGAAGTCCGGGCTTCGGACAACAGCGTCTGGGTTATCTTGAACAGGGCGGCAGGTTAGGCGCGGCTGCGCGATGCCGGGTTATTTTCCGCGCTTTCTCACGGGTGCAGGGGTGATGTATGAACAAGTCCGAGCTCATTGTAGGCCTCGACATTGGCACGACAAAAATTTGCGCTGTGGTGGGCGAACTGGCCGAATCCGGCGTTGTGGAGGTCGTGGGCATCGGTACTGCCGTCTGCGCGGGCATGCGCAAGGGGGTAGTGGTCAACATTGAGCAGACGGTGCGCTCCATCCGCACGGCCATTGAGGCTGCCGAACTCATGGCCGGCTGCGAGATTCATTCCGTATACGTGGGCATTGCCGGCGGCCATATCAACGGCATCAACAGCCACGGCGTCATTGCCATCAGCGGTGGCGAAGTGACGCAGCGCGATATTGACCGGGCGCTGGATGCGGCCAGGGCCGTCAATATTCCCGCCGACCGCGAAGTGATCCACATTCTGCCGCAGGAATATATTGTGGACAATCAGCGCGGCATTGCCGATCCGCTGGGCATGGCGGGCGTGCGTCTGGAAGTGAAGGTGCACATCGTGACCGGGGCCGTGTCCTCGGCGCAGAATATCGTGCGTTCCTGCCACCGCAGCGAAGTGGAAGTGTCGGACATCGCTTTGGAATCCCTGGCCTCGGCCAAGGCCGTGCTGACCGACGAGGAACGGGAAATCGGCGTGGCGCTGGTGGATCTTGGCGGCGGCACGTCTGACATCGCCATTTTTGTCAACGGCTCCATCAAGCATACGGCCGTGCTGGCGCTGGGCGGTCAGAATCTTTCCAACGATATCGCCTTTGGTCTGCGTACGCCCATGGCCGCCGCCGAACGCATCAAGCGGCGTTATGGGTGCGCGCTGACGGATCTGGTGCGCGACGATGAGTATATCGAGGTGCCCAGCGTGGGCGGGCGCGAGTCGCGGCGGCTTTCCCGCCGGGTGCTGGCGGAAATCTGCGAACCGCGCATGGAAGAGATCCTGCGTCTTGTGGACCAGATCATTGTCCGTTCTGGCTACAAGGACATGATCGGCGCGGGCGTCGTGCTGACCGGGGGGGCTTCTCTTATTGAGGGCTGCCGGGAACTGGGCGAGGAAGTGTTCAATCTGTCCACGCGCATCGGCTATCCCCGCAATGTGGGCGGCCTGAAGGATGTGGTCAACAATCCGAAATTTTCCACCGCCGTGGGGCTGCTGCGCTACGGCGCGGAAAAGGAAATGTCCGGACAGAAGAAATTTCCGACGTCCCGCAACGAAACCGGTATTTTCGAAAGCGTGCTCAAGCGCATGAAAAAGTGGTTTGCAGATATTTCCTGATTGATTATCCAGATCAGAAACAAGGCTGACGCGGTCCTTTCTGACCAGACTTCCCCGGCGCCGGACGCGGGAAGAGCGTCATCCTTGAAAAAAGAGGAGCAGGGTGCGACCCCATGCTGTCGTGCCCTGCTCCCTTTCGCGCCGTGCGCCGGATTTTCCGGTGTCCGCGCGGCGAACGGCAGGGGACAGGTACGCTGAACCGTCAGGGCTTTATATCTATAATGTGCTGATTTTTCAGGTGAAAAGAGTTCTTCTTCGGTGCGAAAGCCAGCCTTCGCCCCGCAGGAAATGAAGAGCTTAAACTGGTTGCAGTTCCCGGCAAAAAAGCGTACTTTTCAAAAACAAGCTAGAGTTTTTCTATACACAGCAGCCAGAGAAAAATTCCGGCAGCGCGAGATCGCCGCGTGGGGCACTTTCGGGGCGATTTTCTCTTTAGCGGGCAAACGGGTATTTTACAGAGAGAGGAAACCATGACGCAGTCCATCGTTGACGATATCGACACCTCCATGGCAAGCAACGCCAAGATCAAGGTTATTGGCGTTGGGGGAGGCGGCGGCAATGCCGTGCAGCACATGATAGATTCCGAGCTGCGCGGCGTGCAGTTTGTCTGCGCCAATACGGATCTGCAGGCCCTGAACCGCAGCCGTGCGCCGTTCAAGGTTCAGCTTGGCGAAAAACTGACCAAGGGCCTCGGCGCCGGCGCCAATCCGGCCGTGGGGCGCGAAGCCGCTCTGGAAAGCGTCAACGCCATTCGGGAAGCTATTGGCGACGCCGATATGGTCTTTGTGACCGCCGGTATGGGCGGCGGCACCGGCACCGGCGCCGCGCCTGTGGTGGCGCAGGCTGCCAAGGAGCTGGGCGCGCTGACCGTGGGCGTCGTGACCAAACCTTTCAGCTTTGAAGGCTCGAAGCGCAGCCGTGCCGCTGAAGATGGCATTGAAGATTTCAAACAGCATGTGGACTGTCTGATTACCATTCCCAACGACCGCCTGCTGACCTTTTCCGGCAAGAAGGCGCCGTTCCGCGAAATGCTGCAACGCGCCAATGAAGTGCTGTATTATGCGGTCAAAGGCATTTCCGACGTTATCGTCTGCGAGGGTCTGATCAACCTTGACTTTGCTGACGTGCGCACCACCATGTCCGAAGCCGGTCTGGCCCTTATGGGTACCGGTCTGGCCTCCGGTGAAAACCGTGCCCGCGATGCCGCGCAGCAGGCCATTTCCAGCCCGCTGCTGGAAGATGTGTCGCTCGAAAGCGCCAAAGCCGTGCTTTACAACATCACGGCGACCATGGATATCGCCGCCGACGAAATCGCGGAAATCGGCGAAATCATCCATGCGGCCGCTCCCGAAGACTGCAACATCATCTTCGGCGTGGTCTTTGATGAAAACATGGGCGACGACCTGCGCATCACCGTTATCGCCACCGGTATCGAGCCGGTGCTGGCTCCGTCCATTGATTTGCCCGGCAATGCGACCGTCACTCAGTTCAGCAACAAGGACAGCCTCCAGACCAGCGCCCGCCGTCTTGCTGTTTCCCGCCCTGCGGAAAGCCGTGAAGAAGCGCGCGCTGCCGCCGATGCCCGGAGCATGTCCTTTGAACCGCGTCCCAAACGTCGCGGCGACTTTGAGCTGCCCACGGCGGATCGCCTGCCGCAGCATCGCCCCGGCCATGAGCAGTTTGTCTTTGACGAAGACAATCTGGAAATCCCCACTTTTCTGCGGACGCAGGCTGATTAGCCCCGCGCGCCGCAGGGCTCCCCTGTCGTTTCGGACAGGCGGTCAGCCTGCACTACCGTAGAGTTTCATTTTTCAGGGCTTCTCCTCTTCGGCCCTGAAATGCCCGCCGGGAGGTCTCATTGGGAGACCTCCTGTGCGGGGCGTTTTTTTCTCTTTTTGCGGAGACAGCAGCTATGTACTTTGCTCCCCGTCAGGCTCAGACGACCCTGCCTTGTCCTCACTGCGCCGGGAAACTTCAAATTGCCCGGACCTGCCACGAAGCGTACATGCGTTGCCCCGAATGCGGGCGGCGTTTTCCCCTGCAGGAATTCATCTCCAAAGCCGATGATGCCATGGAGCATTTTCTTGAGAGCCTGTATGTAGATCGCGTTTAGACGGATCATCGCTCGGTCGGCGCGGTATTTTTACAGACCTCCTTTTTGCATAAAAAAACTCCCGTTAATCGGGAGTTTTTTTATGCAAAAAGGAGGTCTGTTTTATTTGTATATTTATATTAAATATTCGATAATATGCTCGTGCTCTCTCACAATTCTTCCGATGATCGCGACCCGTCTGCTTGTCAGACGTACTGTCGATAAAACCTTTGTATTTCTAGATTAAAACTCCCTCGATTGCAAGCGCAAAAAATTTTCTCTGTCTCAATTCGGCATGTTGTAATAAAAATAAATTATTTAACTATGTTATAATTATATTCTTGTCCTCATCGACAGTACGTCTGTTGGCAACGGTTTGGCCTTTTCTGCTGTCATGTAGATGCCGTAAACAGAAGTTTTTGCTCCACCTGGGCAAGAAACAGAGTCCCTTATTGTGTCGGTGAGGCCAGACAGTTTGCAATGGCGAGTCTGGTTGTCATCGCGGCCTTGCCGCGATGACAGGAGCAATTCCGGCAGAACGGTAAGAATATGAGTTGTGATGCTTTGAAGAAGAAAAAAACTGTCTCTGGGATAACCAGAATTCAGGAGCGCGATACCTGTCTTGCGTTGACGTTTTTATTGCTCCTTATCTGGTTTTTCACGCGTCATGCGGAACTTATTTATGCGGCCATGGCTTTTTTGCTCGTCGGCATGATCTGGTCCGCAGCCATGCGGCCTCTGGCCTTTCTCTGGTTCGGACTGTCGAACGTGCTGGGCAAAATTATGTCCAGCGTTTTGCTGAGCGTAGTCTATCTGGTCATCGTGCTTCCCGTGGCCGCGTTGCGTCGTCTTATGGGCAAGGATTCTTTGCGGCTGCGTCAATGGCGCTCTGGCAGTGAGTCTTGCTTTATCGTTCGCGAACACAGCTACACGGCCGAAGATCTCAAACATCCTTACTAGAGCATTTTTAGTTTGAAACGCTGTGCGTTTCAAACCATACGGCCTGTCGTTTCGCGGAAAAAACGCGGTTTTTCCGCTTACTTTGGGCCGGGCGGCGCTGTGCCGCCGCCCCGCGTTTTCCCTTTTTCAAAGATAAAACGCTCTAACTGACCGGCCGAGGCCGTCACGAGGACTGCAATGAGCTTTACTTCCGATATCTGGGGTTTTCTTAAGGTTCGCAAAAAATTCTGGCTTCTGCCTCTGATAACAGTTCTGGTGCTTTTGGGCGCGCTTGTCGTTTTTGGCGGCGGCAGCGCGGTTGCGCCTTTTATTTACACGCTTTTCTAGACCGGATGCTCCATGACTCAAACGAAAACAAGTCCTCTCTATATTCTGGGGATTTCCGCCTACTATCATGACAGCGCCGCCGCTCTTGTAAAAGACGGGAGTATTGTGGCCGCCGCGCATGAAGAGCGGTTCACCCGGAAAAAGCATGACGCGGATTTTCCTGCCCGCGCCGTAAACTATGTGCTGGAAGAAGCCGGAATCAGTCTGGCTGATGTAGAATCCGTTGTTTTCTACGATAAACCTCTGCTTAAATTTGAACGCCTGCTGGAGACATATCACGCCTTTGCTCCTTCTGGATTGAAAAGCTTTTTGACAGCTATCCCCGTGTGGATCAAGGAAAAGCTCTTCATGCGCGCCATGCTGGAGAAAGCGCTGAAGGAATTTCTCCCGGAAGGCGCGGCGCTGCCTCCGCTGCGTTTCCCTGAGCACCATCTTTCGCACGCGGCCTCGGCGTTTTTCCCTTCGCCCTTTGAGGATGCCGCCATCCTGACTGTGGACGGCGTGGGAGAATGGGCCACGACGTCCATTTCGCATGGGCGTGGCAACGGTATCGCGACGCTGAGAGAGATTGATTTTCCGCACTCTCTGGGGCTGCTGTACTCGGCGTTTACTGCCTATTGCGGCTTCAAGGTCAATAGCGGCGAATACAAGCTGATGGGGCTTGCTCCCTATGGCGATCCGAATGCGGAGCAGACCAGATTCTTTGAGGACTGCATCGAGCGGGAGCTGATTGATATTCGCGAGGACGGTTCCTATCTGCTGAACATGCGCTATTTTTCGTATGCCACAGGTTTGCGCATGTACAACGAGCCGCTTTGGCGCAGGCTGTTTGGCATTCCGCCGCGGACGGCTGAAAGCGAAGATGTGGGCCAGGATTACATGAATATGGCCATGGCCATTCAGCATGTAACGGAAAAGATTGTGCTGCGCCTTGCGCGAAGCGCCAGAGAGCTTACCGGCAGTACCTGTCTGTGTCTGGCCGGGGGCGTTGCCCTGAACTGCGTGGCGAACGGCAAGCTGCTGGAAAGCGGCCTCTTTGACAGAATCTGGATTCAGCCGGCTTCCGGCGACGCGGGCGGGGCCTTGGGAGCGGCCCTGGCCTGGTGGCATATCGGGCTGGACAAGCCGCGCGTGCCCGAAGCGCATGACGCCATGCTCGGCTCCTATCTTGGGCCGGAGTTCAGCAGCGATGAAGTGCTCAGGACGTGCAGGCGTTTTCAGGCTCCTGTGCACATGGCGGCCGATGAATCGGAACTGGTGAATACTGTTGCCGATCTGCTTGACGCGGGCAAGGTCGTGGGCTGGTTTCAGGGGCGTATGGAGTACGGCCCGCGCGCCCTGGGCAATCGCAGCATTCTTGGCGATCCGCGCAATCCTGAAATGCAGAAACGCCTCAATCTTAAAATCAAGTACCGCGAAGGCTTTCGTCCTTTTGCTCCCTCCGTACTGGAAGAAGATGTGAGGGAGTATTTCGACATTGCTTCGGACTCGCCCTATATGCTTATCGTGGAACCGGTGAAGGAGGAGCTGCGTAAACCTCTCCCCGACGGCTATGCGTCTCTTCCTCTGTGGGAGCGTCTCTACTGGCAGCGCTCCACGCTTCCGGCCATCACGCATATCGATTTTTCCGCACGTATTCAGACAGTATCGCGGCGCACAAATCCGCGTTACTGGGCATTATTGAACGCATTCAAACAGCGACACGGCTGCGCTGTCGTTGTCAATACCAGTTTCAACGTGCGAGGAGAGCCCGTCGTATGCACGCCGGAAGATGCCTATATCTGCTTTATGCGCACGGAAATGGATTGTCTGGTCATGGGGAATGCCATTCTTTACAAGGAAGAACAGCCTTCGTTGCCTGATGATGGCCGCTGGCGTAAAGAATATGTCCTTGACTAGGGGCTGTTTCTAAAAAGTTTATTGCAGCCAAATCAGACAGGCCGCTAATATGACGTTTGCCCGAAATGTCACGGCCAATTTATCATAGCGAGTTGCAATGCGTCGAAATGACTTGAGCTTTGCAAAAAAGCATTCGACCAGATGACGCTCCTTGTACACATGGGCATCATACTCCCGCTGATGCCGTCTGCATTTGCGGGAGGGAATAACCACTTCCATCTTTTGTTGTCGTGCCTGTTCCAGCACTGCATCACTATCATAGGCACGATCTGCAAGGAGCTTGTCCGCGGACAAATCCGCAAGCAATTCTCCGGCGGGTACCGTATCGTTTACGTTGCCCGCCGTGAGAAATATACGCAAGGGATTTCCAAGAGCGTCAACAACCGCATGAATTTTGCTTGTCAGCCCACCTCTTGTACGTCCGATTTCCTGTCGAAAGTGCTCCCTTTTGCGCCGGTGGCGTGCTGATGCACTCTGACAAAGGTTGCATCAATAATAAGGGCATCCCGATCCGCTTTTATGGACAGCATGCGCAGGATATCATCCCAGACTTCGAGTCGTGTCCATTCGAGAAAACGTTTATGGACAGTATTCCATGGTCCGAATTCCGCTGAACATGAGGCGATCATCTTTGCGCTTTCGTCCTCTGGTTTCAGTCTTTTTCTTTTCCAGCATAGGACCGATGACCGCCCACTTTTTATCTGAAATGTCATGTCTGCTCATGACAAACAGGAAAGCAGGAGTCATCCGAGATGTCCAGCCTTTTTTAGAAACAGCCCCTAGGAGATAATGCTATCAAAGACAATTATCATCATGAGGGGTTTTCCCTCATGATGATAATTTTTTGAGGGTGTTGATAAACTAATGACTTCGCGACATTTATGTGCGATAAGATTACATGAACGAAAAACCGCCATGCCC
>CALVHG010000063.1 GCA_944327285.1 uncultured Desulfovibrio sp. | reverse complement strand
CTCCCCAAAACCCGCGCACTGTGTTTGACGGGTAAATATGAATATTTTTGTAACATGCAATGATATTTTATTTTTTTATATCATGAATGGGGAATACGCCGGGGAATCAACATTTGGTAATGAGTCCTGACCTTGGAGCATTTTCAGTTTGAAATGCTTCGCATTTCAAACCATGCGGCCTGTCGTTTCGCCTTTTTCAAAGGTTAAACGCTCTGGCGGAGATATCGGCAGGTATCGCTACAAAGCTTTTCCGTTGGGGAAGGAAAAAACATCCTTCCCCAACGCGCTTTTTTAAGGATGCGGCAAGCATCTCTTTTTCCTTTTTTAACGATAAAACGTGTTCCCCTGCGTAGCTGACGGCTTCATCTATTTGAAAAGTTGCAAAATTAATAGTAAGATACCTTGGCCGTATATTGCCGGACGCGCGGGCTCCGGCTTTCGCACAGTTTTTTCCGGGAAGGTTTCATGCCGCACGCTTCCGGCCTTTGTTATTGTCACGCGCTTTGCCGCGACGCCCTGCCGACGGCGCGGACCGTGCTGGCGGCGCTGCCGTGGCGGCGGGCCGACGGGCTGGCGCTCGACGCGGGCACGCTGACCGCGCCCCGTCGTTTTGCCCCCTCTGACGCCTTGGCATGGGATTCTCTGGGGAATCTGATGACGTCCTGTTTTCGCGGCAGTGCGGCGCAGATTTTTGTCGGCGCCGCCGGTATTGCCGTGCGCGCCATTGCGCCGCACCTTGAGCACAAGAGCCGCGATCCGGCGGTGCTGGTCATCGATCCCGCAGGGCGGCATGTCGTCAGTCTGCTGTCCGGGCACTGGGGCGATGCCAACGGTCTTGCCCGTCATCTGGCGCGGGCGCTGGGCGGCGAGGCCGTCATCACCACGGCTTCGGATACGCTGGATTGCCCGGCGCTGGACATGGCCGTGCGCCGCGCGGGGTTGCGGCTCGTGGACTGGGCTCATCTCCCCGCGGTTCAGGCGGCCCTGCTGGAGTCCCGCCCCGTGCCCCTCTATGATCCGTTGCAATGTCTGCCGCCCCTGTCCGGTCTTGTCGCAGTCGCCGCGCTGCCTCCGGAGGAGGGGCCTTCCGTCTGCGTGCACTGGCATGCCTTGCCGCCAGCGCCGGAGCGTGTGCGCGTGGCCGTGCCCTGTCTCGCGCTCGGCGTGGGCTGTCGCAAGGATATGTCGCCCTCACTGCTGCGGGACAGCTTTTTCGCCTTCTGCCGTGCCGCCGCCGTCGCTCCCGAAGCCGTGGCCGCGCTGGCCACCGTAACGGAAAAAGCGCGGGAGCCCGCCATTCTCGCCCTTGCGGAATCCCTCTCTCTGCCTCTCCGGCATTTTCCCGCGCCGGTCCTGGCAACCGTCCCTACGCCCACCCCTTCCGTTGCCGCCGGAAAGCGCTTTGGCCTGCCGCCCTTCAGCGTCTGCGAAGCCGCAGCCCTGCTGGCCGCCGACGCCTCGGATTTGCTTGTTCCCAAGACGGCCATGCGCGGTTGTCTCACGTTTGCCCTGGCTGTTGCGAAAGAGGGAAGTCCCATAGGATGAGGAGTATCCGCGCGGAAGCGACGTTCGTTCCGTTCCGTTCTTCATCAAAAATTCCTTTGCGGCTTGAAACCTCCTCCTTCAGGGGAAAGAGCGCTTGACAACACGGCGGAACCTAGGAAACTATTTTTCGTTCCCCTCCCTTCAGGGAGGGGCAATCCGCACGGCTCCTGCATGTCGGCTGCGGACTCTGTCGGCGGATGAGGGCCTGTGGATTGAAACATCAGCAACTTGAGGCGCACACAGGGGGTGGCGATGTCTCTCTCTCTCTCTCTCTCTCTCTCTCTCTCTAGGGGAATATGAATGGCGAGCCATCTCACTCCTTTTGCCAGAGTTGAGGAAACGAAATTCCTGCCCGGTTTCTGGGTTTATGACGCCAACGGGATGTTTCGCCTGGATCAGAGAGCCGCGGAAACCCTGGGCGCGGAGACGGACAGCGTTTCCGCCGAAAGCCTTCTCGACAGATGCGACGAAACCTTTGTCCGCGTCATGAGGAGTATTCTGTCAGGTTTCGAAAGTGGAGATATTCTGCTTGAGCATACCTACTTGCGAAAGGGCGGGAAGAAGGTCGGAATATATTTTCAGGGTTCCGTGCTGCGGCGGAGAGATGATGGCGTCGCCACGCTGGGGAGCGGCTTCGTAGCGGAGATGGAGACGCCCTTCACGGCCATCGCCATGCGCGAAAATTCGGGCGAGGGGGTATGGGAATGGAACGGCCTTTCCGGCGTTGTGCGTTTCAGTCAGAGCTACGGGGAAATGCTGGGCTATGCCTCGCCGCGGGAGCTGCCGAGCAGCATCGAGGAGTGGGCGCTCATAGTTCATCCCGAGGACAGGGAGTCCGTCAATATGCAGCTCAAGCTATGTGCGGATCCGGCATACGGCGATTCCTTTGAGTGCTGCCTGCGTCTGCGGCGCAGAGACGGCCAGTATATCTGGACCATCGGCAAGGGGCAGGTCGTTCAGAGAAACCACGAGGGAAAGGCCATCCGCCTTATCGGCACCAACGTCAATATTGAGCTGTTCAAGAAATACAATGAAATGGCGCTCGATAAGCTGTATACGGATCCCCTGACAGGCGCCTATAACAGGCTTTTTTTCAAGAACCGCCTGCCCGCGCTGTGCCGGGATACCGTGCAGAGGCCTCTGGCCGTGCTCTACATGGATATCAGCGGACTCAAGATGGTAAACGACCTTGCCGGCCACGCGTACGGCGACGCGCTGATCAAGGCCGCGATCAATATCGTCAATTGCTCCGTCGAAAAGGAAAAGTACGTGATTCGCATGGGTGGGGACGAATTCCTGATAATTATCCCGCGTTGCCCCGACTGGCAGATGCGGGAGTATTTGCGCTGTATCGCCCATCTTGCCGATGTTTACAACACCGATGCGATTATACCTCTGCTGTTCGGCGTCGGGGGGCATATTCTGGACAGCGACGATCTGGTGACGTCCGTTTTATGCGCGGAAGAGGAAATGAGGAAGGACAAGCTGGCGGGGCACGCCAGGAACTATCTTCAGCTTCGCGGAGCCCTTGAGCTGCTGCTGGGGAAAAGCGTGCGCTATCAGGATTCGCGGCTGACTGAGGACGCGGGCCGGGAGGAGTGACATCCCTCTTTGGATCATGGAGGACATGATATGACGGGCGATTGTGACGCCGCTGCCCGTATCGGGCGGCCCATGCCCGCCGCATTGCATATAGTGGGGCTGGGGCCGGGGTCTGAGGACTGCCTGACGCCGCAGGCGGAGCGGGCTTTGGCGGCGAGCGCCTGCATTGCGGGCTATGGCCGGTATGTGGAGCTTGTGCCCGACGCTTTGCGGGCGGGCAAGCGGATCATCAGCAACGGCATGCGGCAGGAGGAGGAGCGTTGCGCCGCGGCGCTGGAAAGCGCGTTGTCCGGCGTGCCGACGTCGCTGGTATGTTCGGGGGACCCTGGCATTTACGCGCTGGCGGGGCTGGCGCTGGAACAGGCGGAGGAGCGGGGAGTGCTGGACTCGCTGCCGCTGGAGATTGTGCCGGGCGTGCCTGCGGTCTGCGCGGCGGCGGCGCTGCTGGGGGCGCCGCTCATGCATGACTTTGCCTGCGTCAGCCTGAGCGATTTGCTGACTCCCTGGGAAACCATTGAACGCCGTCTGCGGGCCGCCTTTGCCGCCGACTTCGTGGTGGCTCTTTATAACCCGCGATCCAGAGGCAGGGACTGGCAGCTGGACAAGGCGCTGGAACTGGCCCGCGCGGAACGCGAGGCGACCTGCCCTGTGGGGGTTGTCCGCAATGCCTGCCGCGAGGGGCAGGAAGTGCGCGTGCTGACGTTGGATAGCATTTGTTCCGCCGATGTGGACATGCTGTCTCTTGTGATTATCGGCAACAGCGAAACCCGCCGGATGGGGCGCTATATGGCGACGCCGCGAGGCTACGCGGCCCGCCGGGCCGCGCGGGAAGCTTCCCGTGCAAAATCCTGATTGAGTTGACACAATCCGTGGCAGGGGGTAGGGTTGCCGGAAAGGCTGTCCGCCCCTTGCGACGCCTGTGTGCAGAGAGAAGGCGAACGCGCAGAGGGGCGCGGTCGTGTCCATCGCTCTGGAACTTGAGGAGGTTTTTATGAAGAAGACGTTGCTGCCCGCCGGTTTGCTGGCCCTGGCTCTGGCTGTTCCCGCCTTTGCCGCACAACCCCCTGTTCCCGCAGATGGACTGAAGTTCGCAGGCGCCAAGAAGACTGTCATTTTCAATCACTCCACGCATACGTCCGTGGAATGCGTGACCTGTCACCATCCTGTGAAGGAACAGGAAAACTACGCCAAGTGCGCCACTGCGGGCTGTCATGACGATTTGCAGGCCAAGAAGGGCACGTCGTCCCTGTATGCCGTGGTGCATACGCGCAAGGATGCCAAGTATCAGACCTGTATGGAATGCCACCAGAAGATCGCGGCGGAAAAGCCCGAACTTAAGAAGGATTTGACCGGTTGCGCCAAGTCCAAGTGTCACCCGTAGGCATCGCGCCCCAAGGCGGGGCTTTCTGCTGAATGCGTGCAAAAGGCCGTCCTTTGGGCGGCCTTTTTTGCGTCAAACGGGAATATTTGCTTTTTTTGCTCAACCTGCTAGGTTTTCACTTGCATTATGTATTTTTTCCCTGTCTGGATGAACAGCGTGTTTTCCGCACTGCGCGGACAGCGTGCGCTCTGGAAAGAACGGATGTTCAGGGCGTCCGCTCTGGAGGCAATCTACTCGAACGAGGCTCCTCATGGCAAAAGATGACGTCATAGATCTGACCGATCTCATACAGCAAGGTTCTTCGCAGTCCCGTGGTCCGGCGCCGACGCCGCCGGGGCATGTGGTTGTTCCCGACGAAAAATTGCAGATGCCGGGGCTGGACGGCGTGGATGATTTGCTGGCGTCGCTGAATATGACGTCCACGCCCGCCACAACGGAAGTGCCGCCGCCGCCGGAACAGAACGCCGGGCCCTCGATGGATCTGGATACCATCCTTGGATTCAAGGAGCCGCCCGCCGCGCCTGCGGCCCAGCCTGCGGCGGCCGCCGACGAAGACGTGGTGGATATCAGCAGCCTGCTGGGCGAATCCGCAGCTCCCGCAGCCAAACCTGCGGCGGGCAAGGGCTTTGACGCGATGCTGGACGAAGCGTCCGCCGCGGCTGCGCCTGCGGATGACCTTGATCTTGACGCGCTGCTCAACGAGAAGGCGGCGTCCGCGCCTGCGGCCCAACCTGCTGCGGCTGCGCCCGCGGACGACCTTGATCTGGACGCGCTGCTCAATGAACCTGCGGCCGCGCCCGCAGCCCAGCCTGCGGCGGCCGCGCCTGCGGATGATCTTGATCTCGACGCGCTGCTCAACGAGAAGGCGGCGGCCGCGCCCGCAGCCAAACCTGCGGCGGCCGCGCCTGCGGATGACCTTGATCTGGACGCGCTGCTCAACGAGAAGGCGGCGTCCGCGCCCGCAGCCAAGCCTGCGCCGGCCGCTCCCGCGGACGACCTTGATCTGGACGCGCTGCTTAATGAGCCTGCCGCGCCTGCGCCTAAGGCCAAAACTGCGGCGGCTCCTCTTGATCCTATTGCCGCGGAAGCGCTGAGCATGGTGGACGAGGCGCAGCAGGAACTGCTTACCCCTGCTGCTGCGGCTCCGGCTGCCCAGGCCGCCCCCAAGGCCGCGCCCGCGCCCGCGGCCCAACCCGCGCCCGCGGCGGCGTCGGCTGATCCGGCGCTGGCGGCGCGCGTGGCCCAGTGCGAAAAGGCGCTGGAGTCCATGTCCGGGCGCATGGAAGCTGTGGAGGCCGCTGCGGCCGCCCCTGCGGCGCCTGCGGTCGATCCGGTGCTGGGTAAGCGCCTGACGCAGTGCGAACAGGTGGTGAAATCTCTGCTTGGCCGTGTGGCCGCCGTGGAGGCCGCGCCCGCGTCGGCTCCTGAGGAACCTGTTGTCGATCCGGCTCTGATGGAACGTCTGGCAGCCTGCGAAAGCGCCGTGTCGGCCGTGTCCGGGCGCCTGGATGCCGTGGAGTCCGCCGAAGCCGCGCCTGCGGCGGATGATGCCGCGCCGCTCCGCGACGAGCTGAGCGAATGCGGCCGCTCGCTTTCCGAACTGGCGGGACGTGTGGCGGCGCTGGAAGAGGGCGCGCAGGGCGCGTCCGGCGCCGCGCTGAAGGAATCGCTGGAAGCGGCGTGTCAGGCATCGGAAACGACGCTGCGCAGCGCTTTGGACAGCGCCCGTCAGGATCGCAACGATTTGCTTGCGGCTTTGCCCGGACTGGTGGCCGAGGCCGTGCGTCAGGCTGTCGGTCAGGCGGCCGCCCCGGCCGCGGGGGCTTTGCCCGACGGGCTGCGCGAAGAGCTCGACCGGCTGGGCGTGCAGTGCCGCAGCATGGCGGCCCGTCTGGATGCGCTGGAAAAGCGGCTTGACGATATGCAGCCCGCGTTCAACGTCAATATCGAAAAGGCGGCTGCCGCGGCCATGTCCCGTCTGCTCAACGAGCAGATCGCCAAACTGACGCAGGACTAGCCGTTGTTTTACGCCGGGGCCCGGCCCCGCGGCTTTCTTGCCAATGAGCCGCGTTGCGGCTATGCTCTGGCGTCATTACGGCATTCGTGCCTGTTTTCACATGAAAAAAAGGGGCGGGGGCCTGTGTTTCCGTCTCTTCACCCGTCCGGCGCGCTGCCCGTTGTGGGCCACGGCCATTCCCCGATGGACGGGTTTTTCCCCTTTCGACCGTCCGGCCCGGGCAACCGGGCCGCACAAGAAGCTCTATGGACAAAGACTGCAAGGAAGCCCTGATGGTCGCCAAGGAACTGACGGCCAAATTTATTGAAACTCGTACTGTTTCGCCCGGCAATTTCGCGGATGTCTTCCCCGCCGTGTACCGCGTGGTGCGCGAAGCCATTCGCGAGAACGCCGCGGATGCCGGAAAGCAGGGGGGCGCGGCGTGAATCCCGTATCCGACGACGCAACGCAGGTCCGGCGGCACGATCAGGCCGTTTCCGGCATGTTCGGCCGTATCGCGGGCTGGTATGACCTCTGCAATCGTGTGCTGAGCCTTGGCATCGACCGTTACTGGCGGCGCGTGCTGGCCGACAATGTGCGCCTGGGACCCACCGGGCGCGTCCTTGATCTGGCCGCCGGAACGCTGGACGTGTCGCTGGCCATTCGGCGCCGCTATCCCGATGCGCGCATTCCGGCGCTGGACTTCTGCCTGCCCATGCTGCAACGCGGCGCGCGCAAGCTGCATGGCTGGGATGCCGCAGCCATTCTGCCCGTGGCCGCCGACGCCAAAAAGCTCCCTCTGCCCGACGCCTCCGTAGATTGCGTGACCATCGCTTTCGGCATTCGCAACATCACCCCGCGCGACGAGGCTTTTCGGGAGATGCTGCGCGTGCTGACGCCCGGCGGGCGCGCCTGCATTCTGGAATTCGGCTCCGGCAAGGAACGCATCTGGGGCGGTTTGTATAATTTCTATCTGGGCCGCATCCTGCCCCGTATCGGCAGGCTTTTTTCCGGCGACAATGCCGCCTACGGCTATCTCGCCGACACCATCAACGCCTTCCCCTCGGCGCTGACCCTGGAAAAGGAACTGACGGACGCGGGCTTTGCCCGTGCCTGGCATCAGAAGCTCACTTCCGGCATCGTCTGCCTGCACGTTGCCGAAAAGGCGCGGTAACGAATCAGGGCGGAGACGCTCCCTGACGTTTCCGCCTTCCCTGAGCGGGAGACGCGCGCCTGGAGCATGTTGTCGTTAAAGAAGACAAAGCGCGAGGTGGCGGCACAGCGCCGTCCGGCCCGAAGCGAGCGGAAAAACGGCGTTTTTCCGCGAAACGACAGGCCGTATGGTTTGAAAAGCGCGGCATTTCAAATTGAAAATGCTCTAAGCTGGCCTTTGCGGCGGGAATGCTCTCGCATCCGCTATTCAGAAAGTTTCAGGGAGGGAATAGAGGAGATCGTGGGGAAGAGACATTTTCCCAAGGGGGTTTCCTCTCCCTCGCAATACCTCTCCCTTGCCATTGCTTCTGGAGCGTTTTACCTTTGAAAAAGGTAAAACGCGAGGCGGCGGCAACAGCGCCGCCCGGCCCGAAGTGGGCGGAAAAACGGCGTTTTTCCGCGAAACGACAGGCCGTATGGTTTGAAACGCGCGGCGTTTCAAACTGAAAATGCTCTAACAGGAAGAACGCATGATTTCTTTTGAAGGGTTGAAGCGTCGGGAAAAGCCGTTGGCTGTCGTTGGTCTGGGCTATGTGGGGCTGCCGCTGGCGGTGGCCCTGTCGCGTCATATGGACGTGATTGGTTTCGACATCAGCGCCCGGCGCATCGAAGAGCTGAAAGGCGGACATGATCACACCAACGAGGTGACGGACGAAAAACTGTCCGCCGCCGCAGTGCGCTATACCTGCGATCCCGCGGCGCTGGCCGAGGCGGCGGTGATCATCGTGGCCGTGCCCACGCCCATTGACGAACACCGTTCCCCCGATCTGACGCCGGTGGTGGGCGCGACCACCACGGTGGGCCGTCATTTTTCGCGCGGAACCGTGGTCGTCTATGAATCCACGGTCTATCCCGGACTGACGGAAGAAGTGTGCGTGCCCATTCTGGAAAAGGAATCAGGCCTGCGCTTCGGCGAGGATTTTACCGTGGGCTATTCGCCGGAGCGTATCAATCCCGGCGACAAGGTGCACACCCTGGAAACCATCGTCAAGATTGTCTCCGGTTCCGACGCCGCCACGGCGGATCTGCTGGCCGAGGTTTACGGCAGCGTCGTGCGCGCGGGCATTCACCGCGCGTCCAGCATCAAGGTGGCCGAAGCCGCCAAGGTCATTGAAAATACGCAGCGCGACCTGAACATTGCGCTCATGAACGAGCTGGCCATCATCTTCGGACGTCTGGGCATCGAAACCACCGAAGTGCTGGAAGCCGCGGGCACCAAGTGGAATTTCCTCCCGTTCCGGCCGGGTCTCGTGGGCGGGCACTGCATCGGCGTGGACCCGTATTATTTGACCTTCAAGGCCGAGGGCATGGGCTTTCATCCCGAAGTCATCCTTGCCGGACGCCGCACTAACGACGGCATGGGCAAGTATGTGGCCGAATGCACGGTGAAGCATCTCATTGCCCGCGGCAACGTTATTCGCGGCGCGCGCGTGGGCATTCTCGGCTTTACGTTCAAGGAAAACGTGCCGGATCTGCGCAACACCCGCGTGGTGGACATCATCGCCGAGCTGCACGACTACGGCGTGGAAACGCTGGTGCATGACGCCGAAGCCGATCCCGCGGAAGCCATGCGCGAATACGGACAGGAGCTGCTGCCCCTGGAAGCCCTGCGCGATCTGGACGCCGTGATTCTGGCCGTGAGCCATCGGGCCTATGCGGCCTTTTCGCCTGAGGACATCCGGGCGCGCTTCCGCGATTCCGACAAGGGCGTGCTGATGGATGTAAAATCTCTGTACGATCCCGCCGCCATGCGGGCGGCCGGTCTGGACTACTGGAGATTGTAACGTGCTGCTGATTTGTGCCGCCACAGGTAAGGAGCTGGCCGCCGCTCTTGGGGCGCGCGCTCCTGAGGGGCTGGCCGAGGCGCGCGACGACAGGCCGCCGCGTCCCTTCGCGGTCCGTCTGAAACACGGGCCGGCGCTGGCCTGCACGACCGGCGTGGGGCTTGTCAATGCCGCCATGACGCTGGGCGTCGTGCTGGCGTCGGCCTCGGCCGCCCGCACGCCCGTGACCGCAACGCTCAATCTGGGCCTTGCGGGCGCCTTTGATCTTGAGGCCATGCCCTTGCGCTCGCATTGCGCCGTGCTGACGGAAATCTGGCCGGAATACGGCCTGCACGACGGGCGCTCCGTGGTGGCGGCGGCCTTCGGTTTTCCGCAGTGGGAGCGGCCCGCCGCCGAAGGCGGCCCCGTGCGCGACCGTATTGCTTTGGCCGATCCCGACGCGCCGCCGCCCGCAACGGCGGAGATGCCTTCGGGCTGGAAGGTCGGCCCCCTGCCTGAGGCTCCCCGCGTCAGCGCCGTGACCGTGGCCGGGGTTTCGGCCAGTACGGCGCGGGCGCGGCAGTTGCGCGATACCTATCCCGGCGTGGCCGTGGAAAATATGGAAGGCTTCGCCGTGGCCTATGTGTGCGCGCGCTACGGCATTCCCTGCTGGCAATGGCGCACCGTCTCCAACAAGGTCGGCCCGCGCGCCGCGCATGAAAAGGACTTCCCCGGCGCGTTGCAGGCGCTCGGCGAGCTGCTTCCGGCCTTTAACCTTCTGTAAATCCCTTATGGCAACACTACTTCTGAAAGCGCGCCTTGCGCTGGAGCTTCCCCCCATAAACGCGGCCCTGAACCGTGCCGCCCAGGACCTGCCCGAAGCCGTGCGTCCTGTGGCGCAACACATCTTCGACGCGGGCGGCAAACGTCTGCGTCCGCTGCTGACCGTGCTCACGGCCAGACTGTGCGGCTACGACAGGGAAGATATCGATATCTACGATCTCGCCGTCACGCTGGAAATGCTGCACGCGGCGACGCTGCTGCATGACGATGTGCTGGACAATGCCGCCACGCGGCGCGGCCAGCCCGCGGCGCACACGCTGTTTGACGTGACGCCGACCATTCTTGCGGGCGACGCGCTGCTGTCTCATGCCAACAGCATGGTCGCCGACTACGGCGATCCGCGTCTCTGCCGTTGTTTCTCCGAAGCGACCAGCCGCACGGCCACGGGGGAAATTCTGGAAATCGCGGCCCAGCGCAGGGTGGACACCTCCGCCGAACAGTACGAGGAGATCGTGCGCGGCAAGACCGCCTGGCTGATCCGGGCCGCCTGCCAGATGGGCGCGCTGCGCGCCGGAGCCCCCGACGCGCTGGTAGAGGCCGCGGCCGCCTATGGCGAGAACGTGGGCATGGCCTTTCAGATGGTGGACGATGCGCTGGATTTTGCGCCCGAAAGCGAAACCGGCAAGCCGACCGGCGGCGATGTGCGCGAAGGCAAGCTCACGCCGCCCCTGCGCATGTATCGTGAAAGTCTTTCCGAAAACGAGCGCGCCGCCTTTGACGGCGCCTTTGCGGCGGGCCTCATGACGGCGGCCGATGCCGAAGCCATTGCCGGGCGCATTCGCGCGGCAGGCTACGACGTCAGCACGCGGCGGCAGGCCGAGCAGTTCCTCGACCGGGCGCGGGAGGCTCTGCGGTGCCTGCCCGACAGGCCGGAGCGCGCTCTCATGCTGCAAATGGCGGACTATGTCCGCGACCGCAAAAAATAGGCGCAGACCTTCTGCGCAAGCTTACGAGAGGGAGCTATGCTTTACCGCGTGGAAACGGGCCTACATGCCCACCTTACCGATACGCAGGGCCGCAAGACAGCCATGCACCTTGAGAAGGCGCTGGGGCTGCACGTTGCGGCCATTCGTCAGATCAAGGTCTACACTGTGGACGGCCTGACCGCCGAGCAGGCGGCCCGGCTGGTTGCCGAAGGCATCTGGCACGATCCCATTCTCCAGTGCGCCGCGCTGGAGCCCCTGCCCGTGACGCAGCCCGCCGACTGGTTTGTGGAAGTGGGCTTCCGCCCCGGCGTGACGGACAACGAAGGCCGCACGGCCCGCGACACGGCCGCGATGGTGCTGGGCGTGTCCCGCGAATCCCTGCGGGTCTACACGTCCGTGCAGTATCGCATTGCCAATGACGCCGCCGCGCCGCTCTCCCGCGAGCAGGTGGAAGGTCTGGCCCGCGATCTGCTCTGCAATACGCTGATTCAGCGTTTCCGCGTCAAAAGCGCGGAAGAATGGGCCGCGGAACCCGGCTTTGCCGCTCAGGCCGCGCAGGTGACCGGCGAAGCCAGCTCCGCCGTGGACACCATCCGCCTGTCCGGCATGGACGACGCCGCGCTGCAGAAGGCCAGCCGCGACAATACCTGGGCTCTGACCCTTGAGGAAATGCACTGCATCCGCGATCAGTTCTCCGGCGCGGAAGAGTGCCGCCGCCGCGCCGCTCTGGGTCTGCCGGAAGGCGATCCCACCGACGTGGAAATGGAAGTGCTGGCCCAGACCTGGTCCGAGCACTGCAAGCACAAGATTTTTGCCTCGCGCATTGACTACGAAAACCGCGAAACCGGCCGCAGGGAAGACGTGGATAATCTCTACAAGACCTGCATCCGGGACGCCACGGCGCAGCTGCGCGCCCGCATGGGCGAACGCGACTACTGCAAGTCCGTGTTCAAGGACAATGCGGGCGTTATTTCCTTCATCAACGGTTATGACGCCTGCATCAAGGTGGAGACGCACAACAGCCCCTCGGCCCTCGACCCCTACGGCGGCGCGCTGACGGGCATCGTGGGCGTCAACCGCGACCCCATGGGCACGGGTATGGGCGCGGAACTCGTCTGCAACACGGACGTTTTCTGCTTTGCCTCTCCCTTCTATGACAAGCCGCTGCCGCCCCGTCTGCTGCATCCCCGCCGCGTGCTCGAAGGCGTGCGCGAAGGCGTGGAGCACGGCGGCAACAAGTCCGGCGTGCCGACGGTCAACGGTTCGCTGGTCTTTGACGAGCGCTATTTGGGTAAGCCGCTGGTGTACTGCGGCACGGTCGGCATTCTGCCCACCGAAGTGAACGGCCGTCCCGGCTGGGAGAAAAAGGCCGAAGTGGGCGACGTTATCGTTATGACCGGCGGTCGTATCGGCAAGGACGGCATTCACGGGGCCACCTTCTCTTCCGAGGAGCTCCACGAAGGTTCTCCGGCCACGGCCGTGCAGATCGGCGACCCCATCACGCAGCGCAAGATGTATGACTTCATCATGCGCGCCCGCGATCTGGGCCTCTATAACGCCATTACCGACAACGGCGCGGGCGGTCTGTCCTCGTCCGTGGGCGAAATGGCCGAAGATACCGGCGGCTGCGTGCTCGACATCGCCAAGGCGCCCCTCAAGTATGACGGTCTGCGTCCGTGGGAAATTCTGCTTTCCGAAGCTCAGGAGCGCATGACGCTTGCCGTGCCTCCGGCCAAACTCGACGAATTCATGGCCCTTGCCAAGCGCATGGACGTGGAAGCCACGGCCCTTGGTCACTACACCGACAGCGGATTCTTTGAAGTGCGTTACGCCGACCGCGTGGTTGCCTCTCTGCCCATGAGCTTCATGCACGACGGCGTGCCGCAGCTCCGCCTCAAGGCCGTGTGGGAAGCCCCGGCCGTCAAGGACATCCGCGTGGAAGTGGCCGATGCCGACGAAGGCGCGTTCCTCAAGCGCATGCTGTCGCGTCTCAACATCTGCTCCAAGGAATACATTGTCCGGCAGTACGACCACGAAGTGCGCGGCGGCAGCGCCGTCAAGCCGCTTGTGGGCGTGCTGCGCGACGGTCCTTCCGATGCGGGCGTGCTGCGTCCCGTGCTGGAATCCGACGCCGGTCTGGTGGTGTCGCACGGCATCTGCCCCAAGTTCAGCGATTACGACACCTATTGGATGATGGCCAACGCTATGGACGAGGCCATCCGCAATGCCGTGGCCGTGGGCGGCGACCCCGACGCAATGGCCGGGGTGGACAACTTCTGCTGGTGCGACCCCGTGCAGAGCGAAAAGACGCCTGATGGCCATTATAAGCTGGCCCAGCTTGTGCGCGCCTGCAAGGCCCTCCAGCAGTTCTCGCTGGCCTTTGGTCTGCCCTGCATCTCCGGCAAGGACTCCATGAAGAACGACTACACCGGCGGCGGCGAAAAGATTTCCATTCCGCCCACGGTGCTGTTCTCCATCATCGGCGTTATCCGCAATGTGACGGCGACGCAGACGTCCGATTTCAAGGCCCCCGGCGATCAGATTTATCTGCTCGGCGGCACCTGGCGCGAAATGGCGGGCAGCGAAGCCGCCGACGAGCTGGGCCTCAAGGGCGGGCGCGTGCCGCAGGTGGACGCCGCTACGGCGCGTCTGCGCTACCGCGCCGTGCACGGGCTCATCGGGCAGCGCGCTCTGTCCGCCTGCCATGACTGCTCCGACGGCGGTCTTGCCGTGGCGCTTGCGGAAATGTGCATCGGCGGCCGCCTCGGCGCGGATGTCGATCTCGACGCCGTTGCCGCCCTCGAAGCCATGTCCCGCACGGAACTGCTCTACAGCGAATCCGCCAGCCGCCTCCTTGTCAGCGTCAAGCCTGAATTTGCCATGATGCTCGACATGCTCGGCCAGTGGCAGCTCTGCCGCCGCATTGGCGTTGTGACCGATACCGGCAGCCTCAACGTCCGCAGCGGCTCTTCCATCATCCTTAACGAAAACGTCGAAGACCTCGCCCGCGCCTTCAAGCGCACCCTTGACTGGTAAGCGTGTTTTTTTGACTGGGTTAGATTCGCCCGCCCGTCCGAAAGGACGGGCGGGCGTTTTGTTTTCGTTTTTTTGTATGAATTGAGGGGGGAGGGGAAACCCCTTGGCTGGCGCACAAGGTTTTTCCCCTCCCCCCTCAAACTCCCCCCGCCCCTTCCCCAACGCGCTTTTTTCTGAAAGATGAAAGAATGCGGATACGCTGTGGCTTTCTCTGGGGCGGGCGTCCCCCGGCAGTGCGAGGTGGGGAGCGGCCCCGTATTGCGAGAGAAAGAGAAACAGGCTGGAGCGTTTCAGTTTTGAAAAAGGCGAAACGCGCGGCGGCGGCACAGCGCCGCCTGGCCCGAAGAGAGCGGAAAAACCGCGTTTTTCCGCGAAACGACAGGCCGTATGGTTTGAAACGCGCAGCGTTTCAAACTGAACCTATTTTGATTCCCGGCTTTTATCTTGCAATATGAAACGGCCGCCTGTCGCAAGACAGGCGGCCGGTATTGCTTGCTTCGCATGCCCTTGTCGCGGACACGGATGGCGGGTGTTCCCCGTATTCCGGGGACGGTTGCCGCGAGGAATGCGTCTGTGTCTCCGCGTCGCTGCATCCTCCCGAATAAAGCGCGCTGGGGAAGGGATGGGGGGCTTGGGGGGAAGGGAAAACCCTCTCGCGCTGGCAGAGGGGGTTTCCTTCCCCCCAACTCTCAACAAATCCCCGGCTCTAGAACGTCACCTTGCGGGCGGCGTCGAGGGCGCGGGCGAAGTCGTCGTCGGTATGGACGAAGGACACCATGCCGGTTTCGTAGCCGGAGGGGGCGAGGTAGATGCCCTGGGCGCGCATTTGCTTATAGAAGGTAGTGAACAGTTCCTGATCGCACTTCTTGGCGTCGTCGAAGTTTTCGACGGGAGTTTCGCTGAAGTAGGGGCAGAACATGGAGGCGATGGTCGGCATCTGGATAGGCACGTTCTTGGCGGCGAGGATGTCGCGGAGATCGTGCGCAAAGGCGGCTACGCGGCGTTCAAGGGCTGCGTAATCCATGTTCTTGAGCTGACGCAGGGTAGCGATGCCCGCGGCCATGGCAAGCGGATTCCCGGAGAGGGTGCCGGCCTGATAGACTTCGCCGCGAGGGGCCACATGTTCCATAATGGCGCGCTTGCCGCCGAACGCGCCCACGGGCAGACCGCCGCCGATGATCTTGCCGAAGGTGGTCAGATCGGGCGTGATGCCGAAGCGCTCCTGCGCGCCGCCGTAAGAGGCGCGGAAACCGGTGATGACTTCGTCAAAGATGAGCAGCGCGCCATGCTTGGCCGTAATGGCGCGGAGACCTTCAAGGAAACCGGCCTTCGGCAGCACAAGACCCATGTTGGCGGCCACGGGCTCGACGATGACGGCGGCGATGCTGTCGCCGTGTTTGGCAAAGATGGCTTCGACGGCGGCAAGATCGTTGTAGGGGGCAAGGAGCGTATCGGCGACCACCGCGGCGGGCACGCCGGGCGTGCCGGGGATGGAGAAGGTGGCGACGCCGGAACCGGCGGCGGCCAGATAGGGATCGGCGTGGCCGTGATAGCAGCCGATGAACTTCAGCACCTTGTCGCGGCCGGTCACGCCGCGCGCCAGACGCAGGGCGCTCATGGTGGCTTCGGTGCCGGAGTTGACCATGCGCACCATTTCAAGGCTGGGCATGGCGTCCACGACCATCTGCGCGAGCGTCACTTCATCAGGGCAGGGAGCGCCGTAGCTGGTGCCGCGTCCGGCGGCGTCGCGCACGGCCTTTGTCACTTCGGGGTGATCGTGGCCCAGCAGCATGGGGCCCCAGGACAGCACGAAATCAATATATTCCTGCCCATCCACATCCTTCAGGCGGCAGCCGTGCGCTTCGGCAATGAAGAGCGGCAGGCTGTGGACATTGTGGCAGGCGCGGACGGGGCTGTTGACGCCGCCGGGGATGAGTTCGCAAGCCTGCTCGAAAAGACGGCGCGAAGTGCTTTCGTTCATGAACGTGATCCTTGAATAAAGCGGGTTGGAGTGATGCAGAGGAGCGGAAAAGGCGCGGTTTTTTCCCGCTCACTTTGGACCGGGCGGCGGTGCCGCCGCCGCGCGTTTCTCCTTTTTCAAAGTTGAAACGCTCTAAAAATACGTGGGGGAGATCTTTTTCAGTTCCTTAATGCTGGATAGGGCGGCGTGATCGTGGAGATCGAGCATGGATTCCAGCTCCGCGACGACCCGATCGCATTCTTCGGCGCTGCGGCCGTGAACCATAGTATACAGCTCATAGGGCCAGTCGGGGGCGCTGCTGGGGCGATAGTAGCAGTGGGAGACATTGGGATGCCGCGCGGCTTCCGTGCCGCAGCGCTCTACAACGGCTTCATCCCTGGGAACAACCCAGGCGACCATGGCGTTATGGTTCCAGCCGGTTTTCTGATGCTTGATGCTTGCGCCGAAACGGCGGATGGCGCCGCAGTCCTTGAGGCGGCGGAGCAGGGCAAGCACGTCTTCTTCGGCGCAGCCGACCTGCGCCGCGATATCGGCGTAGGGCGTGAGGCTGTCCGGCAGATCCGCCTGTACAAGGCGAAGGATGGCGCGTTCCTGTTCTGTAAAATCGAGCACTCGATTCTCCTTTGAAATGCGGAGGAGGCAGGGCAGGGCCCGGACGGAAAAGCGCCGCGCGGATGCGCGGCGCGGAGCTGTTGTCGAGAAAAGCGCGTTGGGGAAGGATGGGGCTCCTTCCCCCGAAAAAACGATGCGGCGTCGCCCTAGCGATTGAAGGAGCGGGCGAACAGATCCTGAATGGCGTCGCGGCCGTTGTCTTCGAGGAAGCGGGTACCGGTAGCCGCGAAATGGGCATGCTCAATGCGGGGGCGCTGCACGGCCACCCACTGATCCTTCTGCCAGGTGAACCAGCCGTTTTTGGGCTGGTCGAAGACGAGCAGGGGCTTGTTGCAAATCTTGGCGAATTCCGCTCCCCAGCCGGTGCCGCCCTTGACGGTGTTGTCGGGCTGGATGGCGCCGATGACGATGACCTGATTGCCGCTGCTGACCTGCCAGCAGATGGACTGGAGAACCTTGCGGAACAGGGGGGCGCGCGTATATTCGCGGTTCATGAGCTTGGACACGTAAGTGAGGCTGACGTCCTTGAGGGCCAGCTCTTCGGAGGTCAGAATGCGCACGCCGCGTTTGCGTTCGCTCTGATGGCCTTCAAAGCTGTAGTTCACTTCTTCAATGCCCCAGCCTTCGGCCAGCGCGCCGAAAAATTGCTCCGTTCCGGCAGCGCCGCCGCTGTACAGGACACATTGTTTGGGATTGAGCATGCTCGGGCCTCCTGCGTTGTTTTTTTATCATTGCCTTCGGTGGTGAGGGCATATGGTACGTTCTTTTTGCATCATGGCAGAAATCCGCCCGCACGGCAAGACGGGAGCGGGGAAGGCCAGCCCGGCGGAGCGGAAAAGTCCCGCCTCCGTCGCGGCTTTTTTCCGGCGATGCCGGGGGCCTGCGCCTGTGCGGCGGGCCGGGCTGGTGTGGGAGCGAGGCGTTCCCCGCGCAAAAACGGAACTGGCCCCGACCGGGGCCAGTTCCGTTTTACATATTTTCCATTGAAGCGTCGTGAGTTTCAAAGCATACGGCCTGTCGTTTCGCGGAAAAGGCGCGATTTTTCCGCTGAAAGATGCACGCCATATTGCCTCTGCTCTTGAAAAAGCGCGTTGGGGGGAAGGGATTAGAATAAATGGCTGTACACTGGCCACTTGTCTTTGGTGGCGGAGTTGCCTCGTATTCCTGACTTTTCCCCGATAAAAGCGCGCTGGGGAAGGGATGGGGGCTTGGGGGAAGGGAAACACCT
>CALVHG010000062.1 GCA_944327285.1 uncultured Desulfovibrio sp. | reverse complement strand
CTCGCGGCAAAAAGGGGGGCCTTCCCCCTCAAACTCCCCCATCCTCCCCAAAACCCGCGCACTGTTATCTGACAGGTAAAAATGAACATTTTGTCTTTGAAAAGGCAAAACGCGATACGGCAACACAGCGCTGCCCGACATAACAGAACGCCCCGCTGCTACAGATACAGCGGGGCGTTCTTCATTTCGGGGCCAGAGCGTTTCAACTTTGAAAAAGGTGAAACGCGAGGCGGCGGCGCTGCCCGCCCGACTCGAAGCGAACGGAAAAAACGTACTTTTCCGCGAAACGACAGACCATATGGTTTGAAACGCACAGCATTTCAAACTGAAAATGCTCTACAGACTTCAAAAGACGCGCCGATAGAGCAGAAGAAAGCTACTTTCCGGCTATGCCGACAAATACCCACGGCCCGCATCCCCTGGGCCAGAGAGCAATAATGCCCCTTTCTCTGCATCACAATCTTATGGCGGATTCCGCCAATCGCCATCTTGCCGCGCATTATTCCCGCCTCAGCGACTCCGTACGCCGCCTTTCCACCGGACTGCGCATAGATCAGGCGGCCGACGACGCCGCGGGGCTGGCCGTCCGCGAGCTCATGCGGGCCGATGTGGCCTCGCTGCATCAGGGCGTCAACAACGCCAATGACGCCATTTCCCTTATCCAGACCGCCGACGGCGCGCTCGGCGTCATTGACGAAAAGCTGATACGCATGAAGGAGCTGGCCGAACAGGCCTCCACCGGCACCTATGATTCCGTGCAACGCCTGATGATTGACAGCGAATTTCAACAGATGGCCTCGGAAATCGAGCGAATTTCAACAGATGGCCTCGGAAATCGAACGTATCGCCCGCGCCACGGATTTCAACGGCATCAAGCTGCTGGACGGTTCGCTCTCCGGCCCGCATGACGGTTCCGGGCTTCAGGCCACGGGCGCGCTCAAAATTCACTTCGGCACGGGCAACGACAGCGCGGAAGATTACTATTATCTCGACATTGGCAGCGCCACGCTGGGCGGTCTGGGGCTGCGCGACGGCGTGGTGGATTTTGGCAATATTCCCATCTTCAGCGACAAGCTGGTATCGGGGGAGAAGGCAACCTATGTTTCAGGGCTGGTGTCCTTTGCGGTCATCCCGGCAGGCACTACAAATCTGGAAATTCTCCTCAACGACAAGGGGCTGAACGACACCCTCCAGATATTCACCCGCGACGGCAAGCATCTTGCCGGAACAACGCTGAACCAGTGGCTGGATCGCCCCGCGCCCGTCAAGCCGGAGGAATTTCTCAGCGAAGCCAACGGTTTCTGCCCGGCGCAAGCTATGACGGCTCGCAAATGAACGGTATCGGCGGCAACCTGACCTTTCAGGATGAAAACACGCTCCAGTCCTTTACCATCAACGGCATGAACTTTGGCTACACCGGCGACGGCGGCATGAATCAGCCGGGGCACTTGCGCAACAAGTACGAAAAACTCTCCATTGATACTGTGACGGAGGACCTGGTCATCCTCGTTGCCGGCAACGGCGCCTTTGACATCACGGCCTCCTGGGGAGACATGCCGGCTCCCAAGCCGCAGGTGAACGGCTTCAGGGATACGGGCCCCGTCATCAACATAGCGACGCAGGAACGCGCGCAGAAGGCCATTTCCCGCATTGATGCGGCTGTCGTACGCAAGGACAACATCCGCTCCCACCTCGGCGCACTCCAGAACAGGCTGGAAAACACCATAGCGAATATCTCCATTCAGGCCGAAAACCTGCAAAATGCCGAATCCCGCATTTCGGATGCCGATGTGGCGGCGGAAATGACGCGCTTTGTACGCGAGCAAATTCTGACGCAAAGCGCCGTTTCCATGCTCTCGCAAGCCAACTCCGTACCGCAGATGCTGATGCGGCTGCTGGGATAAGTCACCCCGGAGCAAGAAGCCCGTCTTTCCGCATTCCGCCCTGCGGGCATGTTTCAGAAAGACGGGCTTTCCTCATGAAAATTATTTATTTTTCAAGAGTCTTGCCGATATATCCGGGAAAAGGCCCTGCTCGAAACAGACGCAGAAAAACCTCGAAATACTTCAGGCCCCGTAGCAGCCGTATGCCCCTTTCCCTGCATCGCAATCTCATGGCAAATTCCGCCAGTCGCCATCTTGCCGCACACTATTCCCGCCTTGCGGACTCCGTGCGCAGGCTGTCCACGGGACTGCGGGTCGATCGCGCAGCCGACGACGCCGCGGGGCTGGCTGTGCGCGAGCTCATGCGGGCCGACATGGCTTCGCTTCATCAGGGAGCGCGCAATGCCAACGACGCCATTTCTCTCATCCAGACCGCCGACGGCGCGCTCGGCGTCATAGACGAAAAGCTGATCCGTATGCGGGAACTGGCCGAACAGGCGGCCACCGGCACCTATGATTCTGTCCAGCGGCAGATGATAGACAGCGAATTTCAGCAAATGGCCTCGGAAATCGAGCGCATTGCCCATGCCACGGACTTCAATGGCATTACCCTGCTGGACGGCTCGCTCTCCGGGCCGCACGACGGTTCCGGGCTCCAGGCCACGGGAGCGCTCAAAATTCACTTTGGCACGGGCAACGACAGCGCGGAAGACTACTACTATATCGACATCGGCGACGCCACGCTGTCCGGTCTGGGGCTCATGAACGACGCCAACGCCGCCGCGACAGGCAAGATCGGAGCAGACGCCGCAGGAGGCAAGGCCGGCATACAGATGCCGCCGCTGAACGACTTCAACTTTGGCAGCAACCGCACCTTCTTTGACGATACCGTGTACACCATGCAGGATGCCCTGCCGCAACAGGGCGTGTGGTATTCGCCCCGCTCCACGACGCATCCCGATATTGTACAGAACTTCATCTTCATTATTCCCAAGGGAACAAAGAATATTGTCATCAATACCTGGGGAACATCCATCAGCGGCGTCGGCGATCAGGATATTGAGCTATTTACCAAAAACGGCGTTCATCTAGCCGGAACGCCTCTGGACGACTTTGTTTTCAATTACAAAGACCCGTCAGGTATCGACAACACCATCACAGGACAAAGCGGCCGGCTGGGCTTTACTCAGAACGACTATGACGGCTCGCAGCTCAATTCCGGCCCCGCGACCTATGATCCCTCCGGCGCGACCCTGGAGCACTCCACCTACAACGGTATGACCATCGGCTACAGCGGCGACCCGGACCGCCATGAGGACAATCTGAACGACGGCATCCTCAATAAATGGGATGACTACGAAGTGCTGACCATTGACGAGGCCACGGAGGACCTTGTCTTCTGGATGCCGGGAGCGGCGAACGCCTACATCAAAGCCTACTGGAACCTCCCGGATGCGCCGGGCGGCAATCCGGGCGATCCCGATCCACCGGTCACGCCTCCCGCCGGCGCCGGAAACGGGGAGCTGATGTCCATAAAGACGCAAGAGCTTGCCCAACAAGGGATCGTCCGGCTGAAGCAGGCCATTGTCCGCAAGGATCAGATACGCGCCCATCTTGGCGCCATACAGAACCGGCTGGAAAATACCGTCACGAACATCAGCATCCAGGCCGAAAATCTGCAGGCGGCGGAATCCCGCATTTCAGATGCCGACATAGCTACGGAAATGACGACCTTTGTGCGCAACCAGATTCTGACGCAAAGCTCTGTCGCCATGCTGTCTCAGGCAAATTCCTTTCCGCACATGCTGCTGCAACTTCTGGAATAGCCATCTCTAGAGCATTTTCAGTTTGAAACGCTGTGCGTTTCAAACCATACGGCCTGTCGTTTCGCGGAAAAAACACGGTTTTCCGCTCGCCTTGGGCCGGACTGCGCTGAGCCGCCGCCCCGCGTTTCACCTTGCTCTAGGGCCTGTTAACACTCTTCGTAAGTTGTTTTGGGGGGAAGGAAACCCCCTCTGCTAGCGCGAGAGGGGTTTCCCTTCCCCCCAAGCCCCCCATCCCTTCCCCAGCGCGCTTTTATCGGGGAAAGTCAGGAATACGAGGCGCCCCGTCACCAAAGACAAGAGGCGTGTGTACAGCCTATTTATTTTATCTATTGAAATTATTTGTAAAATATGTGTTAACAGCCCCTAGAGCAATTTCAGTTTGAAACGCTGTGCGTTTCAAACGCATACGGCCTGTCGTTTCGCGGAAAAAACACGGTTTTTCCGCTCGCTTTGGGCCGGGCGGCGCTTTGCCGCCGCCCCGCGTTTTACCTTTTTCAAAGTCGAAACGCTCTTATACCTCCCGCCTCGGCAAAGACAAAAAAATCAACAGAAAAGCCCGTCTTCCCTCCTTCCGCCATAGAGGCGGATTCAGGAAGACGGGCTCGTCGGGGAAAGCTCCCCTTGCGACCGCAGACAACGGCGCAAGGGGTTTCTTTCCCTATAAATCAGGCTTTATTGCTACTTCGTCAAACGCTTCGACTACTTTCCAGTACCCAGCGCCGCGGAGCCGCCCTTGTGGCAGGGACGGCATCCCGTGAACTCAGGATGCTTCGCCGCCTGCGCCTTGTGGCAGGAATAGCAGGAGCGCTCGGACTCGCGAGAGTGGAAGGCCATGAAAACGCTCATGGTATCCCGCTCGCGCGGGCCCTTCAGGGAATGGCATTCCTCCGTCGTACAGGACACATAGGGTTTGTCCGTCGGCGAGGCATGATGGCAGAAGCCGCACTTGATGCCCTTGTGCGACGTGTGCCGGAAAATAACATGCATGCGATCCGAAGAGCCGGAGCGCAGCTCAATGGGCTTTTTCAACACGCTCGTGCGCGTCGGATTCTCTTGTGCCAGAGCCTGCCCCGCGCACAAAGCGGTGGCAAGCATAACTGCGGCTGCAATATATTTCACGGAAAAACTCCTTGGAACGCCTGCCGGACGCGCCGGCGGCTTTGTTGCCGAGCCTGAAGGCTAGAACATATTCCAGAAAGAGGGCCTGAGCGGCTGCAAGTCCTTGCGGGAAGCAACCATATCAAGATGCAGCATGCCAAGGGCCATGGCGTCCATATCGGGCACGGCTTCCCGTTCCCGCAGATCCACAGTGGGGCAATAGGTCTTGCAGTGCACGCACCAGTCAAGACGCTCTCCGTTGGCCCCTTCGCTTTCACGTAGAATTTCCATCACTTCGTTGCCCTGCTTGCCGCAAGAAGGGCACGTGCTGCGACGAAACGCCCAGCTTGTGGCGCACAGGCCGCAATGCAAACGCTTTTTGCCGCCGCCGCCCGCCAGAAAGGCGTTCTTTTCGTCAAAAACACGCTTGTCGAGCGTAGCGATAACGGGCAAAGACCCGCAGACAGGGCAATAACCCTGCGTCCAGACGGCGGCGCCGTTCCACGGCGCCTCGCCTTCCGCGGGCTGCGCCTGCAGAGCCAGCGCCCGCAGCACGGACGCCGCAATGAAATCCAGCGCAAAAGCCAGCACTTCCGGCTGTATGTCCGCCTCTTCGGCCAGACGCCGGAAATCCGGCTCGTTGCCGGCGATCAGGGCTTCCACAACCTGTTCCGACGCCGTTCCCTCTTTGACAAAGAGGGCTTCCAGCGCGTCCTTGTACCGGGCCGGAGCCTCTAAAGCGCACAACAGCGGCAGCACGCGCTCCGCCGCCGTCCGCAGGGGAGCGGCCAGACCGCGCAGAGAAAGGCCCGCCATAAGAGGCACGCCCTGCGCGGCGCGTTCCGCGGAGAACGCCGGCAGCGTCACCGCGGCGGCAACGGCCTCTTCCACCTCGGCCCTCAGGGCCGCGCGGGTTTCCAGCAGGGGGCGAAAAGCCTCCAGCACGGGTTTGAGAACTGGCCGCCGGGCGGCGATATCCGCCAGGGTTTCCGATACGGTAAGACAGGTTTCACCCATGAATGCTCCCTTGGCCGCGGCGGCCGGGGCCGCCGCTCCGCATGCGCCTATCGCTGGGCGAAGGCGGCGAAATCGTGATAATGCTCAGGCTCTTCGGCCAGCAGATAGATGACGTTCACATCCTCGGCGTCAATCAAACGCGCCTTGGGGAATTCGGCCTTGACGCTCTCAAGACGCTTGCGCGCCTTTTCCAGCACTTCGGCGCGTTCGCCGAAGGTCATGGCCCCCGTGGGGCAGGTTTTGACGCACATGGGCACCATGCCGTTGCTGACACGATCAATACACATGTCGCACTTGGTCAGGCGCTTGGTGGCGGCATCATAGCGCGGGATGTTGTAGGGGCAGGCGTCAATGATGGCCTGCACGTCTTCCGCGCTGAGCTTGGTCGATTTTTCCGTGACGAGCACGGCACCGGTGGCGCGATCCTGCACCATGGCGCCGGGCACGGTCATGTCCGCCACATCCACGCAGACGGGCGTCACGCAGTGACGGCACTGCTCAGGAAAAAAGTTCCAGACGACCTTGCCTTCCGCATTCAGGTGTTCCCGAAAGCGGACGACCTTGAAGTTGTAGGGATTGAGATCCGGCGGATTCTGATGCGTGCCGCGCTGCTTTGTGGCGTTGGCGGGATGATCATGCCATTCCTTGCAGGCCACCTGACATCCGCGACATGCCGTGCACCGCGTGGTGTCGATCAAAAATGATTTCGGCATCTTGCTTGCTCCTTGCAGGGCGCGTTCCAGGAACGCGCCCTGCGTTTGAACTAGAGGATTTCTGTCAGCTTGTCGGCCTTGCGAATATTCACGCAGCAGGCCTTGGCTTCAGGAATGGTCGTATTGGGATCATAGGCCGTCACCGTCAGCCGGTTGGTGGAGTCGCCGCAGTTGGGCGTTGTCCAGCCGTAAGCAAAGGGCATGCCGATGAGATGCACGGTCTTGCCCATGATTGTGAAGGGACGCAGGCGAATGGTCACCATCGCAATGGCCTCCACACGTCCGCGCGGGCTTTCGACAATCACGCCGTCGCCGTTCTTGATGCCCTTTTCCTTGGCCAGCTCCCGGCTCATTTCCACATAGAGCTGCGGTTCGGCTTCCAGCAGGTTCGGCACGTTGCGGGTTTCGCCGCCGCCGCACCAGTGTTCCGTCATGCTGTAGGTCGTCAGCACAATGGGATAGTCCGAGTCGGCCGCGCGGGCGAACTTGTCCAGTTCCGAAGCGTGGAACTTATAGACCGGGCTGCGCAGCTGACCGGAGAAGGGATGACGCTCCACAGGCGGTTCCGCGGGCTCGTAGTGCTCAGGGAAGGGGCCGTCTTTGAGACCCGGACCGTAGAGCTGCGCGTAGCCGTTGGTCGTCATAATGAAGGCCAGTTTGCCCTTTTCGGCGTCCGCCTGCGGGGCCCACGGCCCGTCGGGCACGTCGCCCACCCACTTGGAGCCGTCCCACTCGATGACGGCCTTGGCGGGATTGTAGGGCTTGCCGTTGATATCCACGGAGGCGCGGTTGTACAGAATGCGCCGGTTCACGGGCCAGCACCACGACCAGTTCGGATACAGGCCAATAGCCGCCTGCATGGGCGTCTGGCTGGGATCGCGCTTCTTGGACTTGTTGCCCTCTTCTTCCGTGTAGCTGCCGCAGTAGAGCCAGTTGAGCGAGGAGGTCGTGCCGTCGGCCTTCAGGTTGCCGAAAGCAGGCACCAGCTGACCCTTCTTATAGGTCTTGTCGCCCACCTTGGTGTCGGCCCAGAAGAAGCCGTTGATGCGGCGCGTCCACTCTTCGGCGTCATACTTGGCGGGCCAGTTCTGCTTGAGCAGCGCTTCGGGCAGCACGCCGCCCTCCTTGCTGTACATCTCGCGCAGCTTGTTGATCAGCGGCACAAAGACATCCGCAAAATTGCGGGCCTCGCCGCCGGGCTCCACGGCCTTGTCGAACCATTGCAGCCAGCGGCCGCTGTTGCTGATGGTCCCGGCCTTTTCCACGCGATGCGCCGAAGGCAGCAGGAAGACTTCCGTCTTCTTGGTCTTGGGATCAACGCCGGGCCGCCGCCAGTTGTCGGAGGTCTCGGAGTGATGCAGCTCGGAACAGACCAGCCAATCAAGATGATCGAGGGCGGCGCGCATCTTGTTGGTGTTGGGGAAGCTGTTCATGGGATTCACGCCAAAGACGAAGCCGCCCTTCATCTTGTCGTGCAGCATCTTGTCCATGATGTACATATAGGAATAGTCTTCGCCCTTCTCGCCCTTGGGCAGCAGCCCATAGCAGAAGTCATTCTCAGGCGTGGCCGCATCGCCGAACCAGCCCTTGAGCAGACTTGCGAAGTACTTGGGACGATTGCCCCACCAGTTGGCGCTGTTTTTGAGCGCCGTCACAGGCGTATTGGCCTTGTTGAACTCGGCCAGCGTCTGCCACTGAGCCAGCGGCAGGGCGATATAGCCCGGCAGCGTATGGTAGAGCAGCGCATGGTCGGTCGAGCCCTGAACGTTGGGTTCGCCGCGCAGGGCGTTGATGCCGCCGCCGGCCACGCCGATATTGCCCAGCAGCAGCTGAACAATGGACGAAGCGCGGATGTTCTGCACGCCCACGGTGTGCTGCGTCCAACCCAGCGCGTAAAGGATGGTCCCCGCCTTGTCCGGCTTGCCGGTGGCGCAGAAGGCCTTGTAGACCTTCAGCAGATCTTCCTTGGAAACGCCCGTTGTCGCAGACACGTTCTCCAGCGTATAGCGGGAGTAATGCTTTTTCAGCAGGTTGAAAACGCACCGCTCGTGCGTCAGCGAAAAGTCGCGCACCGGCGCGCCCTTTTCGTCGGTTTCAAAAGCCCACGTGCTCTGATTATAGCTGCGCGTGGCCGCGTCGTAGCCGCTGAAAAGGCCGTTGTCGAAGCTGAACTTCTTGCCGACAACAAAGGAAGCGTTGGTATAGTTGACGACGTATTCCTTGAAATAGCACTCGTGCTCAAGGATGTAATTGATCATGCCGCCGAGGAAGGCGATGTCCGTGCCCGACCGCAAGGGCACATGGAAATCGCAGCGGGCCGAAGTACGCGAGAACTTCGGGTCCACATGCATCACGACGGCGCCGTTGTCCTTTGCCCGCATGACCCACTTGAAGCCCACGGGATGATGTTCCGCAGCATTGCTGCCCATAATAAGCACCGCATCGGCATTCTTGATGTCGATCCAGTGATTGGTCATCGCACCACGTCCGAACGACTCTGCCAGAGCCGCAACAGTGGGGCTGTGTCAGACCCGCGCCTGGTGGTCCATATGGACGACGCCCAGGCTTCTCATGGCTTGATGGATAACGGCGCATTCTTCATTGGAGGCATGAGAGGTGCCCATCATGAAGATGCTTTCGAGGCGGTTGACGGTCTGACCGGCCTCGTTCTTCAGGATCATATCCTTGTCGCGGGCGTCTTTGACGCGGCGGGCAATCTGGTTCAGCGTCCAGTCCCAATCCTTCTCTTCCCACTTGTCGCTATGCGGCGCGCGGTACAGAGGCTTCGCGAGACGGTGATCGCTGGTATACATGGTGAACAGGGCCGCGCCCTTGGCGCACAGAGCCCCTTCGTTGACGGGATGATCAGGATCGCCCTCGGTGGAGACGAGCTTGCCGTCGCGCACATAGGCGATGACCTGACAGCATACCGAGCAGAACGGACAGATCGTCACCACTTCCTTGGCGCCCTCGATCTTCAGCTTGCCGGCATACGCCATCGCATCATCAATATTTATTCCCAACTGTCCGAGAGTCAGAGTCAGCACCCCGGCCCCGGCCAGCTTCAGGAAACTCCGCCGCGTACATTTCATGGCAGTTCTCCTTACTGGATGTATGGAAAATACAGACGCCGCCCGAACGGGCAACAGGCTGTATGGATACGCAACCAGCGTAAAACAGTTCAGCCCGCGTTGCAAGTGTCCTCGGATTTTCCCTGCGCATTTTTACAAATTCCCGCTGTCCGCCGCCATTGCCCGAAAGGGGCTCCTCTTGAAAAATGCCGCCGTGTCTGTCATGGTCGCTTCACTGCGAAAACGACGGTTCTCCGCTCCCGACGCCCGCGTTCACGCCGCGGATCTTCCGAATGACCTCCGAACGTTTGCGGACGTTCCCGCACCCCGCACGCCAAGGCATCGCGCTTTCCCCGCGGTGCGCCATTCCCTGTTCGGCGCCACCGCCGCGCATCCCGCAGCGCCGCGGGCGCATTCCGTTCCCACCCAGATCTGCAAGGGGATATTCCGTTCATGAAACGCGCGCTGACGTGTATCCTGATTCTCTGTGTCTGCCTGTTCCTGCCGAGCCCTTCCCCGGTCCTAGCCGCCGCGCAGGGCATTGTGCTGCCGGCCGATCCCACGCAGGCTTACATCACCCTGGGCATTCTTCTGATTGCCGCGCTCATGTTCTTTACCGAGGTCATTCCGCTGCCCATTACGGCGCTGCTCGTACCCATAACGCTTTCCCTGACCGGCATTATTTCAGCCGAAAAGGCCTTCAGTTACTTCGGCGATCCCACGGTCGTGCTCTTCATGGCCATGTTCATTGTGGGCGAAGGCACCTTCATCACCGGCTTTGCCGACATGGTGGGACGCGCCGCCGTGCGGATCTCGCGCGGCAACACGGTGCTGCTGCTGGTGAGCGCCATGACGGCGGTGGGTCTGCTGTCCACGGTGCTTTCCAATACGGGCACCATCGTTGTGGCCGTCCCCATGATTCTGGGCATCTGCCTCTCTGCCCGCATCAGCCCCGGCAAAATTCTGCTGCCTGTGGCCTACGCCGCCTCGCTGGGCGGCACCGTGACGCTGGTGGGCACGCCGCCCAACGGCATCATTAATTCCATGCTGGCGCAGGCGGGAACGCAGACCTTCACCTTCTTTGAATTTGCCTACATAGGGCTGCCGCTGCTGCTTGCCGGCCTGCTGTACTACGGGCTTGTAGGGCACCGTTTTCTTCCGGATCATCCCGACACGGACGAAGAGCTGTATCTGGCCGAGGAAACTCCCCGCCGCCGTAAGAAACTGCCCCATGCCATGCTGATTTTCGGCTTTGTCGTCATTATGATGGCCAGCGAAATGATGCCGCTGACCACCGCCGCCATGATCGGCGCCTGCCTCATGGTTGTGACGCGCTGCATGACCATGCACGAAGCCTTTCACAGCGTGGACTGGACGACCATCTTTCTGTTTGCCGGCATGCTTTCCATGAGCGCCGCCATGACCAGCTCCGGCGCGGCCGCCATGGTGGCCCATGCCGTTGTGAGCCGTTTTTCCAACCCCTGGCTGCTCATGGTCGTCTGCTGCCTGCTGACAACCCTGCTTACGCACTTCATGTCCAATACGGCCACGGCGGCGCTCATGGCGCCCCTGGCCCTGCCCATTGCGAATGCGTCCGGCATCTCTCCCCTGCCCCTCTGCATGGGCATTGCCATGACGGCCTCGACCTGCTTTCTTACGCCGGTTGCCACGCCGCCTAACACCATCGTTCTGGGCCCCGGACGCTATTCCTTTCTGGATTACGTCAAATATGGCTGGCCGCTCCAGCTCATCAGCATGCTGCTCTGCGTCCTGCTCATCCCCCTGATCTGGCCCTTTCATCCTTAGAGCATTTTCACTTTGAAACGCTGTGCGTTTCAAACCATACGGCCTGTCGTTTCGCGGAAAAAACGCGGTTTTTCCGCCCACTTTGGGCCGGGCGGCGCTGTGCCGCCGCCTCGCGTTTCTCCTTTTTCAAAGGTGAAACGCCCTAGAAACAGAACCCGGCATGCCGTTTAGGGTCAGGACTCATTAGCAAAAGAGCTGCCCCCTGCGAACAACATGCAAAAAAATCCATCTTTACTTGCGGTACATTATGCGCGGGTTTTGGGGAGGATGGGGAAGTTTAAGGGGGAAACTACGGGAACGCCTTTCCTTGCTTCGCCACGGAAAGGCTGGGCCCTTTTTGCCGCAAGCAGCGACCCGACGGGCGGCCGCAGGCCGTGCCCGTCAGGCGACAGCCTTACGGGCATCGACAGCAGAGCAAAGGGGTTCCTTCCCCCTCAAAAAAAACGTAATGAGCCCTGAGCCTAAGGAAAAAGCCCCCTGTCCTGTGTCGCTGCCTGCCGAACAGCAGCTCGCGGCAACAAGGGCTTTTTCTCTTCTCTCCCGCAACCTTTCGCGCCGACAGCGATCGAATACAGGAAGGCAACAATCCCCATGCAGCTTACCATTCAGTACGCCCCCATCACGGAACTTTTCCGGCAGGCCCACGCCGAAGGCCGCGACTGTCTTCTGGAACATGAGGTGTATGCCCTTCTGGGCTATTCCGGCGCGGAAACTCCGCCGCGCCACCTGTTCCTTTCCAGAAACAGCCGGCCAGTCGAGGAAGCGTGCCTGGCCCTGCCCGGCGAAAAGACTGTCCTGAAAATCGTCTCCCCCTTCATTGTCCATAAAACCGAGCTGGGCGGCGTGCGCATCATCCCGAAAAGTATGGACAAGATACGCTCCGCAATGCGCCGCATGCTGTGCGAAGTGCCGGAGCACTATGCAGACTGGCTGGAGCGCCATCCGCAGGCCGCTCCCGCCGTCTACCGGGGGCTTTCCGGCGCGGCCCTGCGCAACGCCGTAAGCCGCGATCTGCGCGGCGTGCTGCAGGTCCAGTACATGCCGCCGGACTCCTCGGCCTTCGGCAACGAGCTTATCGTGGGCCTGCGCCGCACGCGCGAATTCGGCATGGTCATCAGCGCCGGTCTGGGCGGCACCGACGCGGAGCTCTACGCCGAGCGCTTCCGCAAGGGGCAGGCCATTGTGGCCGCGCCTACGGCCCTGACTGACGGACAGGCTTTTTTCAATCTCTTCCGCACCACGGTTTCCTACCGCAAGCTCGCCGGGCTCACCCGCGGCCAGCAGCGCATCGTTACCGACGAGCAGCTCATCGAATGTTTTGAATCCTTCATCCGGCTCGGCAACCACTATTCGCCGCTCAACGACGACGCGCCCTTTGTCATTGACGAGTTGGAAATCAACCCCTTCTCCTTCAGCGATTTTCTCATGACGCCGCTGGACGGCATGTGCCGCTTCTCCCTGCCGCAGGCGCGCGAGGCGGAGCGCCCCTTCCGCACCATCCATAACCTTCTGCATCCCCGCAGCATCGGCATTGCGGGCGTTTCCGCGCAGCGGCGCAACTTCGGGCGTATCATACTGGAAAATATTCTTGCCGCGGGCTTTGCTCCCTCGGCCGTCCGCATTGTGCGCCCCGGCGGCGGCACGGACGAAAGCGGCGTGCCCTGCGTGCCGTCCCTTGCCGCGCTGCCGGAAGCGCTGGATCTGCTCATCGTGGCCGTCAGCGCGCCGCAGGTGCCCGCGCTGGTGGACGACGTGCTGCGCCATAACGCCGCGCGCAGCGTCATGCTTATTCCCGGCGGCATGGGCGAAACCGAAGAGAGCCGGGATACCGCCGCCCGTCTGGCTGCCGAAATAGCCGAGGCCCACCGCCGCCCCGACGGCGGCCCCGTCTTCCTCGGCGCCAACTGCATGGGCGTCATTTCGCGTCCGGGCAACTATGACACCTGGTTCATTCCGGCCGCCAAACTGCGGCAGGACGCCCGTCCTCCGTATCGCCGCGTTGCCATTTTCAGCCAGAGCGGGGCCTTCCTGCTCAACCGCTACAGCCAGACGCCAGAGCTGCGCCCGGCCTATCTTATCTCGCTGGGCAATCAGACGGATTTGAGCCTCGGCGACATGATGCGCTATTTCCGCGATTCCGATGCCGTCGACGTGATCGCCGTCTATGTGGAGGGCTTCCGTGATCTGGACGGTCTGGCCTTTGCCAGCGCCGTGCGCGAAGCGGTCTGCGCCGGCAAGCAGGTCATTTTCTACAAGGCTGGACGCACTCCCGAAGGCCGGAGCGCCACCAGCGGACACACGGCCTCGCTGGCCGGTGACTATATGGTCTGCGAAAGCAGTCTGCGCCAGGCCGGGGCCATTGTGGCCCGCACCTTCAACGAGTTTCAGGACCTCGTCCTGCTGGCCGACGCCTTCGGCGGCATGCCCATTCGCGGGACGCGGCTGGGAGCCGTCAGCGGCGCGGGCTTTGAGGCCGTGGGCATGGCCGACAATATCCAGTCCGAAGAATACAGCATGACGCTGGGCAGTCTGTCCGAGGAAACCCGCGCCGCCATGCGCGCCCTGATTGCGGAAAAAAAGCTCGACAAGCTGGTGACTGTCGCCAATCCCCTGGACATCAACCCCGGCGCGGACGACGAGACCCACGCCCGCATGGCCGAGCTCATGCTGGCCGACGATACCATTGACGCCGTAGCCATAGGGCTTGATCCGCTGTCGCCCGTCACGCACTCTCTTGCCGACAGCGACGAAGACCAGTTCCGCATGGACGCGCCCGACGGCATTCTTGCCCGGCTGGAAGCCCTGCGCCGCACGGCCACCAAACCGCTGGTAGCCATTGTGGACGGCGGCGTTCAGTTCGAGCCCCTGCGCCGCGCCCTGCGCGAACGCAATATTCCGACCTTCCCCGTCTGCGACCGAGCCGTTGCCGCGCTCTCCCTCTATATGGACGGACGCCTTGCCGCCGAAGGCCTGCGCTGCTCCTGCCCCTGGGAGGCACGGCAACATTGACCGAATGCGACCGGCGGCGTACAACAATCCGCCGGTTTTGTTACGGCCGGTATCACTGAACGCACAAGGATTGCTTCCATGACATGCCATAGCCACGACGCCCACGACCACCGGCATCCCGGAGACCATCACGGCAGTCACAACGATGCCGCGCGCATTATCACAGTACGTCCCGCCTCCGGTCTCTCCGGCGACATCATGCTGGCGGGCCTGGCCGCGCTGGCCGGCCTGGACAACGCGCGTCTTGCGGCCCTGACGGAAGAGCTGAATCTGCCCGCGCTTCAGGACTGCGTGCGGCTTGAGCCCCGTTCCGTCAATCATGTCGCCGGCTTCGGTTGCCATATTGATCTGCCCCACGAGCACGAGCACCGCACGCTGACGGATATCCTGACCATTATCGACGCTTCCCGCATGCCGGACGCAGCAAAGGAAGCCGCCGCGCGCGCCTTTCGCCTGCTGGCCGAAGCGGAAGGGGCCGTCCACGGGATCGCAGCCGAAAAAGTCTCTTTCCATGAAGTGGGCGCGCTGGACAGCATTCTGGACACCTGCCTGGTCTGCCGCCTGTTCGTGGAGCTGAATGCAGACCGTCTTGTCTGCGGCCCGCTGCCGCTGGCCGACGGTTTTGTGCATTGCGCCCACGGACAGATTGCCGTTCCCGCTCCGGCGGTGCTCCGCCTGCTGGAAGGCGTGCCGGTCTGCCCCTTTGCCGGAAGGGGGGAAACCGTCACCCCCACGGCGGCGGCCCTGCTCAAGGCCCTGAACGCGGATTTCGGCCCGTGGCCCGCCATGACCATACGGACCACGGCCATCAGCTACGGCACAAAAGTCTTTCCCGACGCTCCCAACGGCGCTCTCTGGGCCCTGGGCGATGCCGGTCATCAGGCGAGATCATGAGTTCCAACGTCACGCCGCATCATGCGCTCGTCAGCCCCGGACAGCGGGCCGCTCTCAAGGCGCAGCAGCCCTGCGTGCTCTGGTTTACCGGCCTTTCCGGCGCGGGAAAGTCCACGCTTTCCACGCTGGTGGACGCGGCCCTGTACGAACGCGGGCATCATACCTTTGTGCTGGACGGGGACAATATGCGCCGCCGTCTGTGCCGCGATCTGGGTTTTTCCGATGCCGACCGCACGGAAAACATCCGTCGCGTGGCGGAAACGGCCCGTCTCATGACTGAGGCGGGTCTGATTGTACTTACAGCCTTTATTTCGCCCTTCCGATCGGAACGGGCTCTGGCCCGGTCGCTGTTTGCGCCGGGCCGTTTTGTGGAGATTTACGTCAACGCGCCGCTGGAACTGGTCGAACAACGCGATCCCAAGGGGCTCTACCGTCGGGCACGGCGCGGAGAAATCCGTCAGTTTACCGGCATAGACTCTCCTTATGAGGCCCCGGAACATCCCGAACTGGAGCTGGATACGGCCCATTTCCCGCCGGAGCATTGCGTGCGCGCCGTACTGACGTATCTAGAGGAAAGGGGACTTCTGAATCCGCCGGCGGACATCCGCGCCGCGGGAAGCCACGGACGAGAGGGCGACTCGTCCTTCCCGCAGCCGAGCCGCGGCTGATTCGGAACCGCGCAACAGCAACAGCCATCCTGGAAGAGAGATTATGGCAAAGGTAAAAGCAAGCCTGCCGCTGCAAATGGCCATCGGTATGATCGCCGGTATCGTTGTGGGCATTCTGGCCCAGAACACGCCCATCGTCACCGATATCACCAAATTTCTGGGCGACATCTTCATCCGCCTCATCCGCATGGTCGTTGTGCCGCTGGTCTTTGCCACGCTCGTGGCCGGGGCCGCGGGCATCAGCGACACGGCCAAGCTGGGCCGCGTCGCCGTCAAGACCATGCTCTACTACCTGCTGACAACCATGGCCTCCGTGGCCATCGGTCTGCTGCTTGCCAACATCATGCACCCCGGCGCGGGTCTGAATCTCTCCACCGAAGGCCTGCAGGCCAAGCAGGTGACGCCGCCCGCGCTCAGCGATACCATGATGAATCTGATCCCCATCAATCCCGTGGAAGCCATGGCCAAGGGGAATATGCTGCAGATCATCATCTTTGCCATCATCTTTGGTTTCGGCATCAGCGCCCTGGGCGAGAACGGCCGCCATCTGCACCGCTTCTTTGACGCCTGCGGCGAAGCCATGGTCAAGGTGACGGGTTTTGTCATGATGTACGCGCCCATCGGTGTTTTCGGCCTTATGGCCTACACCGTGACCAAGCACGGGCTTTCCGTGCTGCTGCCGCTGGGCAAGGTCATTGTCATCATGTATCTGGGCTGCGCCATCCTCTTCTGCTGCATGTTCCTGCCGCTGGTAAAGTTCATTGTGCGGATTCCCGTCAAGCGCTTTGTCAAGGGCATGCTTGAACCCTTCATGATCGGCTTCACCACCTGCTCCAGCGCCGCCGCTCTGCCCTCCAACATGCGCTGCGCCGAAGAACTGGGCGCTTCCCGCACGGTGGCCAGCTTCGGTATCCCGCTGGGCAATACCATCAACATGAACGGCACCGCCCTCTACATGGGCATCAATACCATCTTTGTGGCGGAAGTCTTCGGCATTCCCATGCCCTTCGATACCCAGCTCACCGTCATTCTCATGTCCATTCTGGCTGCCGTGGGCACCATGGGCGTGCCCGGCGCGGGCCTTATCATGATGAGCATCATCTTTGTGCAGGTGGGCATGCCGCTGGAAGGCGTCGCCCTCATCGCCGGTATCGACCGCATTCTGGACATGGCCCGCACGCCCATGAACGTGCTTGGCGACAGCCTTGGCGCTCTGGTCGTCTCCCGTCTGGAAGGCGATTTTGTGGATAAGCCGGAAAAGGAACAGGCATAGCGCCACAGCGTCAAAAGCATCAAAAAGGGGGGCCCGGCCCCCCTTTTTTGCGTCTGCGGCCCCGCTTGAAGTGCATGCCGAAAGCCGCTATCATTCCGCGACCCTGTACCCTGTTCGGCCTCCTCCGGCAAGCGCACGCGCCGGAGACGCGGCCCCACCGTCTCCCCTGACGCCCCGCGCGCGGCGCGCCGGGCACGCGCTGTCGGAAAACTTCGGCCCGTGTTCCCGGCAGGGAGCTTTCCCCTCGATCCCCATGAGCGAGCCTCTCCAATCCCCACGTCTCCGCGAGGAACAACAGCGAATCAGACACCGCATGCTGCTTTTCGTTCGCTTTTTACGCGGTCAGCAGCGCTTTCTTCTTTCGCACGGCATGGCCATGCTGGAGGCCGACGCCCCGCTGTTTGCCCCCCTCTGCCGCGCCATGCGCCTTACGCCGGGGGGCCCCCTCCCCTGCCTGCTGGAGTGTAACCGCAGCCGCCTTGCCGCCCGCGTCGCGCTGGGTATTCTGATTCTGCTGACCTGCTATGTTTTCTGGCTGGATTTCTTTGCCGACAGCAGCACCCCCCTGCCCGGCGGCATCACGCTCGGCACGCTGACGCTCCTGCTGCTGACCCTGATTGTCGTGCTCCTTGTCTTTACCTTCTATGGGCTGCTGCGCCGCGACATGCTGCTTTTTGAGGCGGAGGCGCTTGTCGTCTGCCGCCGCCGTCTCTTCTTCTGGCGCACGCGCCGCATTGCCCGCGCCGCCATTCGCGATGTCGCCTCAGCCCACCGCAGGCATCTCCTGCGCGCCCGCAGGCTGAAGCTGGTTTTCCATGACGACAGCAGCTTCAACGCCGCCTTTGTTGACGACGACGCCACTGTGGAATGGCTGCGCTGGGTTCTCCTGCGCTGGCTCGGACATGACTATGCCGAAGAGGACGAGGAAGACGCGCCGGCGGAACCCGTCGCTTAGGGCCTGTTACCGCTATTCGTACTTTGTTGGGGGGAAGGGAAACCCCTCATCTCTGCTGTCGATGCCCGTAGCTTCCTTCGTCGCAACGGGCACGGCCTGCGGC
>CALVHG010000061.1 GCA_944327285.1 uncultured Desulfovibrio sp. | reverse complement strand
AACCCCCTTATCTCTGCTGTCGATGCCCGTAGCTTCCTTCGTCGCAACGGGCACGGCCTGCGGCCGCCATTCGGTCGCGGCTAGCGCACAAGGGGCCCAGCCTTTCCAGCGGAAAGGCGTTCCCGTAATTCTTCCCCCCAGGCCCCCATCCTTCCCCCAACGCGCTTTTTTCAGAGGGGATACAGGCCATGCGCCAAATACCTCTTAAATGTTATAGGCTGTATTTTCTATTTATTTTAAATAAGAAGGTTAGTGCTGACAGACTATGGAGCGTTTTCAGTTTGAAAAGCTGCTTTGCGTTTCAAACCATGCAGGCCTGTCGTTTCGCGGAAAAAACGCGGTTTTTTCACCCACTTCGGGCCGGGCGGCGCGGCGTCGCCTGGCGTCTTGCTTTTTCAAAAAGGTAAAACGCTCTATTGCTCTTCTGGGGGAAGGAAACTCCCTCGGAAACAGGTAAAAAATACCAAATAAAGCACGTTTTCTTGGCGGCGGCGAGGGGGCGTGCGATTTCGCGGGGCAGGGGAATTTTAAGCGTTCGCTCCGGCGGCTGCGGCCAGAATATGCCGCAGCATATCCTCGGCGCTGGAGAATAGCCGCATTTCTTGCCCAGAGGGTTTATCCAGTTCCCAGAAGGAAGCATCCGCTTTTTTCATGCAGAACCAGCCGATGTCCCATTCGGCAAAAACGAGATACTGTTCCGCTATGCCGGGGTAGAGCGTCTGATTTTTCCAGAAATCGTCCGCCCCGTAGATGATATGGCCGTTGCATTCCCGCAAAAAATTTATGTACGCTGGCGGCAGTTCTCTTTGCAGTTCTTTTTGTGCCTGCCGCAGCAGATGTTCCATGCTGCCGCTCTCTGCGGGCTCTGGCATTTCCTCGCAGCCGTAAATCCGCCGCATGACGGCGGCAATCGTTTGCAGTTCCCCGGAGTACACGCGCCGTCCTCCTTTGGCTTCGTTTGACCTGCTTTTTCAGTTTGAAGGGCTGCTTTGTGTTTCTAATCATACGAGCTGCGTTTCGCGGAAAAAACGCGGTTTTTCCGCTCACTTTGGGCCGGGCGGCGCGGCGTCGCCGTCTGTGTTCGTTATTTTTTTATGGCAAATCGTTCGTGAGTCCCTGTTGCTTTCGTAGCATGAGAAGAGACCCCAGAGCCCCAAAAACATCACAGCCCGCCGGAGTTCGCCTCCGCCGGGCTGTCTGCATTCAGGACGCGGCCGGGCCTTTGTCGGTTATTTATTGCCCGCTAACTTCTTGCGAAACTCCTGAAACTCCGGCGTATGTCGCACGTTGCTAAAGTCTGGATCGTGATCAAGTTCGGCTGTCGAGGCATCAGGTTTACAGTCGCGCCACTGTTCCAGCGCGTCCACACATGCCTTTACATCCTGCCGCAGACTGGCAAGACGGGCCTTGTTAAACCAGTAGACAACATGGCGGGGAGCGATTTCGAGAGCTCTGGCAATTTTCTTTTCTGACTCTGCGTACCAGTGCTCCCGCGTGTCTGCATCGCTTGCCGCCTTGCCCTGAGACATGCACAATACGCCCCAGCCGTTCCAGCTGGCGGCATAGCTGGGATCGGCTTCTGTGGCCTTGCGGTATTTCTCTGCGGCTTCGTTAAACCAGCATTCGCGTTCATTGCTGTCGGTCGCGGCTTCTCCCCGTTGCTGACATAGCAACCCCCAGTTGCCCCAGCTGTTGGCATGGCTGGGATCGGCTTCCGTGGCCCTGCGGAACTTTTCTTCCGCTTCGTTATACCAGTCGTCTCGCACTCTATTGTCGGTTGCAGCGTTCCCACGCTGAGCGCATAGAGTTCCCCAGTTGCTCCAGCTGGCGGCATTGTTAGGAGCGACTTCCGTGGCCTTGCGGTATTTCTCTGCGGCTTCGTTAAACCAGTGTTCGCGTTCGTTGCTGTCGGTCGCGGCTTTGCCCCTTTGCTGACACAGCAGCCCCCAGTTGCCCCAGTTGTCGGCATGGTTGTGATCGGCTTCCGTGGCCCTGCGGCATTTGTCTGTTGCTTCGCTAAACCAGCGTTCGCGTTCGTTGCTGTCGGTCGCGGCTTCGCTCCTTTGCTGACACAGCAGCCCCCAATTATACAGTATCGCTGCTGTCAGCTGTGCTTTCGGGTATGCCTTGAAATGTTTTTCTGCCGTCTCCCATAGGCGTTGCCGTTCTTCGCCTGTTGCCTTTTCAGACAGCTGCAATGCTGCCAGCGATGCGCCAAAGAGTGCGGTTTTGTCTTGCGGGAACGTTTCCAGAACGCCCTGCCAATAGGTCAGCGCCTCCTGCCAGCGTTCTTCCTCCTGTGCCAGAATGGCCTTGCCCCACAGAACGTCCGTACCGACGCCCTGTGCGGCGGCTTCTCTGGCCTGTGCCAGAACGGGAGCCGTAAATTTTTCTGCCGGAGAGTGTTCAGCAACCATTTCCCGCAGGGTTTTGCGATGTTTGCGGGCTTCATCAAGAATCTCTTTCAATTCCTTCTGGTACCCCCGGAGGCTCTGCAAATACATCTTACTTGTCAAAACGGCTATGACCAAACCTGCGAGAGCAAGAATGCCTGTCATAGCTCCAAGAGCTGTGAAGCCCGTGGAAAGCATGGAAACCTGTTCCTGCGTTTGGGCGTCAAATTCTTTCAGAGCTGCATCAATGTGTTGTTTTGCCTTGAGGTTGCTCTCGATAGAGTCCAGACGCCGGAGCAGGGCCTTGTAGCGGTCTTCCGTACTGGTCTGGCTTTCCGCCGGGGCGGGCTTTTCCGGGCGAACGTCTTCCGCCGCCTGCGTAAGGGGAGAGCCGCACGTAAGGCAAAGCATCAGAGTCAGAGAAAACAGCAATGATTTCAGCATGAACGCTCCCGCCGTCTGTTCTGCCGGGGCATCCGGCAAGACGCAGCATAATCTATGCGCAAACTTCTATCAGAAACGGGTAAAAAATACAAAATAAAACACGCTTCCCATGCGGCGCACGTTTTCGCTGTCCGGCGTCCGGGGCTTCCGCGAAAAAGCAAAAAAAGAGGCGCGATCGCGAGATCGCGCCTCCAGTATGCCCGGCGGGAGAGTGCCTACTTCAGCTTGGAGAGCAGGTCTTCCTTAATGGCGTCGATGGTGCCTTCGCCATTGAGTTCGATGTAAACGGTCTTGCCGTCCTGCGCAAGCTTCTTGAAGTAGTACGCGGCGGCGAGGGTGCCGTCGGTGGTGTTATAGTAAATATCGTGACGCTTGTTGATGGCGGCTTCGTCCTGGTCGTCGGAACGGGTGGAGAGATCGCCGCCGCACACGCGGCATTTGTCGCCGTTGGGTTTGATGGCGTCAATGAAGATGTTGTTGGGGTGATTGTTGTTGTTCTTGCACAGGCGACGGCCCATGATGCGATTCTTGGCGATTTCGCGGGGCAGGAGGATTTCAATCACGTAATCCAGCTTCAGACCTTCTTTCTGCAGGGCTTCCCACAGCTTTTCGGCCTGCACCATGTTGCGGGGGAAGCCGTCCAGCAGCCAGCCGTCCTTGCCCTTGGTCTTGAGGGTTTCCAGCACCATGGGGATGGTGATGTCGTCAGGCACGAGGTCGCCGCGATCGATATATTCCTTGGCCTTCTTGCCCAGATCGGTGCCGCCGCCGATGTGCTCGCGGAAGATGGCGCCCGATTCGATGTGGGCCAGATTGTACTTCTGCTTGACCAGTTCGCCCTGGGTACCCTTGCCGCTGCCGTTGGGGCCAAAAATCAGAATATTCATAACGCTCTCCTCCGGATGCAGTGTTTGTTGCCTTGTGCAAAAAAGTACACATAACGGTGTATAGTCTTCCCCCCGCATCCTGTCAATGGGGGAGGGCAATCTCCAAGCGCTTTAAGCGCTTCAAACAGAAGATGTTTCAGAGCGTTTTGTCTTGAGGGGGAAGGAACCCCTTTGCTCTGCTGTCGATGTCCGTAAGGCTCCTGCGTCGCCTAACGGACACGGCCTGCGGCCGCCCGTTGGGTCGCTGCTTGCGGCAAAAAGTGGTTCCTTCCCCCTCAAACTCCCCCATCCTCCCCAAAACCCGCGCACCGGGTCTGACGGGTAAAGATGGACTTTTTTATAACATGCAATGATGTTTTATTTTTTATATCATGAATAGGGAACTATGCCGGGGATTCCACATCTGATAATGAGTCCTGGGCCTAAATGCTCTATTGTCCGCCGGGCTTTTTTTCCGTAGCGTGACGGCATGGCAAAAACAAAGGAAGTCTACATTTGTTCGGCATGCGGCGCGCGAACGCTGCAATGGCGCGGGCAGTGCCCCGGCTGTCATGAATGGAACACGCTGGAGGCGGCCGTGGAGCGCCCCGCGCCGACCGGACGCGGGCGCGCGGCGGCGCAGATTGGGGACGGTTCGCTGCTGCGACCTTTGCGCGACGTGGTTTCCGAGGGGCATGCGCCCTACGGCAGCGGCCTTGCCGCGCTGGACAGGGTGCTTGGCAAGGGGCTTGTGCCGGGGGCGGCTCTGCTGGTGGGCGGAGAGCCCGGCATCGGCAAGTCCACGCTGCTGTTGCAGGTGGCGGGGCATGTGGCGGCGTCCGGGCGGGAAGTGGTCTATGCCAGCGGCGAGGAGTCTCTGCCGCAGATTCGGGGCCGCGGGGAGCGTCTGGGGGCTTTGCACGAGCATCTGCTGGCCATGGCGACCTCGCGGGTGGAAGACGTGCTCGACGCCGTGGAGCGACGGCGGCCCGCATTGCTGATTGTCGATTCCGTGCAGACGCTGGGCAGCATGGCCGCCGAGGGGCTGCCCGGCAACGTGACGCAGGTGCGCGCCGTGACGACCTCGCTCATTGACGCCTGCCGCCGCGCGGAAACAACGCTGATTCTTGTGGGACACGTCACCAAGGACGGCGTTATTGCCGGGCCGCGTCTGCTGGAACACATGGTGGATACGGTCATTTCTCTGGAAGGGGACCGACGGCAGATGTTCCGCCTGCTGCGCGTCTTCAAGAACCGTTTCGGGCCCAACGAGGAGCTGCTGGTGTTCCGAATGGGACGGCAGGGCATGGAAATAGTGGACGATCCCTCGACCTTCTTTCTGGGCACGCGGGATCCGAGCCTGTCGGGAACGGCCGTGGTCATGGCCGTTGACGGGCAGCGTCCGCTGGCGGTGGAAGTGCAGGCGCTGGTGGCGCGCACTTTTCTCAGCATTCCGCGCCGGGCGGCGCTGGGTTTTGACGCAAACCGTCTGCATCTTCTGCTGGCTGTTCTGGAAAAGCGCCTCAAGCTCAATTTTGCGCAGGTAGACATCTATGCCAAGGTGGGCGGCGGTATGCGCCTCCAGGAGCCGGGACTTGATCTCGCACTTGTAGCGGCCGTTCTTTCCTCGTATTATGATGTCCCGCTGCCGGAGAAATGCGTTTTGTGGGGAGAGGTGGACCTGAACGGACAAATCCGGCCCGTGGCGGCGCAGGATTTGCGCCTGTCGCAGGCGCGGCGTCTGGGCTTTTCTCCAATTCTGCATCCCGATGCCGCCAGCGGGGGAGTGTCCGCCGTGGCCGAGCTCCAGCGACGTCTGTTTCATCGCAAGGGACAGACACGCCCGACCGGAGAAGGAAAAAGCCAGCGTCCGCCTCAGACCGGAGAGTCCGACCCCTTTTCGTAAAGGGGGGTAAGGGGGGATATACTCTATATCTCCTCTTCTCTTAATCTAGGGCGTGACATTGCGTGACGCTGCGTGACATTGCGTGACAAAAGGTGATTCCTGAATAAAATTCACATGTTGGCAAATACGTCATCAGAGGCCGTCAGGGATGGACAGTCCCTGACGGAGAAGGGAAAAGCCAGCGTCCGCCTCAGACCGGAGAGCCCGGCCCCTTTTCGTAAAGGGGAGTAAGGGGGGATATACTCTATATCTCCTCTTCTCTTAATCTAGGGCGTGACGCTGCGTGACGTTGCGTGACAGTGCGTGACAAAACATGATTCCTGAATAAATTTCACCTGTTGGCGAAACGCCTTTCGGAGAGACTGTCCCCCGGCCACACGGTCAGAGCGAACCCTGCCGGGGGACGGCGGGCCGCGAGACGCTTCTTGCAGCCCCGAAACGGTCGGCCTCCCTGTAAAAGCGCGCTGGGGGAAGGGGGCGCGGGGGGAAAACCCCTCTCGCGCCAGCAGAGGGGGTTTCCCCCCGCAATAGCAGATAAACCGCAAACCACACGGCAAGAACTCATGTCACTGGAAATCGAACGCAAATATCTTGACCCTGATTTTGACGCTGTCCGTCGCCGGTTGCGTGAGATGGGCGGCGCGCCTCTGGGCGCTCATTTTGAGAGCAACCGCATTTTTGACAGGAAGGAAGGCGGCTTTGCCGACGCGGGCTTTCTGCTGCGGCTGCGGACGCAGGAATGGCCGGATCGGAAACGCCACGTTCTGACCCTCAAGATGCCGTCGCGCGCCGACGGGCCGTTCAAGGTGCGCGAGGAACGGGAATGCGGCATCAGCGAGGCGGCGTCCCTGCGCGGAATTTTTGAGGGGCTCGGCTATGTGGAACGGGCCTGCTATGAAAAAGTGCGCGAAGAGTGGCGGCTGCCCGGCGTGCTGGTGGCGCTGGATCGGGTTCCCTTTGCGCGGATTATAGAGATTGAGGGCGACCCGAAAGCCATTGAAACGGCGGAGCGCTGCCTGCATCTTGACAAATGTGAAACCAGCGCCAAGAGTTATCATGCCCTGCATCAGGAATGGCGCGGCGCGCAGGGGCTGCCGCCGCAGCTGTCCTTTGTCTTTGAGGAGCCGGAGCGCACGAGCCTGCGCGAGGCGCTGGGACTGACGCGCGGGGAGAGCACGGAGGAAACGGCATGAGCAGACAGCCGGATATGGACGGCGACAGCCAGTGTCTTGTGGAATGCAAGATTAAGGAGCCGGATCGCTATAGCGTTCTGCTGCATAATGACGATTATACCAGCATGGAATTTGTCGTTGCCGTTCTGTGCGACATTTTCCGCAAGACCGTGGACGAGGCCACGGCCATTATGCTTAACGTGCACCAGAAAGGCGTCGGCCAGTGCGGCGTCTATACCTTTGAAGTGGCGGAAGCCAAGGTCAAGAGCGTGGAGCGCCGCGCGCGGGCCGCGGGGTATCCGCTGCGCTGTACCATGGAAAAATGTTGACGTGTTGTCCCCCGCAATCTTTCATGCCGCTTTGCGCGGTTGAGTGACGCCCATGTTGAGCAACGACGTTCAAGACGTGCTGCGCGGCGCCATTGCCGAAGTGCAGCGCCGTCGGCACGAACTGCTGACGGTGGAACATCTTCTTTTTGCCTTTTCTCTCAATCATACCGGAGAACTGATTCTGGAGGGCAGCGGCGCCAGCGCCGACCTGCTGCGGGAACAGCTGGAGCAGTTCTTTGCCGCGGAATTTACGCCGCTGCCGCAGGAAAGCCGTCTGGACATCGTGCAGACCGAGGCCGTGCAGCGCGTGCTCGATCGCGCCGTGGGGCATATCCGCTCTTCCGGGCGCTCGCAGGTGCAGCTCGGCGATCTGCTGGTTTCCATCATGGAAGAGGAGCAGAGCTACGCCCGCTATTATTTGCAGCGGCAGGGCGTGGAACGTCTGGACGTGCTCACCTTCATTTCCCACGGACTGGAAGAGGGCGGCGGCTCCAGGGGCGTGGCCGAGGATGGGGAAGAAGGGAAGGAGAAGAAAAAGAATCCGCTTGAGCTGTACGCGACGGACCTCACGGCGCGGGCGCGCGAGGGCAAGATTGATCCGCTGGTGGGGCGGGATGAGGAGCTGGCTCGCGCCGTCGAGGTGCTGAGCCGCCGCCGCAAGAACAATCCGCTGTTTGTGGGCGAGCCGGGCGTGGGCAAGACGGCGCTGGCCGAAGGGCTGGCCCTGCGCATTGCCGAAGGCCATGTGCCCCCCACGCTGGAAGAGACGCGCCTGTTTGCGCTGGACATGGGCCTGCTGCTGGCCGGGACGCGCTATCGCGGCGACTTTGAACGGCGTCTGAAAGACGTTGTGCAGGCGCTGAAGGAAATTCCCCATTCCATTCTTTTTATCGACGAGATTCATACCATCGTGGGGGCGGGCTCCACATCCGGCGGCTCCATGGATGCCTCGAATCTGTTGAAACCCATGCTGGCCGCCGGGGATCTGCGTTGCATCGGCTCCACCACCTACGAGGAATTCCGCAATCATTTTGAAAAGGATCGCGCGCTGGCGCGGCGTTTTCAGCGTATTGACGTGCGCGAGCCCAGTCAGGAGGAATGTCTGGCCATTCTGCGGGGGCTGGAAGCGCGTTACGCCGATTTCCATCAGGTGACGTACGACGCCGACGCGCTGGAAGGCATGGTGCGGCTTTCGGCCCGGCATGTGCGGGACAAGCTGCTGCCCGACAAGGCCATTGACGTGCTGGACGAAAGCGGGGCGCTGGTGCGCCTGCGCGAAGCGGCCGCCCTGCGGAAGAAACGGCGCGAGAATGAGGACGGCAAGACCGAACCGGCGGACAAAAAGACGGATACGAAAACAGAACGGACGGACGAACAGCCCCGCCCGCGCGTGCGGCTTGCCGACGTGGAGCAGGTGGTGGCCCGCATGGCGGGCGTGCCGGTGTCTTCGGTTTCCGGCGAAGAACGCCAGAAGCTGGCCGGGCTGGAAGCATCCCTGAAAAAGCTCGTCTTCGGACAGGACGAGGCCGTGGAACTGACGGTGCGGGCCATTCTGCGTTCGCGCGCGGGGCTTTCTCCGGGGCGGCGTCCGGCGGGCAGCTTCCTCTTTTACGGGCCCACGGGCGTGGGCAAGACCGAGGTGGCGCGCAGTCTGGCGGAAATCATGGGCGTGCAGTTTTTGCGCTACGACATGAGCGAATATATGGAAAAGCACGCCGTGTCGCGGCTGATCGGCGCGCCTCCGGGCTATGTGGGCTTTGATCAGGGGGGGCTCCTGACGGAAGCCGTGCGCAAGGCTCCCTATTCCGTCGTGCTGCTGGACGAAATAGAAAAGGCGCACCCCGACATCTTCAATATTCTGTTGCAGGTGATGGACTACGGCGCTCTGACGGACAACAGCGGCCGCACGACGGACTTCAGCCACGTGGTGCTGATTATGACCTCCAACGCCGGGGCCTTTGAAATGTCCAAGAGTTCGCTGGGCTTTACGTCCGGCGGCCGGGACGATGCGGCGTCCAAGAGTCTGGAAGCCGTGGAGCGGCTGTTTACGCCGGAATTTCGCAACCGGCTGGATGCGCTGGTGCCCTTCCGCAGCCTGACGCCCGAACTCATGGAACGCATTGTGCGCAAGTTCGTGGGCGAGATTGCCGACGCTCTGCGCGAACGCAACGTGCGGCTGACGCTGACGCCGCGGGCGCGGCAGTGGTTTGCCGAAAAGGGCTTTGACGCCCGCATGGGAGCGCGTCCTCTGCGCCGCCTGCTGCGGAGCGAACTGGAAGACGTGCTGGCGCAGGAACTGCTGTTCGGCGCGCTGGCGCAGGGCGGCGTCGCGCGGGTGGGCGTTCGCGACGGGGCGCTGACCGTGACGGCCGAACCAGCGGCGTCGGCATGATGCCGCCCCGGCTGGAGCTTGTCCGCCGCTGCGCCGCAGCCTTTCCGCCGCTTGAAACGGCCTTTGACGACGGTTTGCTGTGTCGCGGCGGCGATCTGCGGCCGGAATGGCTTCTGGCCGCCTATTCCGGCGGCATCTTCCCCTGGTTCAATCAGGGCGTCCCGCTGTGGTGGTCGCCGGACCCGCGCTGCGTGCTGCCGCTGGAAGCGTTCCGGCTGCCGCGCCGCAGCGCCCGCGCTATCCGGCACAAGGGCTTTGCGCTGACGTGGAACGCCGCCTTTGAGCAGGTTATCGGCGCCTGCGCCGCTCCCCGGCGCTATGCGGGCAGAGAAGAAACGGGCACCTGGATCAACCCGGATATGCTGCGCGCCTATACGGAGCTGCATCAGCTGGGCTACGCGCACTCGCTGGAGGTCTGGCGGGAAGGGGCGCTGGTCGGCGGTCTGTACGGCGTGAGCCTCGGCGGGGCCTTCTTCGGCGAATCCATGTTTCATCGGGAGAGCGAAGCCTCCCGCGCCGCGCTGGCCGGTCTGGTGGCGCTGCTGCGGCAGCGCGGGGCAACGCTGCTGGACTGTCAGATGGAGACGCCGCACATGATGGGCATGGGGGCGGAGCTGTGGCCGCGCACGCGCTACATGGCGGCGCTGCGCGAGGTTGTGCCGTCGCCCCATGAGCTTTCGGAACTCTGGCTTCCCTGGACGGAAGGCTACGAGTATCGGGACGGCCTGTGGCAGTCCCGCGCGGAAAAGGGAGTTTCCTGTGGATCATTTTGAGTTGCAGAGCGCGCACAGCCCGACGGGCGATCAGCCCGCGGCCATCGGCGAACTGGTCGCCAATCTTGAAGCCGGCGTTCCGGCGCAGGTGCTGCTGGGCGTAACCGGTTCCGGCAAGACGTTCACTATGGCCAACGTCATTGCCCGCTGCAACCGGCCCGCGCTGGTGCTGGCCCCCAACAAGACCCTCGCCGCGCAGCTCTACAACGAGTTCCGGGAACTGTTTCCGCGTAATGCCGTCGAGTATTTTGTCAGTTATTACGACTATTATCAGCCGGAAGCCTATGTTCCGGCCTCGGACACCTACATCGAAAAGGACTCGTCCATCAACGACAACATCGACAAGCTGCGGCATGCGGCGACGCACGCCCTGCTGACCCGCCGCGATGTTGTCATTGTGGCCTCCGTTTCCTGCATTTACGGTCTGGGCTCGCCGGAATTTTATGCAAAGATGGTGATTCCCGTGGAGGCCGGGCAGCGTTTCCCTATGGAGGAGCTGATCAGCCGTCTGGTGGAAGTGCAGTACGAGCGCAACGATTACGACTTTCATCGCGGGACTTTTCGCGTGCGGGGTGACGCGCTGGAGATTATTCCGGCCTATCATCACGAGCGGGCGCTGCGCATTGAGTTTTTCGGCGACGACATCGACAGAATGTGCGAAATCGATCCGCTGACGGGCGAGACGCTCTGCGATATTTCCAAGACGGTGCTCTATCCGGCGAGTCACTTCGTCTCGGCGCAGGACAATCTGCACCGGGCCTGTTCCGACATTCGCACGGAGCTGGGCGAGCGGCTGCGCTGGTTCAAGGAGAACGGCAAGCTGCTTGAGGCCCAGCGCATCGAGCAGCGCACGCAGCTCGATCTGGAGATGATGGAGGAGCTCGGCTACTGCAACGGCATTGAAAATTACACCCGCCACATGGACGGGCGCAAACCCGGCGAGCCGCCGTCCTGTCTGCTCAATTACTTCCCTGAAGATTTTATTCTTTTTGTGGACGAGTCCCACATTACCGTGCCGCAGATCGGCGGCATGTACAAGGGGGACCGCTCGCGCAAGCAGACGCTGGTGGATTACGGCTTTCGTCTGCCCTCGGCGCTGGACAACCGGCCGCTGCAATTCAACGAATTTACCCGCCTGCTGCATCAGGTCGTGTACGTGTCGGCCACGCCGGGCAGGTACGAGCTGGATCAGGCGCAGGGCATTGTCGCCGAGCAGATTATCCGCCCCACGGGTCTGGTGGACCCGGAGGTGGAAGTGCGCCCCACCAAAGGGCAGATGGACGATTTGCTGGGCGAATGCCGCGCCCGCATCGAGCGGGGAGAGCGCGTTCTTGTCACGACCCTGACCAAGCGCATGGCTGAGGATTTGACGGAATACTGCTGCAATATGGGCGTGCGGGCGCGCTATCTGCATTCGGACATCGACACGCTCGAACGCATGCAGATTATCCGCGCCCTGCGCACCGGCGAATTCGACGTGCTTGTGGGCATCAACCTGCTGCGCGAGGGGCTGGATATTCCCGAAGTTTCGCTGGTCTGCATTCTGGATGCGGATAAGGAAGGTTTTCTGCGTTCCACGGGTTCGCTGATTCAGACGTTCGGCCGGGCCGCGCGCAACGCGCACGGGCATGTCATTCTCTATGCCGACACGGTGACGGCGTCCATGAAGGCCGCCATGAGCGAAACGTCCCGCCGCCGCGAAAAGCAGCAGGCCTACAATGCCGAGCACAACATCACGCCGCGCAGCACCAGCAAGAGTCTGGCGTCGCCGCTTGATTCCCTGTATGCGGACGCCGCCGGAGGTCGCGGCAAGGGCAGAGGCAAGGGCGGAAAGAACAAGGCCGCCGACGACGGCAACGCCGTTCCGCTGACGGCCGAGGGCACGGCGGAGCTGATCGCCACGCTGGAAAAGGATATGCGCGCGGCGGCGCGCGATCTGGAATTTGAACGCGCCGCGGAAATCCGGGATCGTATCCGGGCGCTGCGCGAGCGGCTGGTGGCGCTGCCGGAATAAAGCGTGTCAGTTTTTTTGAAGATTGTTTTGGGGGGGAAGGAAACCCCCTTGGCTAGCGCGCAAGGGGTGTTTCCTTCCCCCCAAGCCCCCCATCCTTTCCCCAACGCGCTTTTTCAGGGGCCGACCATTTTTTATGGGCATATGTTGCAGATATACTTGAGTTAGAGCGTTTCAACTTTGAAAAAGATGAAACGCGAGGCGGCGGCACAGCGCCGCCCGGCTCAAAGTGAGCGGAAAAACCGCGCTTTTTCCGCGAAACGACAGGCCGTATGGTTTGAAATGCACAGCATTTCAAACTGAAAATGCTCTAGGAGCTGTTTCTAAAAAAGCTGGACATCTTAAATGACTCCTGCTTTCCTGTTTGTCATGAGCAGACATGACATTTCAGATGAAAAGTGGGCGGTCATCGGTCCTATGCTGGAGAAGAAAAAGACTGAAACCAGAGGACGGAAGCGTAAAGATGACCGCCTCATGTTCAATGGTATTTTGTGGATTTTGAAAACTGGAGCACCCTGGAGGGATTTACCTGCGGAATTCGGACCATGGAATACTGTTCATAAACGGTTTCTCGAATGGACGAGACTCGAAGTCTGGGATGATATTTTACGCATGCTGTCCATAAAAGCTGATCGGGATGCCCTCATTATTGATGCGACCTTTGTCAAGGTGCATCAGCACGCCACCGGCGCAAAAGGGGGCACTTCCGACAGGAAATCGGACGTACAAAGGGCGGACTGACAAGCAAAATTCATGCGGTTGTTGACGCTCTTGGAAATCCTTTGCGCATATATCTCACGGCGGGCAACGTAAACGATACGGTACCCGTTGGGGGACTCCTTGCGAATTTGTCCGCGGACAAGCTCCTTGCGGATCGAGCTTATGACAGTGATGCAGTGCTGGAGCAGGCTCGACAACAAAAGATGGAAGTAGTTATTCCCTCCCGAAAGTGCAGACGTCAACAGCGGGAGTATGATGCCCATGTGTACAAGGAACGTCATCTAGTTGAATGCTTTTTTGCAAAGCTCAAGTCATTTCGACGCATTGCAACCCGCTATGACAAATTGGCCGCGACATTCCGGGCAAACGTCATGTTAGCGGCCTGTCTGGTTTGGCTGCAATAAACTTTTTAGAAACAGCCCCTAGGGCCTGTTGACACAAATTTTACAAATAATTTCAATAGATAAAATAAATAGGCTGTGCACGCGCACTTGTCTTTGGTGGCGGGGTCGCCTCGTATTCCTGACTTTTTCCCGATAAAAGCGCGCTGGGGAAGGGATGGGGGGCTTGGGGGGAAGGGAAACCCCTCTCGCGCCAGCAGCGACCGAATGGCGGCCGCAGGCCGTGCCCGTTGCGACGAAGGAAGCTACGGGCATCGACAGCAGAGATGAGGGGTTTCCCTTCCCCCCAAAACAACTTACGAATAGTGTTAACAGGCCCTAGTTGAGATAGTTTGCAGCGTTTGTGTCGCTATGATCCGGGGAAAAGGAAACAGATGAAAAAAGAAACGATGCAGCTTTCGCTTCTGGAAACGGGAGTAAATACGCAGGAAAAGGCATCGCCGGAGACAGAGAAAAAGGCTTCGGTCGCGGCGGCGTCTTCCGCCGTCAGACGCGGACTTGAGGAAAGCGTGTTGCCCTCTGCGGACGAGGACAGATCCGACGCGGCCGTGCAGGCCCGGATGCGGGCCCTGTGCGCTGCGCTGGAGCATCACAATTATCTGTATCATACGCTGGATGCTCCTGAGATCAGCGACGACGAATATGACGCCCTGTATCGGGAGCTGGCGGCGCTGGAAGCGGACTTTCCTCAGTGGGTTGATCCGCATTCGCCGACGCGCCGGGTGGGCGGCGCCCTGCTGGGCGGTCTGGCCAAGAAGCGGCACCGGCGGCGCATGTACGGTCTGGACAATGTCTTTTCCGCCGACGAGTGGCGCGATTTTGTGGAGCGCATGCGGCGCGCGCTGCCCGACGCGCCGACGGCCTTCTGGTGCGATCCCAAGATGGACGGTCTGGCGCTGGAAATCGTGTACGAAGACGGCGAGCTGCGCGAGGCCCTGACGCGCGGCGACGGCGAAGAGGGCGAAGTCGTGACGGAAGCGGTGCGCACTATCCGCACGGTTCCCCTGCGTTTGCAGGGCGAGGGGCCGTTCCCCCGGCGGCTGGAAGTGCGCGGCGAAGTCGTCATGTTCAAGAAGGATTTTGCGGAGCTTAACGCGCGGCGCGAGGCGCTGGGGCAGAAGCTGCTGGCCAATCCCCGCAACGCCGCTTCCGGCGCGCTGCGGCAGCTGGACACGACGGCGACCCGGCAGCTGCCCCTGCGTTTTCTGGCTTACAGCGCGGGCGAAGTGGACTGGAATCCCGCGCCGCCGTGCGCAAGCCAGCATGGCCTGATGGAGCGTCTGGTTTCCTACGGCTTTCTGATACCGCCCGACGGGCGTTTGTGCGCCAGCCCGGCGGAGGTGGAAGCGTATACGGACTGGGTCAGGGAACATCGTCAGGATTTCCCGATGGAGATCGACGGGGCCGTTGCCAAGCAGGACAATCTGGAAGCGCAGGAAGCGCTGGGCTTTACGGCGCGCGCGCCGCGTTTTGCCGTAGCCTTCAAATTTCCTGCGGCGCAGGTGCAGACCGTGCTGCGCCACATCGATATTCAGGTCGGGCGCACCGGGGCCCTGACGCCCGTGGCCGTGCTTGACCCCGTGGCCGTGGGCGGCGTCATGGTTTCCCGCGCGACGCTGCACAATGAGGACGAAATTCACGCCAAGGATGTGCGCGTGGGCGATACGGTCATTGTCCAGCGCGCGGGCGACGTCATTCCCGAAGTGGTGGGCCCGGTACTGGAATTGCGTCCCGCGGACGCCGTTCCCTTTGACTTTCCGCATGTCTGTCCTATCTGCCACGAAAAGGCGCACCGCCCTGAGGGCGAGGCGGTCTGGCGCTGCGAAAACGTTTCCTGTCCGGCTGTCCGGCTGCAGGCCATCCGGCACTTTGTTTCCAAGTCCGGCCTGAATATTGTGGGGGTGGGCGAAAAGCTGGTGACGCAGCTGGTGAAATCCGGGCGCGTGGCGTCGCCCGCCGATCTCTTTACGCTGACGCCGCTGGAACTTGTGCACTATGATCGCATGGGGAAAAGTCTGGCGCAGCGCACGGTCGATGCGCTGGAAGAAGCGCGGCATACGGCGACGCTGGCGCGTCTGATCAGCTCTCTGGGGATTCGTCATGTGGGCGAGCAGACGGCGCGTCTTCTTGCTTCCGCCTTTGCCGACATGGACGCCCTTGCGGCGGCGGATGAGGAGACGCTGTGCGCCCTGCCGGACGTGGGGCCGGAAGTGGCCTCGTCCATTCTGGGCTTCTTTGATACTCCGGCCAACAAACATCTGCTGGAGCGGTTTCGGGAGCTGGGCCTGTGGCCCGTCCGCGCGGAGGAAAGCGCCTCTTCGGAAGCGCCCCGCCCGCTGGAGGGCGTCACGGTGCTGTTTACCGGCACGCTCTCCATGCCGCGCGGCAGAGCCAAACAGCTTGCCGAGGCGGCCGGGGCCGTGGTGCTGGGGAGCGTCAGCAAAAAATTACAGTATCTTGTCGTGGGCGACGATCCCGGCAGCAAGCTGGACAAGGCGCAAAAACTCGGCATTGCCGTTCTTGACGAGGCCGGTTTTCTGAACCTGCTGCAAGGCTCCGGCGACGTTCAGAACGCCGCCCCGGACGCGGGCGAAGAGAGCGTTTCAAATCGTTAGGCTGTTTGTTGGGGGAAGGGAAACCCCTCTGCTAGCGCGAGAGGTGTTTCCCTTCCCCCCAGGCCCCCATCCCTTCCCCAGCGCGCTTTTTCAGAGAGACAAGAGCATACGTAAGTCTCTTTCAAAGGCTATGTGTAGTCTGTATGCTCTATTCATTTGAAATAAATAGTAAATAGTGTTAGAGCATTTTAGCTTTGAAAAAATAAAGCGCAAGGCGGCGGCACAGCGCCGTCCGGCCTAAAGTGAGTGGAAAAATCGTGTTTTTTCCGCGAAACGACAGGCCGTATGGTTTGAGACGCACAGCGTTTCAAACTGAAAATGCTCTAGTCCAAAGGAGACATATCAATGAGCACATCAATCATAGTCATGGGCGCGTGCGGCCGCATGGGGCGCGTCATTGCCGATCTTGCCCGCGCGGACGAGGCTTTTGCGCTGGCGGGTCTGGTGGACAGCCGGGCGGAGGCGCTGGCCGGAGAACAGGGCGTCGCGAAGGGCGCAACGCTGGCGGAAGTCCTGCCGCAATGCCCAGGGGCTGTGGTTATTGATTTCACCGCGCCCGCCGTGTCTCTGACCAATGCCCGTCTGGCGGCGGAAAAGGGAACGCCCCTTGTCATCGGAACCACGGGCTTCACGCCCGAACAGCTGCAGGAGCTGGGAGAGCTGGCGCAGCGGACGCCCATTTTCTGGTCTTCCAACATGAGCGTGGGGGTCAATGTTCTGATGAAGGTGCTGCCCGCGCTCACAAAGGCGCTGGGCGACAAGTACGATATAGAAATGGTCGAGCTGCATCATAATCGTAAGAAGGACTCTCCCAGCGGCACGGCTCTGATGCTGGGCGAATGTCTGGCCGAAGCCCGCGACTGGAAACTGGAAGACGTGCGCTGCTCGGCCCGCGACGGCATCATCGGCGAACGGCCCAAGGCGCAGATCGGCATTCAGGCCATCCGCGGCGGCGATGTCGTCGGCGTGCACACCGTTTACTTCATGGGCCCCGGCGAGCGCATCGAAGTGACGCATCAGGCGCATTCCCGCGAAACCTTCGCTCAGGGGGCGCTGCGGGCCGCCGCATGGCTGGCCACGCAGAAAGCGGGCCGCCTGTACCTGATGCAAGACATTTTCTAGAAAATTTCTTGAGTTTTGTTTTCAAGTAGTGTAGCGCTGTTGGAGACAAAACAACATGATTGACGGACGGTTGTCGTCCGCTGACGAAACGATGGGGGCTTTCATGCCGCAGGTCGCAGCGCGTATTAACGATGAACAAGAGCGGTGGCTCAAGGATTACTTCCGAACCAAGAGTGCCGGAGCGGAATTTATTCTGCCGTGGGCGGTGGATACGTTCTTTCGGGCAATCACCAACATCAAGACCATTTTCAGCGCTGCGGAGCTGAAGACAATCGTGGAGGCGCACAAGGACATCAAACTGATGCCCGATCATTCGCGTCTCAACTATCTGTTGCTGCGCGTGACCGACGCTTGCGATATGAACAACATCCATTTGCGTCACGGGGCCAGCAAATCCAGTCTTGAGACAAAACTGAAGGGGCTGGACGATACGCAGGCGACGGCGCTCATGGTCTGGGCGTCGGCGTTCTGGGTCAGCCGCAACTGTTCGGCCGAGAATCTGGACGACTACATCAGTTCTTATTAGAGCGTTTCACCTTTGAAAAAGGTGAAACGCGAGGCGGCGGCACAGCGCCGCCCGGCCCGAAGCGAGCGGAAAAACTGCGTTTTTTTCCGCGTAACAACAGGCCGTAGGTTTTGAAGCGCACAGCGTTTTAAACTGAAAATGCTCTGGATGATCTGTCTGTTTCCGATGCGCCCGATCCCTGCAGGGACGGGCGCGCTTCGGGGACGAGCTGTTTCTGTTGCGGGGGACTGTCATGCGATATGGAGTGGCCGGAGCGGCACTGCTGGGACTCTTGCTGGCCTGGCCTGCAACGGGCGCACATGTGCCGTGTGATCGTCGGCAGGCGGAAGAGGCCCTAAACCGTTTTGACGAAGCTGTTAGCGCGCTTTCGGAGAGCGCCCAGGAACGCTTCCTTGAGCGTCATGCTCAGGAACTGGATTCTCTGGAAGCCGCCGAAGCCTCGGAAGACTGGGAAACCATTTGCAGGCTTCTTGCCGCATTGAAAGTCCCGACGGGCGAGTAGCCGCGGCGCTTCGCCGCCGTGTCCCGGCTCTGGGAGGCCTTGACATGCGGCAGGACAAACCCTATAGACAGCCCATGCGCTCGTAGCTCAGTTGGATAGAGCGATAGCCTCCTAAGCTGTAGGCCGCAGGTTCGATTCCTGCCGGGCGCACCA
>CALVHG010000060.1 GCA_944327285.1 uncultured Desulfovibrio sp. | reverse complement strand
AGCCGCATTCGCCGCAAAGCGCACTTCAAGGCCGGATTGCGCCACGCCGTTGCGCGTAAAGGTAAATGTCACACGCCGCGTTGTTCCCTGCGTCAGCGCCGCGGACGACGCGCTCATTTTCAGTGTGGCATTGGCGACGACATTGACCGTAAAACTCTGCTCGTTTTCCCCGGCGCGGACATGCAGCGTCACCGGCCCGGCAACGGGACTTGTCACCCGCACCGTGAAACAGCCCTGACTGTCCGTGACGTAGCTGTGCGACGCGGTCGCCGCATGGGCCTCGCGCGCGCCGAACAGTCCGCCCAGCACGTCCCCGGCCAGCGCAAGAAGACTGCGGGAAGGCCGCGGCGCAACGGCGAGCGTCACGTTGTCGGCGCGCACCCACACGGTTTTACCCGCCCACGCCCTGCCAAAACCGTCCGTCACACGGAGCAGAAAGGCATTGGTCTGACCGGACACAGGGCCGAGATATTCAATACGCCCGGCGTTTTTCGCCCGGTATTCCAGTATGATCCTGTTCTCGCGATCCACAAACTCATGCCGGGAGCCGGACACGGTGCGCAGTTCCGCCACCTTGGCATGGCTGGTCTGTTCCTCCCACGGCATATCGAAATGCCAGGTGAATTGCAGGCCGAATTCCGTATCCGCCTTGCCGCGTTCCGTGCTGCGCTGCCGCGCAAAGGCCGACAGCAGCGGAATGGGCGTATATTCCACGCCGTAAGACCACACGCGCGGGTCCTTCTCCAGATCGTCCGAAGAACCGTACATGGCCACGTTATCGCCGTACCACTGGCTGAAGGAGCCGGTCAGCGCCACATTGCGATAAAAGGGCAGATAGGCTTTCGCCCGCGCATCCCAGCCCCGCGCCGGTCGTTCCTCCACAAAATCGCCGTCAAAGTCGCGCGAATTTTTCCAGCCGGAGAGCGGCGTATAATAGTTGGCCGCCAGATGGAACCAGTCGTACCGCGCTTCCACACCCGCGCCGCCGCGCTGATGCGAGCGGCTGAAATCATTGTCGAAAAAGACGTTCCAGCCCAGCATGAGGTTGCCCGCCTCCTCCATGCTTTCCGCAAAGGGGAACCAGCGGTGCCCAAGGCCGAAGTTGCCGATCCAGCGTTGCGATCCGTCTTCCTCGCCGCCGGAAACATCCATGCTGCGCGCCCCGATCTGGGTGAACAGCGTATGCTGCGGCGCATCCCGGAACGGCAGCAGCACGTCTCCTTCCCCGGAGAAGCGCCCGTCCCGGTCGAGCTGGAAATTAAGCCGCGCGCGACCGTTGTCCACAAGGCCGGACAGCGCGGCCTCCCCGGCGGAATTGAGCATGCCCATGCCGTAGTTCAGGCCGCGATCCAGCGCCATGTCCATAAGATTGAAATTCTCAAAGCCGCGGGAAGCGTAGTCCCGGCGGCGGCCGCTGTACTCGTCGCCCAGCCGACGGGGAAGGAGCGTCCCGTCAGGCGACGAGAACGCCCCGTCGCCCATAAGGCCCGCGCCCATGTAGGCCCGCGCCTGCCGTCCGTCAAAGGCGTCGGCGCTGCCCGCCCGGCGCGCCGTGCCGTCCTGATGATAGCCCAGCCCCTCGTCCCGCGCGCCGGTTGACGGCGCAAGGCCCGGCAGGCCCATGAACGTGGCCGCCACATTGAACAGGGCCGCATCCAGCCCGCGCGGCCGTTCCCGGTCGGCGTCCCCAGCCCGGTCGGCGTCCTTCTCCGGCCCGACGGCGGCAACGTCCGCGCGCGACGCACTCGCGGCGCGGTCGGACGACGCGCCGGAGACAAAGCCGACGCCGTCCTGTTTTCGGGCCACACAGCCGCCCAGCGGCACGGGCAATATCAGGGCCACAATCAGCGACCAGACAAGCAGGACGCGGCACGGCAGCAGACGATCAGACATCATGACGGCAGACCTCCGGGCAACAAAAAAGGCCCTGTCCCCCGTGGGGGGACAAGGCCATGTCTCCTGAATGCGAAAAAACACGGAACGCCGCGCGGCGCACAAGCGCGGGCACGTTTTCCAACAAATGGGCTAGGTAGGTAGGTAGGTAGGTAGGTAGGTAGGTAGGTAGGTAGGTGCAAGAATCATGCTAAAGCACGTCCCAGAGCCGACGCCTGCCGTCCCTTTGCCTGCCTTTTCCTCCATGAATACTCCTCCCGGTAGTACAATAGACGAATTTGACCGATATGTAAAGAACTTGTGAGCCTGCCCCGCGCCTCGCCACGGGAGACGGGCGGGGTGTTTTTTTCGTGGGGGGAAGGTCCCCTTTGTGACAGATTGTAAAAAGGGAGGCTACTGCCGCTGGTTGCCGAATGCGGCATGCAATCTGCTAAAAAAACTTTCCAGGGAATTGCTTCGATATACCGCCAAGGTCAATTCCATGAGCTGGTCGGCATCGTCCAGCACATGGACAGCGCTTTCCACCTCCTGCGGCAGCGCGCCGAAACGATCCCGCAAAAGGGCAAGAAGCACCGCCCGCCCCCTCTTGAGTTCGCCACTAGCCTCGCCAAGCACCAATCCCTGTCTGATGTATTCGTCCTTCCATTGCGCGGCTCTTTCTTCCAGCATGGCGTCCACCTCGTCCAAGTCTCGAAATTCGGGAATTTCGTCTGTCATTCCGGAACGTTTGAAAACCACCCGCCCCAACCATACCTGAAACGTCCGACGCAAAGCAATATAGGCGGGATCGCGCAGACGTTCCTTCAAAATCTTCACGATGGGCCGGACTTCTTCCAGCGTCCGCGCCCGCTCCAGCTTCACAAGCTGCGCCGCAAGTCCCTCGCTTTGCTCCAGCGTCTCCTCCGGCAAATGCCCCTCGTCAAGCAGAAAGTATCTCGCTTCGGGACAGTAGGGCAAAAGGCTTTTGGGCATGGATGCAAAGAGTTTCCTCAATTCTTGCGGGCCGCTCCATCTCTTTTCTCCCCTGTACAGCACAATGGGAAACACCGGCGGCAGCCCCTCCCGCCCGCGTATCTCCTTCGACTTCACAAGGTCAAGCAGCAAAAGCGCGGTATAGGAGGCGATACGCAGCGCCATCCAGTAGTCGGGCGTACTCTGGAACTCCATGATGATCAGGGCGTAGCACCATGATCCCCGCTTCCAGCGCACACGCCAGACCACATCGTCGTGCCGTTCGCGCAAATCATCGGTCACATAGGAACCTGAACAACGCTCCAGTGTGGTGAAATCCAGTTCCGTTACAAACTCTTCCGGCACAAAGTCCCGCAGCAGCGATTCCACCATTTCGGGATTGCTGAAAAAACTCTTGTAGCCGGTATCATGGGGCGGTTGTTCCCTGTTCATACGGTCATCCTAGACAACAACGAATCACGATGCAAGGCGGACGCTCCTCCTTACCTCCCCATCCGAAAGGACGGCGACAGTTTCCTGTCTTCCATACTTTCCACTGTTCGCCACAAATCCCGGTAGCGCCCGTTACGCATCAAATCCCTGTCTCCGGCGGGGCCGAAAGCGTAATCCGATGTTCTTTCGGCATATCGCTGCCAGTTGCGCCCGGTCCGCTTTTCCCGGATGGTCGGGGCGCAGGCCCGGATGGTTTCCTCCACGGCCTCCCGGCTGTGCCCATTGGCACGCATTCGCAAAGCAATCATGGCATCCACACGGGAGTAGTCCTCAATGGTCAGGTGCCTGCGTATATTCTCAAGATGGGCATAATAGGCCGCTGCCGGGTCGCCCGGTCGGAAATTCGGCATCTGGAACGTCCGACGCTCAGCCAGCCGCTTCGCGGCGGCCTCCGCATACTCGCGGTCAATCCTTCTGGTCAGAGCGAGCGCCTTGCCGCACTCCCGACGCTCCGCAAACAACAGCTTCACCTGAGGATAACCGCCATCTTCCCGCCGATGCTTGGGTTTGCGGTTTTCAAAGCCCGGTGCACGGTGGGGATGGATGCAGCCACACAGCTTTTTGTCGCCGTACTCCCGATTCAGGCGTTCCGTGATGCGGTTACCCACATCCCGGTCATGCTCTGTTCCCAATTTGGGAATAGTCAGCAGGCATTGAAAATTTCCTGGCGAGCTTTCCAGAACTACGGCGGGACGAAAGCCGTCCTCCTGCAATCGTTGCAAGCTGTCGCGGGTCAGATCATCTATAAGGATGTGATGCCGATCATCCGATAGCGGCGTGTAGTAAATATTTTCACCTCGCTTCTGGAAACGCAGCATTTCCGGCATATGAGCCTCCAGTTCGTCTGGGGAAAAGCCTCTGCTCATGCCGCCTTTCTTGTCGAGGATGAAAGTTTTTTTGCCGCCGTCTCCCTCCATCCTGATACAGGTCACACGGTAACGATCAGCATTGACCGCGTTCGCATACTTCCTGAAATCCTCAAGTTCGCGCATGATGTTCGCTCCCTTTTCCAATTGTTGCACAGGCGGCGGGGCGTGTCTTTTTTCTTCCACAGATGCCCGATACCTCCAGCGGTCAGCCTCCTTTTGCATACCTCGCGCTCGCAACCAATTTTCAAAACGCGGTTTGCTCCCGCGCGTTCTTTTTCGACCTGACCGCAGAGAGAACCGTTCCGCTCTCTGCTGCGCCATCAGGCAATGACGGGCGATGTTCAACACAGGCAGACCGTATTTCGCCAAGCGGGAAAGCGCCTTTTTTCGTTCCTGCCTGTGTCGATCCTTCATCTGGGCAAGCTCGATACTGCCGCCCGCCGTCTCCACCTTTTCCAAACTTTCAGTGAACGCCCGTCGATACTCTTTCCATGCGTCAAAATTGACGGAACTTACCGGTTCCGGGGTAATCTTCTCCAAATTTTCCGGGTAGTTTCCCTCTTCAAAGTTACCCAGTTTTTTGCATAGCTTCCCCATGCTGAAAGCACGATCTACAGAAGACGCTTTCACAGCATTCTTGCCAACAATGATGATAGCACCGGAGCCTTTTTTCTCGAAACGCAAACCGACTTTCGCCAGTTTTTCGTGCAGCTCGCCCCATGATTGCGCGCTTTTTATAATGGCATACCCGCGTTCCTGTGCGATACGCTGAGCTGATTTTTCACCGCTGGCATGTTCAAAATCCAGTGCTGTCCGCTTCGGTTTTACTTCTTTGGTTGTTCTTCTTCGCGCCAGCTCTCCATTTTCCAACATCATGTACATGGAATTTTCCTCGCTGGCCCATCCTTGCCTGTGTTCAACAATCGCTACGATTTTATGCGCTTCCCGGATGTCCAATCCGTTGAAAGGAAGCTCAACTTTTCCCGTTTCCGAGTTCGTTCTGTTGACAGCGATATGCAGGTGATAATTGTCCGTGTCATAGTGCAGACCGTAGATGGTTTGATGTTCGCTCAGTCCCATTTTTTCCAGAAAGATGTCCACAAGTTCTTCAATTTGTTCTCTGTCTGGCTGCTCTCCTTCTTTCCACGAGAACATCCAGTGCTGCACCGGCATGTTGCTGTGCTTTGATTCCCGTGCAAGGGCTATCATCTCCATTTTCTGCCCCACATGTGTGGAGGAAAAAAATTTTCGCCCTCCCGCATATTCAATCTTTTCTTGCGGGTTTTTGTTGTGAGGAAAACGAATGTAGTCCACAAGGTCGCCTATCTGCCAGACCTTGGACTTTTTCGTTTTTTTATTCTTGATTTTCTTTACAACCATGATGACAACGTAATGCGATTTTCTGAATGGCCCATGCCAAATTACGCAGGGTTGTTTCCTGACTTTCAAAAATATCCGGTGGAGCATTGGTCTGCCGAAGAGTCTCAAAATTGTGCTTGAGCAGACCGCCAATGCGCCGCAGCTCCGCTATGGTGTTCAGATCGGTACAGGCGGAAATTCTACCTCCGAAAAAACGCCGCCGCATGTATTCCGACAGGGACAGCCCGGCGATTTCCGCCTGTTCCGCAAGGCGCGTTTTTTCTTCTTCCGTGACGCGGATCGTCACCCATTTCCGGGCGGCGCTTCGTCCGACTTCTTTCCTTTTTTTGCCTTTCATGTCTTTGCCTTTGGAATGCGAGAAGCGCAGCGCCGAGCATTCCGGGTGTCCAGAGGGCGCAGCCCTCTGGCAGGATGGGGGTTGTGTGTAGCACAACCCCCATCCTGCCACGAAGAACCCGTATCGTGGAGTGGCCAAATTGCATATATGGAAAAATTTTGTGTATACTTCCTGTAATCAGCGATGGCGGAGGTACTAATATGGGCCAGAGCGCAAAAATCCGGCCTGAACAGATAGCGCAGGCAAAAAAACTACTTCAGGATTTACCGGAAAAAGAAGACAGAAAAACCCGTTCGGAAGCGGCAAAAATTCTGGAGAAGGATTTCCAAAAAGCAAAAAAGAAAGGCTACAGTCCAAAGGAATTGAGCCAGATGCTCAAGAATGAGGGAATTATTATTCCCGCGTATCTCATAAAACAATTTTTTACGGAAAATGAGCCTACTCCATTTACCGTAAAAAAAGAAAAAGCACCTATGAAAATGCAATCAACGGAAAAATCCTCTTTTATTATTCCTGATGCTTCAGACGAGGAGTTGTAACATGAACATGCCCATTTTTTACGTTGGAGGAGGCAAAGGCGGAGTCGGCAAGAGCAAGCTGACTTTCGCTCTGGTTGACTATCTGCTCGACGAGGGGAAACAGGTACTTCTGCTCGAAAGCGATACATCGAATCCCGATGTCTACAAGGCTCACCATCAGCATGAAAACGATATGTTGCAGTGCAGGGAAGTTGACCTGGATACTTCGGATGGATGGACATGGTCAACGCGGCCGACGAATTTTCCAATCATTGTCTGGTGATCAATTCCGCCGCAAGAAGCAGTATGGGCATCGCAAGATACGGCGCGACGCTGCGGGAAACTCTTCCTGAACTGCACAGAAATCTTGTGACGTTTTGGGTCATTAACAGGCAGCGGGATTCTATCGAATTGCTGCGCGGATTTCTGAATATCTTTCCCGATGCCCTGATTCATGTCTGCCGGAACCTGTACTTCGGAGCTCCGGAAAAATTTGAGTTATATAACAGGTCTAAATCCAGAGAGATTATTGAACGCAAGGGCAGAACGCTGGATTTTCCCGAACTGGCGGATCGAGTTGCGGATAAACTGCACTCCGGCAGGATGCCCCTCAAAACGGCTTTGAAGGAACTTCCCATAGGGGATCGCGCAGAACTGCGCCGCTGGAAAAATGCCTGTGCGGAAATGTTCGGTACGGCACTTGATGAGGTGTAACTATGGACAGGGAAATCACTGCCGTTCTGGAAAAACTGCTGGGGCGGGAACTAGGAAACGAGGAGAAAGAGCGCCTGCAAAGGATACAGGATACTCTGGGCATCGGCCCCAATGATGCGCTATGGGCCATCATCGCGGCGATGGAATATCCTCGCCTTTATTATGAAGAATTGCCGGAAAAAATCCAAGCTGTAACAGCCCAAATTTTTGATGATATTGCCGCCGTTTCGGAAAAGGAGGTCGCCCTGGCGCAAAGTCGTCTGACGGAAAGCGTGGTGAAACAGGCGGAAAGCCTGTCTCTGAAAAGGCATATCCACACATGGCTGGTATGGGGAACCGCCACACTTTTTTTGCTGCTCCTTTATGGAACCTTCCTGTTGTGGGCTGGCTTCTGTCTTGGAGCCGGAAGGGTTCAGGTTCACGGCTCGCTACGGATGCCGGTAGGCGTTCTTCTCGCTGCAATCTGCATCTGCTGCGGAATTTTTTCCGGTGCTCTGGCCGCAAAAAATTTCGCTGAAGGGCTGCGGCAATGGCGCAGGCTTTTGCTTGTGGCGGTCGCCTGCCTCATATCGGGTTCCTGCCTGGCGGCATTCACATTAATATAATCTTCCTCCCCTGTGCTGAAAGTCTGCGCTTTTCTGACCGGCTCCCCGCACAGGGGAGCTTTGCCCGAATTTTCCCCGAAAGGTGGAAAAGTATATAATTTGGCCACTGCCCCGCACGATTTCTCCGTGGTACACAACACTCATCCCTTTTTTGAGTGCCTCATCAACCTGTCAGGAGAAGTCATGTTTGAGCAGTTTACGAAAAAAGAAATGAAGATTGCTCTCCTTTCAACACAGGGAAGTTCGCCCAAAAAAAATAGCAACAGGACTTCATCTGTCGCATAAAATTGTGCATCTTCACCTTTCTCATATCCGAAAGAAACTTTCTATACACAGCACAATTGAAATAATGATATATATTTGCAGAGGAATGAAATTTCCTCAGCACAATATAAAATTGACTCCTCGTGGAAAAGAAGTTTTTTTTTACTCATCCTTGACGGGCTAAAGACTAATCAAATTGCGCATCATCTTGGCATATCTCGAAGTGGTGTCCGGCGTCATAGAGAAAAGATGATTCAGGACAACGGATGTGAATCCATGATTGAACTGATTGCGAAATATTACGGCACATGCGCGAAACCGTATCAGGAAATGCCCTATGAAAATTGAAGGTCGCACCATCATTCTTTCCACGCCAGAAGAACTCATTCCCCTTATTACCGAGGCCATTCGCGCCGCAGGATACGGTCAGACGCCCGATGATTCCGGCGGCCCGGTCAAAAAGCTGCTCGCTCCCAAGGATGTGGAAAAGGAATTCGGCATTCCTCAACGGACTCTCACCTATTGGCGTCAGGAAAGCGTTGGCCCGGCTTATACAACTTTCGGCAGACGCATCTTTTATGAACGCGACGTGCTGGAAGCCTACATTGCCTCCGGGCGTATCCATACTTCGGAGTCATCCAAATGCTAAAGGCCTCAAGCCAGCATCTCGCCGATGATCGAGAGCTTTTCGCTTTCCTGTCCGGGGAACAGGTGGGCATACCGCATAGTCATGGAGATATTCTTGTGCCGCATGAGCTTTTGCAGCTCCATGAGTGTGACCTTGCCGGACTGTGCCAGCCAGGATGCGAAGGTATGCCGCATGGTGTGCAGGGTGACGGCGTACAGGCTGTCGCCGTCTTCCGGGGCCAGTCCGAGCTTTCTGACGGCGGTCTGGAAGCAGGCGGGCGTCTTGGTGAACGCCGTCTTCTTCCGAGGCTGCTGAAAGATTGGCTCCGCAGGCTTGCGCCTGTATGCCTGAAGCATCCGAATCATATCTTCCGGTACCCGGACGAAGACTCGCTTTCCCCCTTTCTGAATAATGTAGAGGCCGCAGGCATTGGCGTCCACGTCCTGTCCACGCAGCTTGAAAATCTCCGTGGGGCGAAGACCGGTTCGCAGCGAGAGCAGGGCCATGTCATGCAACTGCGGATGCCGCTTTTCAAGGTCATCCAGAAGGGCCTTGGCCTCCTCTCTGGTCAGGAAGCGCAGCCGTTCGTTGTTGGCTTTGACCATCGCCCATGTGCCGCCTCTGGTGGACAGGGGATTAACGCCGCTCCACATGCCGGTGGCAATGGCGCGGTTGATGGCGGAGCGCATGAAGGAAAAGATGTTGTTCACGGTCTGCCCGGCCAGAGTTTTTCGCTTTCCTCTTCTTGTGGACTTGCTCTTTTTGGGTTTAGTATTCCCTGTGGGCGTTTTCAGGAGCTGTGCCTTGAGGTTGGAGAGCAGATTCGGAGTCAGCTCGACTACGGGCAAGCAATGAATTTTGTCCTTGAGATGCGCCGCGTATTGGCTATAATGTTGGTCAACGTATTTCCCCTCGCTTCTGCCCCAGGCAAGATAGGCATCAACGAGGTCCCCTGTGGTCACTTTTTCGCGTTCCACGGGATTGACGCCGGTAACGGCAATTTCAGCAAGGAATTTTGCCCGCTCTTTTTGTACCAGGGCCGGACGGATGCCCTTACTGTGTCTGCCGACAGTTTTCCAATGCCCCTTGCCTTGGGTGTCCTTGTAGCAGAAGCAGTAAATGCGATCCGGCAGGCCGGTTCTTGGATCACGTTTGGCGGACTGGCGATAGAAGACGCCCTCGAACTTGGTTTTGATGTATTTTCGGCTGGTTACGTCGCTCATGAAGAAATAATAACGGCGAATTACTCAAATTGGAAGATGATTATCCATTTGTTATCCAAAAGGCATTTTGCCAAAACTTCTTCAGACTATAACATGCCTGATTTACTTATTATTTTGGCAGCAATGCTCGCAACATGTGAGGGAGAGAGAGAGAGACCGCTCTCCCCTCCCCGTGCGGGCTGTTCTGATTTCGTAATTCCGAGCCTCCAAATTTACCGTGTGCGCGGCGGCTTTGTGGCATGCGCCATCGTCTGCGCGGTTCGTTTCCTGAGAATAAAGCATGCCGAGAGTTTCCGGCCCGACAGCCGGAAGCTCTCCACGACTAACCGTCAATCCTTTACCGGCAACCGACCCCCCCTACTTGCGGACCTGTCTCGTCGCCGCCGCACGGTACTTTGGTCAAATAAAAGCGCCGGTCTTTTCGTGCGCGTACTCACAGGCTCTTCACAGACTCCGGGAACCGGGGAGGACTGTCCGTCTGCAAAATGGCAGACGGCACGCGTATCCTGTGGAGGAAGTATGCGCTTGACCCTGGCGAAGAAGATCGGCGGCAGCTTTGCCCTTCTTCTTCTTTTCACCGGCATCATCTCCTACATGGCTGCCAAAGCCATGTCCGAAGGCAGCACCGTCTCCGAAAGCATGGCCAACGACGTCATCCCCAAACTGACGATCTTCAATTCCATGCAAGGCAACCTTCTGCTTGCGGCCATGCAGATCCGCATATTCTTTGAAACCGCGGATCCGCAAAGCTACGCGCAGGGGCAGAAGTACTTCGAGCTCTCGCAACAGAAGTTCAAGGAACTGCAAGAGCTGAACGAAAAGTTCCCGACCCCGGAAGGGACGCTTTTCTCTCAGAAGTACGCCACGCTCATCGGCAAGTACGCCGAAAGCATCGCCAGCGGCTTTGCCGTGCAGGAGCAGGCGGAAAAGGCCATTCAGGGCATGATTGAAGGCGCCGCCAATGCCCAGCAGATGTTCGGCAACCTCATTGCCACCATGGGAGAAACCCAGCGCGGCTTTCTGGCCGACGGCAACGTGAGCGCGGCGGTACAATATTCTCACAATCTCGTGCAGGCCAGCGTCTTTCTTCGCCTGCTGGAAAGCATCCAGAGCGAGCTGCTGCTTGCGAATCGCCGCCATGACACCAAAGCCTTTGCCGCGCAGCTTGACGCTCTGACCGCCATTCGCCGGGAAGCGCAGAGCATCCGCGCAAACCTGCTGCGTCAGGAATGCCGCGACATGTTCGACGAAACCCAGAAGGCGCTGGACGGCTTCACCAAGCAGGCCAACGAGATGATCCGCCTCCAGCTCAAGCGCGTGGAGCTGGGGCAGGTGCGCATCCAGAGCTATCAGGAAGCCTATCGGGAGCTGGACAAGTCCGCCATCCGTCTTTCCTCGCGCGCCATTGATACCGTCACCAGAACCAATACCATTCTGAGCAGCTCGCTGCGCATGCTCCTTATCGCCTGCGTTGTGCTGCTCGTCATCGGCGCGGCATTCTCCAGCATCATCACCCGCATGATTACGCGTCCTGTGACACGGACTCAGACCTTTGCCAGAGCCGTAACCCAGGGCAATCTGGATCAGGAACTGGATATCTTCCGCAAGGACGAAATCGGCATGCTGGCCGACGACCTGCGCACAATGGTCGCCACCCTCAAGCAGTATATCGTCGACGCCAATCACAAGACCGAGGAAGCCGACAAGGCTACCGCCAAGGCGCAGCTTGCCACGCAGCAGGCGCAGGAAGCCGCGGAGTTTGCCGAAAATGCCCGCCGCGAAGGCATGATCTCGGCGGCGACGGATTTGGAACGCCGCGTGGAAATCATCTCTTCGGCCGCCGTGGAGCTGGAAGCGCAGATCGGCCATTCGGCGGACAACGCCACCAATGCCGCCCGCAGCCTGCAAGAAGTAGCCTCCGCCATGACGGAAATGACGGCCAGCATCCAGGAGGTGGCCCGCAATGCGGCCCGCGCTTCTGAAATGTCCGCCAAAACGCGCGAAAATGCCGATGACGGCAAGGAAAAAGTTCGACTTTCGCTGGAAAGCGCCCAGGCGCTGCGCAATCTCTCGCTGACGCTCAAGCACAACATGGGCGATCTGCAGGAAAAAACCGACGCCATTTCCCAGATCATGGGCGTTATTTCCGACATTGCGGATCAGACGAACCTGCTCGCCTTGAATGCCGCCATTGAAGCGGCCCGCGCCGGCGAAGCCGGACGCGGCTTTGCCGTTGTGGCCGACGAAGTGCGCAAGCTGGCGGAAAAGACCATGATCTCCACCGCCGACGTGGGCAAGGCCACAACCGCCATTGCCAAGAGCATGCATGAAAGCATGGATGCCGTGGATTCCGCCGTCGCTCAGGTGGAAAAATCTACGGAACTGGCCGCGCAGGCCGAAGAGGCTCTGGAAAAAATCGTGACCGAAGCGGAATTTTCGGCCAACGAAATCCGCTCCATAGCCACGGCCTGTGAGGAGCAGTCCGCCACCAGCGAAGCCATCGACCAGTCCATCCAGAGCGTAAACGCCATGGCCACCGGCTCTACGGACGCTATGGGACAGTGTTCGCAGGCCGTGTCCGAACTGGCCAAACAGTCTCAGGAGCTGGATACGCTCGTCCGCACTATGAAAGCCGGTTAGCCCCGGCCCCCGCGATAGGTTCCGGCTTCTCCCATCGTTCCCCGCAGCGCAGGCACAGCCCTCCCGCCTGCCTGCGGGCGGCACAAGGGGAGCGGCAGACGACTTCTGCCCATGTCGTCTGCCGCTCCCTGTTCGCAAACACTGGTCACCGGAGGCGCGTTTCTTTCCCGCTGCAAGCGGACGCGCCCTCTTTACAGGCGGTTACCATGCGACACATGATTCCCCGCATCCTGAAGTCCGGACTTGGCAGCCTTGCCGTTGTCATCTGTCTTCTCTTCCCTTTTCTGTCAGCCGCGGCTGCTCCCTCCCAAGTTTTTCCCGAACACCGCCCCCTGATCAGTTTTCCCGACAAAGACAGAACCTCCGCCGGCGAACGGCGCGTTGTCCGGATCGGCTGGTTCAGCCAGTACGGCTCTTTCCACAGTAAAGACAATGCCCTGTGGGGCTATCTGCCGGCCCTGTTCGAAGCCCTCGATCATTTCGTGGACTGGGATATCCAGTGGGTGCAGGTCGGGCTGGAAAACGTCGCTGAAAAACTCGCCGCGGGAGAAATCGATCTTGCCTGCGGCATGACATGGACGCCGGAGCGCGCCAAACAATTCCAATATTCCAATATCCGGGCAGGCATTTACGCGACGACGCTGCATGTGCCGCACGGCAGCACCGTCCATTATATGGACTTCAAAGATTTCAACAATCTGCGCATTGGCTTTTATGTCGGTTCCTATCACTACGATATCTTTAACAATATCGCAAAAAAGAATAATTTTTCCTTTCAGCCGGTCTTTTACAGCGCCGCCGCGGACATTAAGCGGGATCTTGAAGCGGGCGCGCTGGATGGCTATGTGGACGGCAGCCCCGTCGGCAAAAGAACCAAGGTTGCCGGCATTTTCGACTCCCGGCCCTTCTACTTTATCTCGCCCAAAAATGACGACTATTTTATTCCGCATGTCAACGAGGTGCTGAATCGCCTGCAAATTTTCAATCCCCGGCCGCTCGCCAACTTTTTTAATACCTTTATCGATCCGGGAAATCCCATCGACATTGCGCTCGACAGGGAAGAAGAGGAATGGCTCCAAACACGCCCGACGCTCCGCGTGGCCCTCAGCGCCGGTGACGCCTCTTCGTTTCGGGGCAACACCCTTTTTCTTCAAAACTTTGTTGCCCGCATTGCGCAAAACATGGGCGTCTCGCTGGAATATGTGGCGGCGCCGGATTACGAGTCCTGCCTGACCATGCTGCGGGAAAACAAGGCCGATATTGTCACCGATGTCTTTCCCGGCAGAAATTTCAGAAAACGCTATCAGATCGCCACAGGGCTCCCCTACTACAATCCCCAGATAACGCTGGCGACAATCAAGGAATCCCTCACGCCCGGCAGCGGTCTGCGCATCGGCGCCACGAAGGAAATGCTCAGCGTTCGGGAAGCCTATCTCTTCATCTATCCTAAGGATTGCGTGTTTCTCTTTGCTTCGGAAAAAGAATGCCGGGCGGCGCTGGAGCGGGAAGAGATAGACGCCTATATTCCCTTCTATCCGGGCCTGCCGCACAGCAAGGACGCGACCGCCAATCTGCGCTACCAGATAACCCTGGCCTTCTATCCCATGGCGCTGGGCTTCAATCCCCAGCTCCCCCCGCAGGTGCATACGGTCTTTTCCAAGGGAATCGCCGGACTTTCCAATGCGGAAATAGAATCCCTCCTGCTGGAGGTTCCGCCTCTCGAAGGGATGAATCTGCTCGTTTACCTTATTCGCAACTACTATGGCCTGCTTCTTGCCGCGCTGACGCTTTTCTTTATCCTGCGCATCCGCGCATCTCGCAAGGAAGTCCGGCGGTTGAAAGAGGTCGCCTACACGGATCTCGTCACCCAGGGCATCAACCGGGCCTGCTTCCTGCGCAATGCGGCAAAGGCGCTGACAAAGGAACAACCCTGCTATATTCTCAGCGCCAATATACGCCACCTCATCCATATCAATCAGCTGTACGGCTGCAAGAATGGCGACGACGCCATCAAAAGCTGCTATACGGCGCTGCAAATGTCCGGCGATCCGCAAGATATTGTTGCCCATTGCGGCGGCGGACGCTTTCTCTGCCTCTGGCACGAAGAAAACGACGCGGCCCTGGAAAACAGGCTGAACGACATATTCAGAATTTTTTCAGCGTACGGCGAAAGACTCGGACATCTTGTGCTGCTGACGGTCGGCATTGTCCGCGTCACCTCGGACTTTGACAAGATGGCGAATCTCGTCGCCGCGGCCGAAACAGCGCAAAGCAGCATCAGCAACACCGCCTATAAGTCCACCTTTGCCTACTACAGCGCCGCGCTGGAAGACAGAAAGCAGCTCACCATACAAATCGAAAACAGAATGCTTGCCGCGCTGGAAGCGGGAGAATTTCAGGTCTATATTCAGCCGCAGTTCGACCTCCGCTCCAGCACCATTAAGGGCGGCGAAGCCCTGATACGCTGGCAGGCCGCATCGGGCGAGAACTTCTCTCCCGATCAGTTTATCCCGATCTTCGAGCAGAACGGCTTTATCCGTCTGGTAGACACCTTTGTGCTTGAACAGGTCTGCCAATGGCTCCGCCGACGTCAGGATCAGGGCAAGGAAGTCGTGCCCATTTCCGTCAATCAGTCGCGCGCGCTCTTCCTTACGGAAAACTACGGCGAAAAGCTGATCGACACGTTGCGTCGCTACAATGTTTCTAAAGATCTCATCATCATCGAAATTACCGAGGGCATGACGGAAAGTAATTTGCCTCTCCTGCTCAAGAACCTCCGCATCCTCCGCAAAAACGGTATCAAGATAGCGCTGGACGACTTCGGCAAGGGCTATTCCTCGCTGGCGGCTCTGCTCAAGTTCCCCATCGATATCCTGAAGCTGGACAAGGAATTTCTGGAAAACGAACGCTACGAACAGCTCCTCAAGCCCATCATTGCCCTCGGCAAGGAGCTGGATATGAACATTCTGTGCGAGGGCATCGAAACTCTCTCCCAGTTCAATCAGCTCAAAAAACTGGGCTGTGCCTACGGGCAGGGTTTTCTCATGGCAAAGCCCATGCCCATAAGCGCCTTTGAACGCTTTATGGAAGGCACGCTGCACGTAGCCATGCCGCAACAACAGTAGCCAGCGCAATCCGCAGTCTGTGTTTGGAGGAGGCGTGGCAACGCTAGGCTCAGGACTCATTGTGCTTTTTTGAGGGGGAAGAAACCTCTTTTGCTTGCGGATTCCAAGGCAAAAAAGTAGAAAGTCAATGATTAAAGGGAGTTGGTTTTGGGGACCAGCTCCCTTTTCTGGTTTTGCAACACCCTATAGCTAACCGGAAGGGGCGTTTTTTACAGAGATGGGCAGCAAAAAGGAGATTTTTGATGAAAAAGCGCAATGATGGCGGTCAGTTACGCCTCGATTCCTTCATGAAAACCCGTGATCCCAAGGTTAAGCGCTATTATTTCGATGCGCTGGAGGAAGAAGGCCCCGGCGGTTGCGAGCGGGCTCTTCTCAGGACCGCGTTATACTTCAAGAATCTTGTGCCGAAAAAGATGCACGGGCCTCTGATTCGGGAGTGTCGTGAGGCCGGAATCGCCGTATAGGCAATATGGTATGTTATTTGCGATTTGAGCAATTTCAGGGATAAAAAACGGGTAGCAAAAACCAGAAAAGTACAGAAAAGAGCGAATGAAAAAAGCCCCGAAAGTGTTGCAAGCGCTTTCGAGGCAATGCCCACTGTGGTGAGCCACGATCTGGTTTTACCATAGTCTTCTTGAAGTCCGGCGTCAAGCGTTCGGGGGGCTTTTTCTTTGCCTTTTTCGTGGGGGCTGAGATGAAGACTTTGGTGCCTCAAAATTTTTTGAGAGTGGCGGACAAGTTCTATCCCCGTTTCATTGACCTTGATCGGGAGGTGGGGCTTGGAGCGAGCCATCTCTACGCCTTCCTCTTCGTCTCCTCTCTCCATACCGGCGAATGCTCGGTTCCGATGGAGACGCTCGCGCTCGTGTGCAAGGGCTGCGAGCGGACGGCTCGGACCTACCTCGGCATCCTGCGCCACTACGAGTATATCGACGTGCGTCGCGACTGGACATCCAGCAACGGACGCAGCGTCTATCGCCTTCTCAGATCTCCCCGGCTCATGTCGCTGCTCAAGCGGCTGGGCTACGAAACCGACTCTCTTTTTTTGTCCGAGGACCGGAAGAATGTACCGGTCGGAGCGGCAAAATCTGCCGGTCCTTCCTTTAAGGAAGATAAGAAAGAAGAAAAGAGAGATAGTACCCCCCTTTCCCCCCTTCCGACGACCAGCACGGGCGACGTTCCTCCTTCGCGTCGCGTATCCGCTCCCGCACAGACAAGAGCGTGTGCGACGGGCGGCGTCTGTCCTCCGAAACTCTCCGGGAGGGGGGATTTTCTTTCACGCCCCAAAAGGGCTGAAACGCCGGAAGGTCGGTCGTTGCCTCAACGGTCGAGGATTGACTCCATGAAGGCGGGAACGAAGAGGAGCGCGGACGGCGCGGTCGGTACGACCAGTCCCGCCTCCCTTCCGGCGGCCTTTGCGCGGCTGTGTTTTGAGCGTCTGTTCCAGGCATGGCCGATCAAGCAGGGAAAACTTTCCGCAGAACGGACGTTCTACTCTCTGGCACGGGCGGGACGCCTGCCGGACATCGACGCGCTTTTAGGCGTTGTCGAGCGTTTCAAGAGCTGCGACAGCCGCTGGAAGCGCGGTTATGTCCCGAACCTGACCGGCTGGCTCCAGGGCGAACGCTGGAACGACGAACCGTTCCGGCAGGACGGGTATGGGGCGGCCTGCGGCGTCGATGCCTCCTCCGGCATGCAGGCCGTCCCTCTTGCGCCTCCCGCGAAGGAACTTCCCACGGCCAAGCTGGCCCCAGAAGAACGGGCGAAGGCCGACGAGGCGGGAACCGTTTTCGACGCCTTCAGCCGCCTCTGGCCGTCCGAGGCCAGAGGCAGGATTTGCGCCGCGCTCTGTCGCGCCAGGGCGCGGGGATTTTCGCCGGAAAAGCTGCTTGACCGGGCACGGGAAAGCATGGCCGGGGCAATGCCGCCTCCCTCGTTCGACGCATGGCTTGAAGGTGTTTACGCCTGATGCGGCGTATCCAGGCGCGACGGCGCGTTCTGACGGCATACGAGCCTCCAGAGCCGCGCGAGTGGCGGGAGCCCTACAGGAAGCGGAATGCGCGGCGTCTGGCCGTGCGGAAGCTGAAGGCGCGGCTGGACGATGGCCGGCGTTTCCTCCTCTTCTGCAAGAACAGGCCGGACTGGCTTCTCTGGTGGGCGGAGGTCGGCATGCTTGCGGCCACGGAAATCATGATGCTGGCTGTGCTGTATGACGCCTTTGTAGTGGACGGAATAACAGGAAGGACCCTGATGCTGTTCGTGACGGCAGGAAATTTTGCCGCTGCATCCATGTTCTGGTGGTGTTTCAAGCCGGACGAAAAGCCGAGGGGTTGTTGTACGCGATGTCTGTTATGGTTGATGTTGCCGGTATGCGGTCTCTTTGCGGTGGTATTTTCCCGCTGGTTTGCGATATGTGTTCAGTAGCTATCGATATAAACGGGGGCCGCGCATCCTGCACGCGGAAAGGAGAAAACTATGAACTGTGTGCGCAACGATGAAGAAATTGCCCGTGTGGAAAACTGGGCCGTAGAAGGAGTTGATGAAGGCACCCGCTATCCCGGCATGAGCTATGAACAGGGGGTCGTGGATACTTTGGCATGGCTCAGGGGAGACAGTGAGGACGCCCCCTGCGTCTGCGAATGAATGTCCAGAAAGGAGAGATCATGAAAAAGACCCTGTGCGCTTCCCTGCTGGCCGTCGCAGTCGCGTGCGGCTGTTACCCTGCGGAAAGTTTCGCCGTCCCCTCGCCCGCGCTCATGGCGTCGGGCGCCATTGCCGCCAGGAAACATGCCCGCATGATCGGGGCCACCGGTATCGA
>CALVHG010000059.1 GCA_944327285.1 uncultured Desulfovibrio sp. | reverse complement strand
GGTGGCAGACCCCGCTCCCTGCGTTGACGCAGGCAGGCAATCGCCGTCTTGAGGGTGGCGGCAAGGGGAGCCGGAGCCTGTCCTGTCTGGATGTGCTGAGCGCAGAAGACGCAGCGCACGGGACATCCGGCGTAGGGCAGGAAAACGGGGACTATCGGCTGTCGCGTTGCGCGCGCCGGCAGGGGCCAGGGCAGACTAAAAAGAATATTCGTCATGGATAGGGAATGTGCCGCTTCGCAGGAAGGGCACGGCTGTGCAGCCTTGGTGGCTCCGAAAGGGAAATGCCTTGCCCCGCCGATAGGCTGCATGGTAATGGGTCTGTACGGTCTGACCGTGGGGAGCGACGGTCTGCAAGCGAGTGTAAGGAATGGTCGCCATGAAGAAAACCCTCACCAAGGCCGACATTGTCGAACGTATTTACGAAAGCACGGATAAAAACCGTGTGGACGTGAAAAATACGGTCGAGAAACTGCTGGAAATCATGAAGGACGCCATCAAGAAGGATTGCGCCCTGCTGATCAGCGGTTTCGGCAAGTTCGAGTCTTACGATAAAAAATCCCGCAAGGGGCGCAATCCGCAAACGGATGAAGCTATCACCCTGCCTCCCCGCAAGGTGGTCGTGTTCCGTTTGTCGCGCAAGTTCCGTTCCGAACTCAATCCGTAGTCGTACGGAATCCGCTTTCGGTGAGAGCTTTTTGTCTTTGAAAAGGCAATTGCGAGGCGGCCCGGCGCCGCCCGGCCAGAAGTGAGCGGGAAAACTGTATTTCCCCGCGAAATGACAGGCCGTATGGTTTGAAACGCAACGCCTTTCAAACGGAAAATGCTCTAGGAGGGGAGTCGGCCCGCGTCTGTCTGGCGGCTCCCTTTTCCGGTAGCGGTGTCTTCTGATGAAGAACGGGGTGCGCCCGGCGTGTCGCCGCAGAATGCGCGGCGGGACGGCGGCGCACCTTTTGTTCTGTCGAAGACCCGGAATGGACGGCGGACAGCGCGGGGCGTATCCGCGGGCGTGCCGGGAAGATGTATGCTGTTCACGTCCTATTCGTTCCTTTTCCTTTTTCTGCCTCTGCTCCTGCTGGTATGGCGTCTGGCCGCCGCGGGAGCGCCTTCGTTCCTGCATCTTGTGCTGCTGTTGTTCTCGGCCGTTTTTTATGTGCTGTGGGGACCGGCCTTCTTTTTGCTGCTGGCGGCGCTGGTGGCTGTCAACTACGCCTTTGGTCTTGCGCTGGCTCAGCCTGGGGAGCGCAGCGGTCGGCCCAGCCGACGCGGCCTGCTGGCGCTGGCGTTGTGCGTCAACATTGCGCCGCTCATCTGGTTTAAGTATTCGGGCTTTCTGGCTCAGGTGCTCATGCAGGTTTCGGGCTGGGAGTTTTCCTTCACTCCGCCGCCGCTGCCGGTGGGCATTTCCTTTTATACCTTCATTCAGATAGCCTGGCTGGTCGGGATCTACAGACGTCAGATCGCTCCTGAAGGTCCGCTGCGCCATGCCCTGTTTGCCTCCTGCTTCCCCTATGTGATGTCGGGGCCCATTGTCCGCTACGAGCAGATCGGGCCGCAGTTTGACGCCCTGGGGATGGCAACGTCCCGCCAGATGGGGATGGGCGTGGCGCTCTTTGTCATGGGTATGGCCAAGAAGGTGCTGCTGGCCGACTCGCTGGCGCCCTATGCCAACGCGGTCTTCAATGCGGCCGAGCGGGGCTTCCCCTTGAGCGGGGCCGAAGCCTGGGCCGGTTCGTTCTGCTACACGTTTCAGCTGTATTTCGATTTCTCCGGGTATACGGACATGGCGCTGGGCATCGGCCTTATGCTGGGCATGACCCTGCCGGAGAACTTCAATTCGCCGTATAAGTCCACGGGCATCGTGGATTTCTGGCGGCGCTGGCATATCAGCCTTGGCGCATGGTTGCGCGACTTCCTCTATATTCCGCTGGGCGGCAGCCGCGCGGGGCGTTTGCGTCAGTATCGCAACCTTTTTCTGACCATGCTGATCGGCGGAGCCTGGCACGGCGCGGGCTGGACCTTCATTCTCTGGGGCGCTCTGCACGGTTTCATGCTGACCGTCAATCACTGGTTCCGTGCGCTGGTCAAGGGCAGCGCCGGAGAAATGTTCATGAACAGCGCGCCCATGCGTTTTCTGTGCGCGACGCTGACCTTCTTCTGTATCAACTGGTGCTGGGTCATCTTCCGGGCTCAGACGCTGGACGGCGCGCGCCGGGTTTTTGAAGCTATGTTCGGTCTGCCCGATGCCGTCGGAGCCGTGGACGGCGGTCCGTTGGTCGGCGCCGCGGGTATGGCCCGGATCATGCCCAACGGCTATGTGGCGGGTTGGGAGCCTGTGGCCCTGCTGCTGATTGGCGCGTTTGTGGTCTGGTGCCTGCCCAACTGTCGGCAGTTGATGCAGGATTGCCGGGAAGAAGGCGCGGGCGACTCCCGTCTTCCTCTGTCCTTCGGCTTTGTCGGCATGCGAGGGCTGTTGTGGGCGCTTTTTCTGGCCGTGCTGGCAGGCCTGTCTCTGCTGATGCTGAGCCGTAAGGCCGTTTTCCTCTATTTTCAGTTCTAGGCGGGGCACATCATGGCAAAACAGAACGAAGTCTCTTTTTCCGCGCTGAATCGTGCCCGCCTGCGTCGGCAGCGTTCCGCAGCCGAATCTTCCGACGCGACTCCGGAAGATATGGGCGAGAATGTTATGGTTCCTTCCTTTTTATGGGAGCCGACGCAAGAAACCTCTTCTGGAGCCGCTTCCTGGAAGGAAGAGCCGCTGCCCGTGCGTCATCGGAAACCTGCCTCCCCGGATGTTCGAGACACCGTTCCCGACGAGCGCCCGTTGCCTCATGACAGAGAGCCTGTTGGGCCGTGGGAGGAGATGCCGCATGACGGGCGCGAAGAGTTCTCGCCCCGTTTCGGACAGAAAGAGGCGGAACAGCCGGACGCGGACATGCCCTCCGTGTCGCCGGAGCTGTTTTCGTCGTTTCCTGCGGAGGACGGGCCCCGGCGGCATGATGGCGGCGGGGCGGGGGACGATGGGCCTCATTGGCGTGAGGACGCCCCCGGCGTTTCTGACGGTGACGTTGCCCGGACGCAGTCTCATGCCGGAGGCTCCTTTGCCAGCCCTGCGGACGACAGAGGCGAAGACCGGGAAGGACTGTCGGACGAAGAGGCCGCCGCGGCGGTCAGCGGAGAGGAAGATCGCCGGGAGCTGGAAGAGGCTCTGGCTGCGCGAGGCTTTGTCATGCCGCAGCCGGAGGCGGAAGAGAGTGGAAAAGGCCCTTCCCGGACGCTGTCGGAGGACATGGAGCTGCCCGCGTGGTCTCGTGACGAGGACGAAGAGGGGCCTTCGGAAGCCGCGCTGGCTAGCGGCGAGGAGGATTTGCGGGAATTGCGGGCCGCTTTGGCGGCGCAGGGAATTCCTTTGCGCCGTGAACGGCAGCCGGAACCGGATGTCGGAGAACCGGCGGCAATGCATGCCGACGATTCTGAAACCGGGCAGGAGACAGCCGGGCAGGATGCGGCTGTTTCGCGCGCCGCCGTTGCCGAAGAGACTGAGCCCGCGCCCGCGCCGTCTCCCGCAGATTTTGCCGCAACGCCGGATGCCTTCCTGACGGCCTTTGCCCCGGAAGAGGAGCGCGCGCCGCGTCCGACAAAGGACGTGGCGGCTAAAGATGGCGATAGCGAGCCCTCTTCGCCGGAGAACGGACAGGAAGAGCCGCCTGCGCCGCCGCGATTGCCGGAACCGCCCGATGCGGGCCGGAACTGGCTGCGCCGCTTTTTCCTGACGCTGGCCTTACTGGCTGCGGTGGCTGTGGGCCTGTTGCTGCCGTATTCCTTCTGGTGGGTGTATGCCAGCGGCGATGTGGCCGTGGAACGGGCTGTGGCTGCGCAGGCTGGCGGCAAGTTTGCTATTTTCGGTTCCGGCGTGTCGCAGGATTTTGTCGATTACAAGCTGCGGCTGTACGCGGCCGTCAAGCCGGAGATTGCCGTTGTGGGCTCGTCTCGCGTCATGCAGTTTCGCGGCAGTTATTTTCGGCGTCCTTTTGTCAATGTGGGCGGCACGGCGGGCAATCTTTCCGTCCTGCGCTCCACCATTGACGCCATGCTGCGGATTCACCGACCCCAGGCGGTCATTATCGGTCTGGATTTCTGGTGGTTTTCCGCCAACTGGCAGAAGGACCCCTTTGCGCCGGAGCCTCCCACCAGCGGCAGCTATGTCTATGATTTGGAAACGCTCAAGGCACCGTGGAAGTGGCTGTTGGAAGGGAAGATCGGCTGGCGGGAGTTCTTTGCGCCGCTGACGGGCGTCTTTCGGGATGACCGGTTCGGCATCATGGCCCAGCGCGGCGACGACGGCTTTGCTTCGGACGGCTCCTGGCACTACACGGCGGACGTGACCGGCCAGCAGCGGCCCTTTGACTATCAGTTCGGCGACACGCTCAAGCAGGTTCGGTACGGCATCAAGGCCTTTGCTCCCGCGCCCGTGCTGAGCGAGGAGCATCTCGATGCCTTTGCCGAGATTTACTGCCGTCTGAAGTCGCGGGGTATTCAAACCTATGTCTTTATCGCGCCTCTGTCGGCAACTGTTCTGGACGCCATGCGCGAGCGGCAGGCCGGCTATCCGCACCTGTTCTCTCTTTATACAGCGTTGATGGAACGCGGCATCGATGTCATGGACTTTACCGATCCGCGTAAGTTCGGCTCCTCGGATTGCGAATTCGTGGATGGTTTTCATGGCGGCGAAGTGACCTATACGCGGATTTTGCGGGATCTGGTGGATCGGTATCATGCGCTGGTGGCCTATGTGGATGTAGAGCGCATTAACCGCGTGCTGAAGGAGTGGAAGGGACACGCCACCGTATATGACGAACGGGTGACGACGCTGCCGGAGGTTGATTTCATGAATCTGTCCTGCCCGAAGAAGCAGCGTTAGAGCGTTTCAACTTTGAAAAAAGATGAAACGCGAAGGCGGCAGCACAGCGCCGCCCGGCCAAAAGTGAGCGGAAAAACCGCGCTTTTTCCGCGAAACGACAGGCCGTATGGTTTGAAATGCGAAGCATTTCAAACTAAAAATGCTCTAGACGCGCTTATGCGGGCGCTCGGTTCTCAGGGGAACGGAACTTCTTGTATTTCTCCGTCCCTTCCCGGCGCGCTCTGCCGGGAAAGGCGGTCCATCGCCGGACGGGGATGAATGCGAAATAAGCATGCAACGCTGCGGATTCCCTCTTGCTCTTGGTTGCAGGTAAGGGTAGTTTCCACCTATGAAAAACAAAGCTGTTCATCGTTGTCGGCGTGCCGTCCTGGCCTGCGGAGGCTGTTTGCTGCTGATGCTGATGCCGTTGCGCGCGGCTTTCGGCGCGGCTCCTGTTTCGGCGGACGATGCCGCCAAGTCTCTCCATAGCGTGCGCGGGCTGCCGCCGCCAAAAGCGGACGACAGCGGCGTAGTGCCTGCGGGAACCGTTTTGACGGCGCCGCCTCTGGAGGCGCCCGCGACTCCGGGGGCGCTGGCCTCGCCGCCGGAAGGCGTAGCGCCGGCGACCGGGCAGGAAAAGCTGACCACGGAAGAACGGCAGGCGCTGGAAACCGCCTGCGAAACGGCGCGCAAAAACGGGGATATGACCGGGATGCGCGAGGCGCTGGAACAGCTGGTGCGCAAGGGTGATGCGCGCGCCATGAACCGGCTGGGGCTGCTCTTTGACAGGGGCCTCGGCGTGGAGCCGGACGCCGGACGCGCCGTGTACTGGTTCGCCCGCTCGGCGGCTGCCGGAGACCCCGCGGGCATGGCTAATTACGGCCGTATGCTGCAACAGGGAAAGGGCGTGTCGCCCGACGCGCGCGAAGCAGCCCGCTGGTTGTATCTGGCCGCCAAGCAGGGGCAGCGCGAAGCCCAGTACAATCTGGGCCTCATGTATGAGCGCGGGCACGGCGTGCCCAAGGACGACAAGGCCGCCGCCGCATGGTACAGTCGCGCGGCAGCGCAGGATCAGCCCGAAGCTCTGGCGCGGCTGGGACATTTTTTTCGTACCGGCACAGGGGTTGCCAAAAACATTCCCCGCGCTACATTATTGCTTCATGGAGCCGCCATGTGCGGCAATGAAGACGCCATACGCGAGCTGAAGGAACTGGCGGAAGAAAAACCGGCTAAGACGCAGGCTGTCATGTTCGGGCAGCGCCTCGACGCCACGGATCGAACCGCCATGCGTAAGGCCCTGCGGACAGCCGGGCTGCGCCCCACGCGCGAATCCGACGATTTTGTGTGCGACGTCTATGATCCGGCGGGCAAAGTTCCCGGCGCGGCGCAGGTGGCTGCCTGTTACGGTCCGGCCCGCGGCGAAGCGCCCGCCAGACTGGGCTTTCTGAAAATAGACTACCCCGCCTCAGGGCCGGAATTCGTGCAGCGCCTCAATGCCATGATGGCGGAGCGCTTCGGGCCCGCGGCCGCCGGGGAAGCCGACGACGCCAAACTCTGGAATCTGGGGGACATTGTCATAGCGACGCAGTACATGCCGGATCACCGTCAGGTCGGCCTCATGTACATGGTTCCCGAAGTATATCATTTGACGCAGGCCAGATAGCTTGCCGCATTGTTTCGGCACAGGTATTTCCTGTTGCCAGGTGTACGGAGGATACATGCAAGACAAAGCCAAAGCGGGTTTGGCGCAGCGCATGGCGTTGCGTCAGGTCGAAAGGAGCATGGGCAAGGAGCAGGGCGAGCAGGCTATGCAGCAGCATGGCGAGGCCGTCAAGGGTTATTTGAATGAGAACGGCCATATCATCTGCGTGTGCGAGGACGTGCGGCTGCACAATCTGCTGCGCGCCACGTTGTGCCAGTCTCTGGGGCTTCCCCAGACTGTCCTGAGCCTGGCGCAGGATGCGGACAAGCTCGTGCGCATAGTGCGTAATAAATGCGTGGACAACGCCGCGCCGCTGCTGCTCTGCGACCTTAATATCAACGGGCACGACATGAGCTATGTGGTCCGCCTGCTGAAAAACGGTTTCCCGGAACTGCGCATTGCTTTGCTGAGCGCGGAAACCAACGAAGGCCGCATTGCCATGCTGCAGGAAGCCGGGGCCGGACAGTGTTTCCCGCGCCCGACGGAAAGCCAGGAACTGCTGGAGCGGATCGCGTCCTGCATCTACACCTACGGCAAGATCGATCGCATGCTGGACTGGGCGCGCACGCTGCTTGATCAGGGCGAGCATCTCAGCGCCCTGCAGGTCTGCAAAAAGGCGCTTGACGCCAAGGGCAATTCCACCGCCGTGCTTCTGACCATCGGCGACGTGTTCCGCGCCATGGGACAGATGGAAAAAGCCTGCGAAGCTTATGAAAATGCCAGCCGCGGTTCGAGCACCAATCTGGAGCCTCTGCGTCGTCTGGCGGACATTTACAAGGATTTGAACAATCCTCGCAAGCGTCTTACCTATCTGGAGCGTCTCGATCAGCTGGCGCCCTTCAGCGTGGAGCGCAAGCTGGCCATCGGCGGCATCTATGTTGCGCTCAACAACATGGAACAGGCGCGCAAGAGCTTCAATCAGGGGATCGAGCTGGCCGGACGCGAGGCTATGGCCCAGGTGGGCGAAGTGGCGTTCCGCGTGGCCGATGCCGTGGCGGAAAACGATTCGGAAATGGCCATCGCCTACTGGCGCAAGGGCCTCGACGCCAAGGGCGGTATGCTCAACCCCGACGATATGCAGGCGCTGAACCGTCTGGGCATGAGTCTGCGTAGGGAAGGCCGCTGGCAGGAAGCCTGCGAGGAGTATCGCAAGGCCCTGAAGACCATGCCCGACAACGGCACGCTCTATTACAACATGGCAATGGCCTTTGTGGACGGCAAGGATTTTGAATCCGCGCGCACGGCCGTGCTGAAGGCCCTGAGCCTGAGCCCCAACCTGCCGCGCAAGTCCGCCGGAGCGGCCTACAACATGGCCGTGATTTTCGCGGAATTGAAGGACAATGTGCACGCCCTGCCGCTGCTGCGGGTGGCTCTGGAACTGGACCCCGCCAATACGCAGGCTCAGACGCTGCTGGACAAGCTCTCGGCGGACGGCGCCGCGGCTCCCGACGGCGAAGCCGAAGCCTGATTTTTGCCCGCGAAGGGAGGCGGAACGCGCTCGCGTTCGGGCCTCCCTGTTGCGGTCGGAGGAAATGGGCGGAGGTGGCGTCGCGCCTCTTGACGAGGCGTCGCCCGGCGTGTATCCTGCGGCCTCTTGGGATATTTCCGTTTGAAATGGTTGCATTTCAAACGAGCGGCTGTCCGCTCTCGCGGAAGGATTTGTTGCGCATTCGGCGCAGCCAGCCCTGCCGGATCGGAGCAGCTTTTTGCATTCAGAGTCCTGCGGACTCTGCGCGTTTCAACAAAAAACCCATTGCGCGCATCGAGATCGCCCTGAGGGTGGTGCGAGGGAGTCAATGGGCTCATCAAGGAGTGTATCATGAAAAGAACCTATCAGCCCAGTAAGGTCAGACGGGCCCGCACTCACGGTTTTCGCGCGCGTATGGCGACCCCCAGCGGTCGCGCCGTGCTGCGCCGTCGTCGTGCCAAGGGCCGCAAGCGTCTGAGCGCCTAATTGTGGAAAAGGGGCAAGCCCTGGCCCCCGATGCGGGCGAAAATGCTCGACGCCGGACATGGCCACGCGAGCATCGTATCATCAGACGTGCCGACTATACGGCATGCTATGAGGCGGGCCGGCGTTTCCACACGGAACATTTTCTTGTTTTCGTCCGCTACGGGCGGGGCGACAGCCCCGCCCCGGCGCGTCTGGGATCGGCCGTTTCCCGTAAGGTCGGCAAGGCCGTCCTGCGCAACAGGATCAAACGGCTGTTGCGAGAATTTTTTCGGCATCACGTCCGTCATATCCCTGACGGGACGGATATTGTCGTCGTCGCCAAAAGACAGGCCGGAGAGGCCGCGCTGCGTCAGTCCGATGTGGAACGACAGCTGGGCGCGGTGCTGCGGCGTCTGAGTAAAAACCTTCCGGTATGACGGCGATACACTTTTGTTCTCAGCGAAGGCTTTCGCCGGAGAACGCATTCCGGCGTGTCCCGTTCGCGGCCCTTGCGGTCGCGGCGGGGCACGCCGTGCCTTTTGCGCCCCCTGCGGGGCTGCGGCAACGGGCTTGAGGCATGAATATCGTACGTCGTATCGCCATTGCGCCCATTCGCTTTTATCAGCGTTTTATTTCGCCGGCCCTGCCGCCGGCCTGCCGCTATCTTCCTACCTGTTCAGCGTATGCCGCCGAAGCCATCGCCGTTCATGGCGTCGTGCGCGGCGGCTGGCTTGCGCTCAAGCGTCTGGCCCGATGTCACCCGTGGGGGGGATCGGGCTATGATCCCGTTCCGCCGCCAGCGCGGCGCAGCTCGTCCACGTCCGAGGAGTAACCGCCCCCATGCAAGACAGTAAAAATCTCGTTATTGCCATCGTCCTCTGCCTGCTGATTCTGGTCGGCTGGAGCGCCCTTTCGGAGCGCATGGGCTGGATTTCCAAGCCCGATCCGGCTGTGATTGCGCAGCAGCAGGAGCAGGCCCGCAAGGAAGCCGAGGCCGAAAAAGCCCGGAAGCTGGCCTCCGCCACCACGCCCGACGGCAAGCCTCTGCCTGCCTTTACCCCCGCGCCGGGTAAGGAAGTCACCATCAAGACGCCTCTCTATACGGCGGTCTTCCATACCGGCGGCGGCATTGTGCGTTCCTTCTCGCTGAATCACTACCGTTCCGGCGTGGCGGCCGATTCTCCGGTCATCAACATGGTGGACGCTACCACGGCGAACTTTTCTCCCCTGGGGCTGGTGGTCAACAAGCAGCCTTCGTGGAGCAACGGCGTCTGGTCCTATGAGGGCGCCGACAGCTATGATGTGACCGAAGGCAAGTCCGTAACGCTGAAGTTCACGGGCGAGGTGGACAAGATTCGCCTGGTGCGCGAGCTGACCTTCAGCGCCGACTCCTATCTCGTCAAGGAGCGCGTGCGTCTGGCGACGCCGGAAGAAACGTCCCGCAGCGTGCGTCTCGAATTCACCGTGGCTTCCGACAGCCGCTTTGCCGCGGGCGGCAACTATGACGCCATGCGCGTGGCCTGGGACAACGACGGCTCGCTGGCGGAAGAATCCTCCGTGGAAAAGCTCGCCGCTGTGGTGACGCAGCGCGGTCGCATCTACTGGGCCGGTCCCACCAGCACCTATTTCCTCATGGCCATTATGCCTGCCGTGAGCGATAACGTGGGCCTGCGCGCCTGGACGCAGGAAGGCGTTTTCCGCGCTTCTCTTGAGCCCCAGGAAGTTGTCGTGGAGCCGGGGAAGGAATCCGTGTGCGACGTGTCGTATTGGATCGGCCCCAAGGAACGCGCCCGTCTGCTGGCTGTCAACGAAGAGCTGGCCAAGAGCGTGGACCTCGGCATGTTCAGCCTGATCGGCAAGGGCCTGCTCTGGCTGCTGGCGAAGTTTTACAGCTTTGTCGGCAACTGGGGCGTCGCCATCATCCTTTTGACCGTGCTGATCAAGGCCGTGTTCTGGCCGCTGACTGCCAAGAGCTATGCGTCCATGGAGCAGATGCGCCGCCTCAAGCCGCAGATGGATGAAATCCGCGAGCGCTGCAAGGACGACAAGCAGGCCATGAATAAGGAAGTCATGGCGCTGTATAAGACCTACGGCGTCAACCCCGCCAGCGGCTGCATTCCGCTGCTGATTCAGCTGCCGGTCTTTTTCGGGCTTTATCAGGCGCTGCTGACGTCCATCGAACTGCGGCACGCCAGTTTCATTACCTATCTGCCCGGCACGGACATGCTCTGGCTGGCGGACCTGTCCTCCAAGGACCCCTACTATATTACGCCGATCATCATGGGCGTGACCATGTTCATTCAGCAGCGTTTCAATCCGCCCGCTTCGGACCCGACGCAGCAGAAGATCATGATGGCGCTGCCCTTTGTCTTCACTATTCTTTTCCTGGGATTCCCCTCCGGCCTCGTTATTTACTGGCTGGTGAACAATATCCTGTCCATCCTGCAGCAATGGATGATGTCGCGCAAGCAGCGGCTCGACAAGTAGTGACGGAACCGCGTTCGTCATGCGGACGCGGTTTTCCGTATTCTGCATTCTGCTCTGAAGAATCTTATGCGAAGCCGTCCGGTTCCCGGACGGCTTCTTGGAGTGTTCGGGTCGGATACCCGTGATTCCGCTCAAACAGCCGGACGCAAAAGCGCTTTCGGCGAGAGGGTTTGCGCATGGAAGGTTTCAAGGAATTTGAAGGGAAAAGTCTCGATATGGCCATTCGGGAGGCGTGCGAATATTACAATGCCGTCCGCGAAAAGCTGGAAATCGAGATTATACAGGATGCCAAGTCCGGTATTTTCGGACTTGTGGGCGCGCGCAAGGCCAAGATCCGGGCGCGTCGCGCCGCGTTGCGCGAGGCTGTTGCCTCGGCGCTGGGCAAGACCGGACGCCGCGCGGAGGCGGCCGAGTCCGCCGCCGAGGGCGGCGATGTCGCCCGCCCGTCTAAAGGGGAGCTGAATCGCCCGCCGCGCCGCGCCGAAGGCGAGGCGACAGAAAACCGGCGGCAGCGCACGCCGCGCAAGGTCGGCTCACGTCCGGCTGCTGCCGAGGCTGAGGCACGGCCTGCCGCGCCGCAGCCGGAAGAGAAGGCCCCGCTGCCTGCGGAACCTGTTCTGTCCGCTGCCCAGGAAAAAACTGAATCTGCCGCGGCTCCGTCTGCGTCGTCCGCGCCTGCCGCCCGCGTGCCTGCGGATTTGCCCGATCCTGCGGATGACAGCGACGACATGGGCATGCAGCAGACGGCGGCGGATATTGATCCCGAACGTCTCGCGGCGCTGGCCAGCGAGGCGGTGGGGCGGCTCGTCCGGCCCATTGCGGGCGAGGAGATCGTGCTGAAGGCCGAGGTGCTGGACGGGCGTGTGCGCGTTTCCGTGGAAGGCGCGGAAGATTCCGGACTGCTCATCGGGCGGGAAGGCCAGACCCTGGCGGCCTTGCAGTATCTGGCTTCCCGCATTGTTTCGCGCGCCGTGAACGCCGCCGTGCGCGTGCAGCTTGACGCGGGGCGCTACCGGCAGCGTCAGGACGAAAAACTGCGGGAAGTTGCGCTTGCTCTTGCCGAGCGTGTCCGTCAGACGGGCCGCTCCTTTTCCACGCGTCCTCTGAGCTCCTATCATCGCCGCATTGTGCATCTGACTTTGCAGGATGTGGCGGATGTGCAGACGCGCAGCACAGGCGACGGTCCGCTCAAGCGGGTTGTCATTTGCCGTCGTCGTCCCGAACGGGGGCAGGCCTGATGGAAACCATCGCGGCCATAGCCACGCCGCGCGGCGCGGGGGGCGTGGGCGTTATCCGTATTTCCGGGCCGGAGGCCCGGAATGTGCTGACGGCCGTGTTTCGGCCGTCAGCATCCATTGCGGAGTTCCGCCCCTGGGTGCTGCATCATGGCGTGATCCTGGATGATGACGGGCCGCTGGACGACGTTCTGGCCGTGTTCATGCCGGGGCCGCGCACCTTTACCGGGGAGGATGTGGCGGAGATCCAGTGTCACGGCGGCGTCTATCTGGTGCAGGCCGTTCTGGAGGCCGTTTTGCGCAAGGGCGCGCGGGCTGCTGAACGCGGCGAGTTCAGCCGCCGCGCCTATATTAACGGCCGCATGGATCTCAGCCAGGCCGAAGCGGTCGCCGAACTGATTGCCGCGCCGTCCCGCGAGGCCGTGCGTTATGGTCTCCAGCGTCTGGAAGGCGAACTGGGGCGGCGTGTGGCGGATTTGCGGGCCAGACTGGACCATGTGCGCATGCAGATGTGTCTAGCCGTGGACTTCCCCGATGACGAGGTGGAATGTCTGCCGCCTGAAGAGTTTTCTCTGATAGTGCAGGACGTGGCAGACGGTATTGAATCTCTCCTGTCCGGCTGCCGCCGCGCCGCCGTGATGCAGGAAGGCGCTCCCGTTGTGCTGGCGGGCGGCGTCAATGCCGGAAAGTCCAGCCTTATGAATGCGCTGCTGGGGCGCAGCCGGGCGCTTGTGACCGATATTCCCGGCACGACGCGGGATTTTCTGGAAGAATGCGTCAATGTGGACGGACTGCCCGTGCGTCTTGTGGATACGGCGGGGCTGCGTGAAAGCGGCGAGGTTGTGGAGCGTCTCGGCATCGAACGCAGCCGGGAAAAGGTAACGCAGGCCGACGCCGTGCTGCTGCTTCTGGACGGAGGCAGACTGGGAGAAGACGGCGCGGCGGCGTCGAACTGTCCCGATCCTGCCGCAGTCGAGGCTCTGGAGCTGGCGGGCGATCTGCCGGTGCTGCTGGTCTGGAACAAGATGGATTTGTGCCGTCCCGCCTGTTTTCCTCCCGCCTGGGCGCAGGGGCGTCCCTGCGTCATGATTAGCGCGCGTACCGGCGAGGGCGTGGATGAGCTGGCCGCGGTCCTGCGCGGCATGCTGCTGCGGGATGCCGCGGCGCGGCCGCCGGAAGACGGACTTGCCCCTAATGCCCGGCAGGCGCTGGCGCTGGAACGGGCACTTGAAGAAATAAAGGCTCTGCGGGGTGACATTCGGGCAGGCAGGAGTTATGATTGCTTGTCCGTTCGTCTGGATACGGCGTTGGCATATCTGGCGGACGTGACGGGCGTGGATACGCCCGAAGAAGTCTTGAACAAGGTTTTCGCGTCGTTTTGCATCGGCAAATAACGCTTGCCGCCATCTCCGGCGGAGACGGCCGCCGTGCAGTGACGCCTCTTTTCCTTCTCCGGCGGCCAGAGGCCGCCTCCAGTGCCGGATTGCTGTATGTCGGATTTGGACGTCTTGCGTCGTCGCCTGAGCAGTGACGAGATCAACGCCATGCCCCTTTATCATTATGAAGGGCAGGTTCATCTTGTGCGAACGCCGGAGGAGCTGGCGGCCGTCATGCCCATGTTGGAACGGGAGCGCGTTATCGGCTTTGATACGGAAACTCGCCCCTCCTTTCGCAAGGGGCGCGTCAACGCGCCTTCCCTTGTGCAACTGGCAACAGAGGAAGCCGTTATTCTTGTGCAGCTGTCCTGGTTGCCGCTGGACGAGCGACTGGCTGCCCTGTTGAGCGATCCCCTTCATGTCAAGACCGGCGTGGCCATCGGCGACGATATGCGGGAGCTGAGCAAGCTGCACCCCTTTACTCCCGCCGGGCTGGCTGATGTGGGCGCGTTTGCGCGAGCCCAGCAGATTCCCAGTCAGGGCTTGCGCACGCTGGCAGCTAATCTTTTTGGTCTGCGTATTTCAAAGGGGCCGCAATGCTCCAACTGGAGCGTCAAGGTTCTGAGCCAGCGCCAGATTCTCTATGCGGCGACCGACGCCTGGATCAGTCGCGCCATCTATTTGCGCATGCTGGAGCTGGGGCTTGTGCCGGGGAGCGTCGCCGCATGAACCGGCCCTCCTTGCGGGACACGGCTGTCGCGCCGCTGGTATTCTTCACGGGCGGAACGGCGCTGCGGGCCCTGAGCCGCCATCTTGCCGCTCATGCCGTTCCCGCCGTTCACATTGTTACTACCTTCGATTCTGGCGGCAGCACCGCCGTTTTGCGGCGAGCCTTTGCCATGCCTGCCGTGGGAGACATTCGTCACCGGCTTGGAGCGCTGGCCGATCCTTCCGTTGTGCCGCCGCGCGTTCTGGATATCTGGGAATGGCGCATGCCGCAGGAAGGCGACCCCGGACAGCTGCGGGATGAATTGCGCGCTATCGGGGAAGCCTGGCATGCGTTCTGGCTGGATGTTCCCGAACGCTTTGCCGCTCCGCTGCGGCGCTATTTTTGCGATTTTCTGGCGCATATGCCCGCTGATTTCGATCCCCGCGGAGCCTGTTTCGGTAACCTGGTGATTGCGGGCAGTTTTTTGCGTCATGATCGTCGTCTTGATCCCATTCTCGCCGCCTGTGCCCGTCTTTTTGCCGTCCGGGGATCGGTGCTGCCTGTGGTGGAAGGGAGCTTCCATCTGGCTGCGGAACTCTCTAACGGCGTCATACGCGTCGGACAGCATCTTTTCGGCGCTCCGGCGCAGCCCGTGCGCCGTCTGTTTCTGACCGTGCACGATCCCGATCATGGCGTGTGCGAACCTACTCCCTGCCGGCCTCGCATCGTGACGCGCGCCGCTGCTGCCATTGGCGCTGCGGGCTTGTTGTGCTATCCTATGGGCAGCTTCTATTCCAGCGTTCTGGCGAATCTGTTGCCGGAGGGCGTCGGCCGGTGCGTTGCTGCCGCTGACTGTCCGAAGGTCTTTATTCCCAACAGCGGCGGGGACAAGGAATGCCCCTCGTGTACTATTGTCGGGCAGGTGGAGTGCCTTTTGCAGGCCCTTCAGGCCGACGCCGCCGATGTCGGCGTATCCCGGCTTCTGACTCATGTGCTTGTGGACGGCCGTCAGGGCTGCTATGGGGGGCGGGATGAGCTGGCTCGTCTGCGTGAACTGGGCATAGAAATCATTGATGCTGCCATCGTCATGCCCGATGATCCGAAGCGTCATGATCCGCAGGCCGTCAGCGAGCAGCTCCTGCGTCTGCGCGATGAAAACCGACAGGAGCCGGTCGTTCATGCCTGAGACGCCTGCCTCTTCCGCCGGGCCTTCCGCAGCCCTGAAAATTGACGGCAGCCTTGCCGGAAGGCGTCTGGACGCCGCGCTGGCAGAACTTGTGCCGGACATGGGCGTGCGGGCCCGCCGTCGCCTGATAGAACGCGGCGGCGTGCTGTGCAACGGACGCCGGACGCATGCGCCCGGACAGACTGTGCGGCAGGGCGATGTGCTGGAAATTGTCGCCCCTCGTGCCGCCGAGACCATTCCCTCTTCTTCCTGGGACTATCCCCTGCAACGTCCGCACGTTCTGGCGGATCAGGCCCCTTATATCTTCCTGTTCAAGCCTGCCGGGCTGCATACGGTTACCCTTCGCGGCAGTGCCGCGCCCAGTCTGGAGGCGCTATTGCCCGAAACGCTGCCCCGGACGCCGCTCCGGCTGTTGCAACGTCTGGATTTTGAAACTTCGGGTCTGGTGTGCGCGACCGCCTCGCCGGAGGCGGAAGAAGCCTTTCGCCAGGCGGAACGACAGGATAACATTAGCAAAGGCTATCTTGCTCTGCTGCTGGGCTGGCTGGAAAATTCTGTGATGGCGCGCGCGGCCATCGACATGGATGGCGGCGCAACTGTGCGTGTTCGGGATGCGGAGGGCGAGGCTGGGCGTCATACCCGCTTTGTTCCGCTGGTCCGCTGGCAGGCGCGGGAGGCCGCCGCTGTGGCGCAGGCTCTGGGCATGCCTGATCCAAAGAGGGAACTGACGCTGGTCGCCTGCCGGATAGGACGGGGGGCCCGGCATCAGATTCGCGCTCATGCCGCATGGCTGGGTCTGCCTCTCTGGGGAGACGCCCGCTATGGCGGCGGCAGCGGCCCCTGTTTTTTTCTGCACCACGGAAAATTTCATATGGCTGCCGCTGCATGCCGCTGCTTGCCGCCGTGGCTGTCGGCATTGGCCGAAGCGCCGGGAGACGCGCCTGCGGCGGCGCGTCGCTGGCTGGATGCGCCTGTTTCTGCCGAGATTTTTTGAGGGAGGGAACGAAAGGAAATTTTTTTCAGAGGCAAATTGCCCTATGGCGCGCGCGACGCCCTGCGGCGTTGTGCCCGGCTTGGGAGAATCCGTCCCCCTCAACCGTTTACGCCGAGGAATCGCATGTTCGCATCTCTGTTGCCCAAATCCGCTCCCTTTTTTGAAATGTTGCAGGAGCAAAACCGCATACTGTGCGACATGGGCGCCCTTCTGGGGCGTATGTTTGACGCAGGCGCGGATAAGGACGCCATTCACAAGGAGATTTCGCTTCTGGAAGAAGAGGCGGACAAGCTCCATGTGCGCATTGTGCGGGCCCTTTCGCAGACCTTCATCACTCCCATTGATCGCGAGGATATTCTGCGCATAAATCAGGCGCAGGAAGACGTCATGGACTGCGTGCAGAGCCTGAGCACGCGTCTGCATATCTTTGAATTTTCGCGGGTGCGCTTTCCGGCCGTCAAGCTGGTTCAGACCATGGGCGGGCTGCTTGATCTTTCCCGCCTCATGTTGGACGGTCTGACGCGCAGGGAAGACTGCCACAAGACGCGCGCCTTTCATGAGCTGCGCGGCGACTGCGACATGATGCTGGCCGTCGGCGTGGCCGAACTCATGGACGAGGATACCTCGTCGCCGCAGGCCCTCCTTGTGCTGTTCAAGTGGAGCCAGATTTACGACCGCATCGAAATCATGTTGAGCGCGGTGAACAATCTTGCGGAAACCCTTGAAGAAGCGGTGCTGAAAAATGTTTGATGTGCCTGTGCTGCTGGCCCTGATTGTTCTGGTGGCCCTTGTCTTCGATTTTACCAACGGCGCGCACGACTGCGCCAATGCCATTGCCACGGTCGTCTCCACTAAGGTTGTGACGCCTCGTTTTGCCGTGGCCGCCGCCGCCGCGCTCAATCTGGGCGGCGCGCTGCTGGGCACGGAGGTCGCAAAGACGCTCGGCGGCGGCATCGTCCTGCCGGAAGTCGTGCAGGGTAGTCATGTGCTTGTGCTTGCGGCCCTGGTGGGCGCCATTGCATGGAACTGCATCACCTGGTATTTCGGCATCCCCTCTTCCTCTTCCCATGCCCTGATCGGCGGGCTCATCGGCGCTGCCGTGGGGCAGGGCGGTCTTGCCACGCTCAATATGGGGGGCATCGTCAATAAGGTTCTGCTGCCGCTGGTGCTGTCGCCGCTGTCCGGTTTTGCCGCAGGCTTTTTAATCATGTGGCTTATTTACTGGATTTGCGCCCGTATTGCGCGCGGTAAGGTCAATGCCGCCTTCCGTCGTCTTCAGCTGCTTTCGGCGGGCTTCATGGCCACCAGCCACGGCCTGAACGACGCGCAGAAGACCATGGGCATCGTCACGCTGGCTCTGCTGATTTTCGGCAAGGTAGACAGCGTGGAAGTGCCTCTCTGGGTCAAGCTGAGCTGCGCTCTGGCGATGGCCCTCGGCACGGCCGTAGGCGGCTGGAAGATCGTCAAGACCATGGGGCACCGCATCTTCAAGCTGGAGCCCGTGCACGGCTTTGCGGCCGAAGGCGCGGCATCGCTGGTCATCAGCGGCGCATCCATGCTCGGCGCTCCCGTGAGCACCACCCACACCATTTCCGCCTGCATCTTCGGCGTGGGCAGCAGCAAGCGCCTCTCGGCCGTGCGCTGGGGCGTCGCCGGGCAGCTCGTGACAGCCTGGGTGCTGACTCTCCCCGCGTCGGCTCTGGTGGGCTTCATCTCCTACTGGCTGCTGCATTTTATCTGGAATTAGATTTTTCTTTTATTGGGGGGAAGGAAACCCCCTTGGCTGGCGCACAAGGGTGTTTCCTTCCCCCCAAGCCCCCCATCCTTCCCCCAACGCGCTTTTATCTGGAGGATGAAGGCTGCGGGAACGCCGCCGCTTTCCCTGCAGTAACCGTCCCCCGGAAGTAAATGCAGGGGGATATAGAGCGTTCCACCTTTGAAAAGGTGAAACGCGAGGCGGCGGCACCAAAGTGAGCGAAAAAACGCGTTTTTTCCGTGAAACGACAGGCCGTATGGTTTGAAGTGCGCAGCGTTTCAAACTGAAAATGCTCTAGATGTAGAGTATCAACACGTTGTTCACCCTCCGCTCAGGCATGACGCTGGAGG
>CALVHG010000058.1 GCA_944327285.1 uncultured Desulfovibrio sp. | reverse complement strand
GGCCGCAGGCCGTGCCCGTTGCGACGAAGGAAGCTACGGGCATCGACAGCAGAGATGAGGGGTTTCCCTTCCCCCCTAATAAGCTACGAATAGCGTTAACAGCCTTTAGAACAGCCCCGTCACCTGACCGCTTTCCACGTCTACGTCGACCTTGCGGAAGGCCGGACGGGACCCTGTGCCGGGCATGAGGCTGATGTCGCCCGCCACAGGCACGACCAGCCCAGCGCCGCCAAAGAACATGACGTCGCGCACGCGCAGACGCCAGCCCGTAGGCGCGCCCTTGCGCGTGGGATCATCGGACAGGGAATACTGGGTCTTGACCATGCAGAGGCCCAGTTCCGCAGCGTCGGGACGTTCCTGCAGTTCCTTGAGCTTGCGCTGCGCCAGCGGCGTAAAGTCTACGCCGTCCGCGCCGTAGACTTCACGGGCCACGCTGTCGATACGTTCGGCAAAGGGCATTTCCGGCGCATAGAGCGACGCAAAGTTGTTGGGTTCGGCGCAGGCGTCCATAACGGCGTCGGCCAGTTCCAGCGCCCCTTCGCCGCCCTTGCCCCAGTGTTCGGACAGGGCCACGCGCGCGCCCGCGGCTTCGCACGCACGGCGCACGGCCGCGATTTCGTCCTTCGTGTCGGAGGCAAAGGCATTGATGCAGACAACGGGAGGCACGCCGGAACGACGCACCACGCCGATATGACGCAGCAGGTTGACGCAACCGGCTTCCACAAGACCCACATCCTCGCGGGTATATTCTTCGGGCAGCGGACGCCCAGGCATGGGCTGCGGCGCGCCGCCGTGATGCTTGAGAGCGCGCACGGTGGCCACGATGACGGCAGCATCGGGCTTGAGGCCGCTGATACGGCATTTTACATTCCAGAACTTTTCATAGCCGATTTCGGAACCGAAGCCGGATTCCGTAATATGCACGTCGCTCAGCTTCAGGGCCACGCGGTCGGCAATAATGGAGCTCTGCCCAAGGGCGATATTGCCGAAGGGACCGGAATGCACCAGCACGGGCTGGCCTTCGATGGTCTGAATCAGATTCGGCTTGGCGGCCTCCACCAGCCAGGCGCACATGGCGCCGTCCACTTCAAGATCGGCGGTGGTGACGGGCTTGCCGTCGCGATCCATGGCCACAACAATTTTGCCGAGGCGCTTGCGCAGATCGGGCAGGTCGCGGGCCAGCGACAAAATAGACATGACTTCGGAAGCCGCGGAAATGTCAAAGTGCGACCGCATCATAAAGCCGTCATTGCGGCGGCCGTCGCCTTCGATGCCAATGATGATGTTACGCAGCGCCTGACAGCAGAAGTCCATGGCCCAGCCCATGCTGACGCGCGTGGGATCGATATGCAGACGGCGCATGCCGGAAAGGCTCTCCAGCGTGGCGTCGTCATAGTTGCGCTCATGCTGCATGCGCGCCGTCAGGGCCGTCATGGCCAGATTATGCGCGGCCGTCACGGCATGAATATCGCCTGTAAAATTCAGGGAATAGGGCGTCAGCGGAATGCACTGGGCAAGACCGCCCCCCGCGGCGGAACCCTTCATGCCCATGGTGGGGCCGCCGGAGGGCTGACGAATGGCGGCGGACGCCTTGTGCCCACGGCGCGCCATGCCCTGCAAAAGGCCGATGGTCGTGGTCGATTTCCCCTCGCCCAGCGGCGTGGGAGTGATGGCGGTCACGTCCACATATTTGCCGTCGGGACGCTGCCCCAGACGCCGCATAACGTCGCCGCTTTCGATTTTCCCCATGAACCGGCCGTAAGGCAGCAGCTCGTTTTCTTCGAGCCCCAGCTCCTCGGCCACAACGGCAATGGGCTTCATGCGTGTTTCGGCATCCTGCGCGATTTTCCAGTCGGGATACTTGGTCGGATCCAGCGCCATGACAACTCCTCGACAGCCCCGGCGCCCTGCGACGTCGCGAGCCGCTCCGTTTGAAGACACTACAGCGACAGAGAATCATGCCCGCCACGGGCCGGCATCTCCCGCCGTCAGCAGACTACGTTGCGCAAAGGCTTCGCGTCAAGCCCACTCCGTCTTGCCTTGGCGCGCCTCTTGGCCTACCCTGCCGCCATAATCTCCGCATCCCAGGAGCCGCTCATGTTGCTGACAGTCACCTCCGGCAGACTGACCCTCACCCTGCGCCTTCACGACATGGGAAAGGATGTTCAGGCCCTTCTTACCGGCGGCAACGCCCACGCGGGCGGAATCGCCCTGGCCGCTCCGAACGTTCCCGTTCAGACGCTTTCCCTCCCAGGGCACAGGGACGCGGAACTTGCCTGTCGGCTGGCGCAGGGGCTGGCGGACGGCCTCGGCTGCGCGGCCTGCGTGACTGCGGGCATCCATTATGACCATATTACCCGCGCCGAAATCGAGGAATGCCGAAGACTGACCGACGCTCTGCTGCACAGCGCTCTGGAGCGTTTCGGAAAGCCGGACGCGCCCTCAGACATATAACGCGCAAGGAACATGCCATGCTGACAGTCAAAGACCTTGAGGAACTAGAAGAATACATGCGCTCCGGCCAGCTGGAAGCCGATTTCAAGGACGGTTGCGAAAACGACCGCTTCTATCTGCTGGAACTGCTGGAAAAGCTGATGGATGTCGCGGAACTGGCCGACGAAACGGCAACAAAGGTCATCTTCCGCGGCCAGCTGGGCGCGCTTATGGGGCAGCACAAGGCGGAGTGATGCCGTTGCGTGTTTTTCTGGGGGAAGGGAACCCCCTCTCCCCCGGAAAAACACATCAAAAAACACAAACTCCTGCCTAGAGCATTTTCAGTTTGAAACGCTGCGCGTTTCAAACCATACGGCCTGTCGTTTCGCGGAAAAAGCGCGGTTTTTCCGCTCACTTTGGGTCGGGCGGCGCTGTGCCGCCGCCTCGCGTTTCTCCTTTTTCAAAGTTGAAACGCTCTAGATTTTTTTCTCCATAATGGCGGCGCGCACGGCGTCGCAGAGGCGGGCGATATCTTCCGCAGGACTCACATAGGGCGGCATGAGATAGATCAGCCTGTTGAAAGGCCGAATCCAGACGCCGCGCTGGACGAAGAAGGCCTGCAGGGCCGCCATATTGACGGGCTGTTCCGTTTCGACAACGCCGATGCCGCCGAGCACCCGCACATCGGCCACGCCGGGCATATCCGCGCAGGGAGAAAGCCCTGTGCGCAGGCTGCTTTCCAGCGCGGCAACCTGCCGCTGCCACGCGCCCTCGGCCAGCAAATCGAGACTGGCCAGCGCCACGGAACAGGCCAGCGGATTCCCCATGAAGGTAGGACCGTGCATGAACACCTGCCCGCCGTGACAAATCCCCTCGGCAACGCGCTGCGAACACACCGTGGCGGCCAGCGTCATAATGCCGCCGGTGAGCGCCTTGCCGCAACACAGAATATCCGGCGTCACGCCCGCATGCTCCAGCGCAAACATCTTGCCGGTGCGACCGAAACCCGTGGCGATTTCATCAAAAATAAGCAGGGCTCCATGTTCGCGGCACAGATCCGCCAGCCCGCGCAGATAGGCGGGATGATAGAACCACATGCCGCCCGCTCCCTGTACGACAGGCTCAAGGATGACGGCCGCAATCTCGTGCCCGTGCTCCTCAAAGGCCCGGCGCGCGTCGTCAAGGCAGGAAGGATCAAAGGGCGCGTCAAAACGGCAGGAAGGACGCTCCATAAAGATTTGCTGCGCCAGAACGCCCCTGAACAGCGTGTGCATGCCCGTTACGGGATCGCATACCGACATGGCTCCCAGCGTATCGCCGTGATAGCCGCCGCGCGGCGTCAGAAAACGGCTTTTTTCCTTCCTGCCCATGCCCTGCTGGTATTGCAGAGCCATCTTAAGAGCCACTTCCACAGCCACGGAACCGGAATCCGCAAAGAAAACACGATCCAGCCCGTCAGGCAGAAGCCCCAGAAGACGCTCGGCCAGCAGCACGGCGGGCTCATGCGTAATGCCGCCGAACATGACGTGCGGCATGCGCCCGGCCTGCCGACGCAGGGCCGCCGTCAGCCGAGGATGATTGTAGCCGTGCACGGCGGTCCACCATGAGGACATGCCGTCCACCAGCTCGCGACCATCCGCCAGCGCCAGCCGGTTGCGCCGACTGCGGGCCATGACAAAAACCGGCAACGGTTCTGTTGCCGAAGTATAGGGATGCCACAGACTCCGCCGATCCCGTTCCTGCATGTCCTGTATCCGCGCGGCGGCCTCTTCCCCGGCACAGGGATCACAGGCGCGGCGCACTGTCTCCACCAGCGGAGCACAGACACCGGCCAGCGCCTGCCATGCCAGCGAGGCGCGCGGCGCGCTGTGCAGATCGGGCTCAAAGGGCAGGAACACCAGCTGCGCGCCACGCTCGGCAAGACGGCGGCGCAACAACGCCTCGTTATCCTTCCTGATGGCGAGCGTATCTTCGTCCTCCCGGACAACGGGCTGCGTATCGGACAGGATCACCCCTGCCAGCGTCAGACCGCGGGCGGCAACAGCCTCGACAGAGAGCAGCAGATGGTTGAGCCCGCCCAGATAATTGCCGCCCACGAGCAGCACAGGCAGCCCCAGCGATTCCATCAGATCCAGCATATCCTCGCTGTCATTGAGCGGCACATGCAGACCGCCCGCCCCTTCCAGCAGCAGTCCCTGCGCGTCTTCGTCTCCATCCCAGTGGCGCAACACCGCGGCGCGCAGACTTTCCACATCCAGATGCGCGCCTTCACGCCCGGCGGCCAGATGGGGAGAGGCCGGCATGGCAAAACGGCGCAGCGTGGCCGGGGCAACGGCATTGCGCAGTCCTTCGACAGCGGCCGCATATACCGCGGCATCGCCCCGCATATCATCGGGACCGGAAACGCCGGTCTGCACGGGCTTGACCGGACGCACCCGCACATCGGCTTTGAGACAGGCCCGCAGCAACGCCGCCAGCGCGACGGTCTTGCCGACATCCGTCCCGGTGCCGCTGACAAAAAGCCCGCGCAGGGGACGCCCCCCCGGAGAGGCCTGAATCTGCTTATTCATGGTTGCACCACCTCGAAACCGGCGTCAGCTATCATACGAAGATCCTGCGCGGCGCCGTTGCCGCAGGTCGTCAAATAATCGCCCGTCATCAGGGCATTAGCGCCCGCGCGAAAAATCTCCGCCTGTCGCGCGCCCAGCGTCGAGGGACGACCGCCGCAGACGCGCAGCGTTGCTTGCGGCAGCAAACAGCGCAGAACAGCGATGATACGCAGCGCTTCCCCGGCCTCCAGGGGAGGCTGGTCGGCCAGCGGCGTTCCCGGATGAGGATAAAGGAAATTGACAGGCACATTGTCGGCATGCAGCGCCGCCAGCTCCAGGGCGAAGCGGCAGCGATCCTCCCAGGATTCGCCAAGTCCGAAAATGCCCCCGGTACAGGTAGACAGCCCGGCGGAACGCGCCCGCAAAATGGTTGCCCGGCGCTGCTCCCAGGTCTGCGTCGTGCAGATGGAAGCATAGCGCGTGGACGCCGTTTCCAGGTTATGATGAAAGCGTCGCAGGCCCCAGCCGGCGAGACGCTCCAGCGACGACTGGGGCAAGCGTCCCAGAGAGCCGCAGACGCGGGCCCGGACAGCGTCCGGCAGAGATTGCAGCACCTGCCCCACAACGGCGAGCTCCTCGTCCTGCAAGGCTCCGCCGCTGGTGACGATGCCAATATGGCACACCGGAAGCTCCGCCAGACGAAGAATGCGCTCCCGCAGGCTTTCGGCATCCAGCATGGGAAAAACGGGAATAGCCGTCGTGCTGCGACGACTCTGGGAACAGAAAGCGCAATCCATGCCGCAGTTGCCGCTGCGGGCGTTGATGATGGCGCACAGACTGATTCGCCTGCCAAAAGCAGCCTCGCGCACAGCGTCGGCGCGGCGCAGGAGCTCTTCTTCGGGCAGGCGCGTCAGGGCCAGAGCCTCATCCAGCGTAACGGACGCGGCGACGGAATCCCTTTCCGTCATGAACTTCTCCTTTGCTTCCCGCAGGGAAGCCCTTGCTGTTTCGGCTCTGTTGCAACAGGAGCCGCATATTGAACCTTTGGCCTTTGAAAATTAAACGCGAGGCGGCAGGCACAGCGCTACCCGGCCAAAAGTGAACTGAAACACCGCGCTTTTTCCGCGAAACGACAGGCCGTATGGTTTGAAACGCGCAGCGTTTCAAACTAAAATTGCTCTAGAGCGTTTCAACTTTGAAAAAGGTGAAACGCGAGGCGGCGGCACAGCGCCGCCCGGCCAAAAGTGAGCGGAAAAACCGCGTTTTTTCCGCGAAACGACAGGCCGTATGGTTTGAAACGCACAGCGTTTCAAACTAAAATTGCTCTAAAAGAAAGGCAGCCGCAAAAGCGGCTGCCCTTGTTCATACACGATTCATGAGAGAACGTCTATTTTGCTTTACGACGCTTTTCCCACAAACGCATATCCTTCATCTTGCGGCGACGTTCGCGTTGCAGAGACTTGCATACCAGCGGCACATCCTTTTTCAGCCCCCACTTTTCCTTATAGGAGGCCATATCCAGTCCGTGACTGGCAAGATGGCGCTTGGTCAGAATCTTGAAGGTCTTGCCGCATTCCAGGCACGTCACGGATTTTTCCTTGATGGACTTGCGCGCTTCCTCAACAAGTTCCGCGCTGTCGCCGTCAAAAGATACTTCCCCTTCGGCCACGGAGCGGATGCTTTGCGCCAGTTTCTGAATGAACGTCGCGATTTCATCTTCGGTCATTACACGCACACCGGCTTGCGCGCGCGCAATTTCCAGAGCTTCCTTCAAATAATCGTCCATGGCGGACCTTCCTGTTGGGGTTTTGCGTCCCGTCCCTCCTCAAACTACCTTCCAGGACGCTGCATAGATGCATAGATAGTTTGAATATAACGAAAACACTTTTACCCGTCAACAACAGGAGTCGTGAATTATCTCTTAATCGTCGCGGAAGGCATCGTTATACGACGCAGTACCCCAGAAACTCTCGTTCATATATTGCCACAGGATGGCGTCCCCAACATAGTGCTTTTCTATGATTCCGGCATCCGTCTGCGGCGTCTGCACGCTGAAGGCCTCTCGCGCCCTCTGCTCGAAGCGACTCACATAATCCGCTCTGCCGTACGGCAACGCCGTAAGCGACACGATGTCATTCGGCAGGACTTCCCGGTATTCCATGACGATCTTTCCCATATCAAAGTTGCATCGCTTTGCAAAAGCGCGCACTATCCACCGTTGCGGCACTGCATCTTCCTGTTGCAGCGTCTGCGGATTGGTCAGACGCACAAAGGGGTCACGCTCTGTTTCAGCAATATAGGTGAAGGCTTGAAATCCCTCGCCGCCAAAAACTTCCGTTCCTACATTGATACTGAAGGGCCGACGCATGTCGCCATCCCAGATCCACTGCACGGGCACTTCCCCGTGCGCCACAATGGCCAGCGGCCCCTTGAGCGGCGTCCCGTAAATGGCATACCAGCTGCGGAAAGGCAGACCGCCAATAACGCCGCAGCGCACCAAACGCCCGCGGCCTTCGCCGCCCGTAAGCAGGGGCAGAGATTTCGCGGCCAGCGACACGGAGGGGCGCGTCGTAGACACATAGCGATCGTTCAGCAATCCGCGCTCCTGTCCTCCGCTGCCAGCGCAGCCTGCCAGCAGAGCGCCGCACATCAGGGCCGTTGCTATCGTCAAATGCCAGCGCATGGGAAAACCTCCTTATCGACTGTTACAAAAAAACCGGCATTCCCTGAAGAATGCCGGAGGTCAAACATACACAGGCGCACCGCCGTCCGCCGCCACATCTGCAAATCAGAGAAAAACATTCTCCATCTTACAGACAGAAACGGCCGCTGTTTTTTGTCGTTCTGGAGCTCTACGCCCTCCGGACACTGCCCCGGCAAGAGCAGCTTCCCGCAGGCGGCGCTTCCTCATGCCTCAGCATGAGCAGGCCCCGTAGCCTTTTGCCACAGATATTGCTGTAAAATTGTTTTTCAATATCAGAAAAGAAATTTTACACAGTCGCTCATGCTTTCCGAAGAGCGGATGCCGCGGAAGACGACAGTCTGTCCGCGGCGCTGCCGCTCCCCGGAAAAAGCACTTGGAAACAACCTCTAGCTCCCCGGCGTCTTGGAGCCGGTTTCGCTCTGTCCGCCAAGGTAGTTCTGCAGATCGCGCGAAACCTCGAAGGAGCGCAATTCCGTAGCCGCGGACTGACCAAAGGGCGAATCCGGGAACTTGGCCACGATATCCTCCAGCAGAGCGCGGGCTCTGGCCGTATCGCCGAGCTTGCGGTACAAACGCGCTTCGCGGTAACGCAGGCCGGGATAATCTGGCGACGAAGCGTCCGGCACATAGGCGCGATAGCGATCCACCCATTCCAGCGCCTCAGGAAGACGGTTGGCCACTTCGCAGATATCCATGAGGGCCGCAATGGCCTCCTTGATACGCAGCGGATCCGACTTATCCGAACGCTCGTTCTCCAGCTGGGTAAAGAGATCCAGCACCTGCTTATAGTAGGTGTAGGCCGCGTGCACATCGGGATGATTGGGATTCGCAGCATCCCGCGCCAGATAATAGGTGGCGTAGGCCCGCTGATACAGCGGGAATTCCGGCCTCCGGGCAATCTGCCGCCACATGGCGAGCGCGGCCTCGTCCCGATTGAGGTTCTGGGCCGAAAGCGCCATGGCGTAATCCAGCTGCAAACGCAGACCGGGGCTCATATCCCATGAATGCACGAGCTGCGCCAGTTCGAGAATCTTCTCCCAGGCCCCAGCCCTAATGTAACGGTTGAAGTATTCCGCAAAGGCCATTTCCCCATAACGGGGATCCTTGGGCGATTTGAGGAATTCGCTGATCAGGGCCAGATAGCGGCCATCGTCGCCGCGCTCCTTGTACCCTTGCGCCAAGGCGTAGCGCATGGTGGAGTCAATGGGTCCGTAGCGCTGGCGCACCAGCGGGAAGCCATTCCACAGCAACAAGATGCGCCCGTAGTTCTGCTCCGCCAGGGAATTTGCCAGCTCTTTCTGGAAAGCCGCCCAGATCACGTCGCGTGCCTGCGGCACGTCCTGATGTTCCGGGTACATGTCCACAAAATCGGCCGCCTTCCCCATAGCCTCGGTATAATGCTTGTCCCACAGCAGCCACATGGCGTACTTGAGATGCGAGATCACCGCCGAAGGCTGTGTTTTCGAGGCTTCCGACAGCTTGAGATAGAGCTGTTCGATACCGGGATCGCTCGGCTGTCCGAAAACAGGCGTCATGCCGTCATAGGTAATCGGCGCGTCATACAGACCTTTTTCGCCAAGGCGCATCCGCGCCGTGATGGTCGGATCGGCATCCGGCCAGTGACGCACCAGCTGCTGATACAGCACCGTTGCCGCGGGCCAGTCGTTATGCGTGGCGTACATATCCGCCATGGACAGCAGCAGGGCGTCGTTACCCTCGCGCTTGGGTTCCAGGTTGAGATACAGCCACAGCAGTTCGCGGGCGGTCTCGTCCTTGCCCAGGGCGCGGGCATTGGCAGCCTGCATCAGCAAAAAGCTCACATCGTCAAGATAACAGCGCGGCCAGCGCTTGTTGACGAAGTCCAGAATGGTCTGCGTATCGTTATGGCGCTTCAGATTGTAAAGCGCCTGCGCAAGCCCCATGGAAGCGCGTTCCAACGAGGAACTTTCAGGATATTTGTCCAAAACGAGGCTGAAAGAATGCACAGCCTCTTCGTTCATTTCGTGCTTGAGCTGCGCCCTGCCCAGTTCCGTCAGACCGGCGGCCACTTCGGGATAGGCCGGATAACGGCGGTACAGGGCCATGATATGCGCTCCGGCGCCGTTGACGTCATTGACAGCAAGATTAATGCGCCCCAGACGCAGCATGGCGGACGGCGCGCGCTCATAACGCAAATCAGCGTTGAGCGCCTCGGCCGTCGTGGCCATGAGCTCGTCATAGCCTTCCAGCGGCTTGTCCTTGTACAAAGCCCAGACGCAATCGCTGATCATGTACAGGGCTTCAAGCCGCATGTTTTTGGAAATGGTCGGAATATCCTTGACCTGCCGCAAAATGGGCAGCGCATGGGCAAACTGCCCGCTTTCCACAAGCTCCTGAGCCTCGGCCATCATCTTGTCGGGCTCCAGCGGCTTGGGAACGGGATTCCCCTTTTCGTCCACATAAATGACGCCGGGGTCCTGCACGCCGTCCTTTTTGTCCGTCTGGGGAGCGGCATTAAGAAAATCAGCCGCAGCGGCATGAGCGCTCGGATCCACGGGCGTCGGCGCCGACGCAGGCGGCGTTGCGGGGGGAACAGAAGGCTCAAAGGGCGAAGAAGCCGGCGGCGCGGGCGGCACCTGCGCCGTTGTCGCAGGCATGTCCGGCACGGTAGGCAGCGGCGCGGCAGTCTGGACGCCGCTTCCCGGCATGGCGGGAGCCGGCATCAACGGAGCGGGAGCGGACGGCGCGCTCGCGGTGCTGCCAGGCATGGCAGGCGCCGGCATTAAGGGCGCTGTCGGCATCTGGGCCTGACTCCCCGGCATAGCGGCCGCAGCCTGCCCCCCAGGAATAGCCCCCTGCGTGGAAAGACCGCCCTTAACCGGCCAGTCCGAAGGTCCGCCCGTATTGACGGGGGAATACAGACTCTGCCCATCGACGACGCGAGCGCCGAAACCGCCGCCCGCATCCGCACCCATGACAGGCGACGAGCACAAAAGACCAACGCAGGTCGCGCTCAGAAAAACGGCGCCCGCGGCACGACGCAACAGGCGTTCCATGACGCCTTCGCGCCCGCAGGTTCGGGCATCCGTTGCGAGCCGCGCACAAACATTGCGGCCCTCTTGTCGGCGTTGTCTGCTGTTCATGAAGGCATACCTCTACAGCATGGGCGCGTTACACGCCTTTTTTCTTCAACTTTTCAATCAGGGTTGTGCGTTTGATACCCAGAAGTTCCGCCGCCTGATTCTTGACGCCGTCCGCCCGCTGCAGGGCTTCGTTAATCAGGCGCAATTCCACGGCATCCAGAAAATCTTTCAGATTGCCGCCATGTTCGTTCATCGTTTGCAGCGTAGGCCAGACAAAGCCCCCCTGTCCAGCGGCCGGGGTCGTTATGACCTCGCCGCCGTCCGAAGACGACGATCGGAGCGCATCCGGCGCTTCGCTGACAACAGACGCGGCCTCTCCGGCAGCGGGAACCGTTCTGTCGCACCTCTCCGGCAGAACTTCCGGCTCCGGCATGGGCGATTCCGGCAAGAGGCTGATATCTCCCACCTGCGACAGAACCTTGGAAGGCAAATCGTCCACATGCACCACATCGCCGTCCACAAGGATGCTGAGGCGCTCCATGAGATTTTCCAGCTCACGCACGTTGCCGGGCCACTGGTAAGCCATGAAGACGCTGCGCACCTGCGGGTCCAGCGTCAGCGGCGGGCGTTCCTTCTTGAGGCAGAAGCGATCAAGAAAGAAACGCGACAGCAGCAGCACGTCGCCGCCTCGCTCCCGCAAGGGAGGCAAATGCAACGGAATGACGTTCAGACGATAGAACAAGTCCTCGCGAAAACGCCCGGCGGCCACCTCCGCTTCCAGATCGCGGTTGGTCGCCGCCACGATGCGCACGTCCACTTCCTTGCAGACATTGCCGCCCACACGCTCAAATTCCCGCTCCTGCAGCACCCGCAGAATCTTGACTTGCAAACTCAGATCCATTTCCCCGATTTCGTCCAGGAAAATGGTTCCTCCGTCCGCCAGCTCAAAACGTCCTGCCCGGGAGCGAAGCGCGTTGGTAAAAGCGCCCTTTTCATGTCCGAAGAGTTCGCTTTCCAGCAACTCCTTGGGAATGGCTCCGCAGTTGATGGGCACAAACGGCTTGTCGGCACGACGACTGTTGTCATGCAAGGCCCGTACCAGCAATTCCTTGCCCGTACCGGATTCCCCGGTGACCAGCACCGTGCTGTCGGTAGGCGCCACTTTGGCCAGCATTTTAAAGACATCGGCCAGCGTGGTACTCTGCCCGATAATGCCGCTCGTATTGAGCTTCATGATGCAACACCTTGTTAACGTTGCGATGCGTCAAAATTCTGAATACACTGGAGCGCGGCAGATTTCCAGTAAAAAAAGCAGTTGGTTCCCTTCATGCGGCGCCCCAAGCCGGGTTTGCAGCCGCCACGGGTCCATCGGAGTTCGCATGTCCCGAATCCCTCCCCTACCGGCAGCGCCCATTGACGCCCTGCGCCCTTCCCTACTTCAAGCCCTTGCCGGAGGCGGCAACGCCGTTGTCTGCGCCCCGCCCGGCGCGGGCAAAAGCAGCCGCATTCCGCTCTGGCTGCTTGACGCCGACTGGCGCGGGGACAGCAAAATTCTCCTGCTGGAGCCGCGCCGGGTGGCGGCGCGAGCCCTTGCCCGCTATGCCGCGCGTCTGCTCGGCGACGATGTCGGCGGACTGGTGGGGTACCGCATGCGCCAGGAAAACGCCGTCAGCGCCGCTACCCGGCTGGAAGTCATCACCGAAGGGGTCCTGACGCGCCTGCTGCAACAAGACCCCGCCCTCCCCGGCGTGAGCTGCATTCTTTTTGACGAATTCCACGAGCGTTCCCTGCAGGCGGATCTCGGCCTTGCCCTCAGCCTCGAAAGCCGCGCCCTTCTGCGCCCGGATCTGCGTCTTGTGGCCATGTCCGCAACGCTTGATGCGGACGGCGTAGCCGCCCTTCTCGGCGACTGTCCGACGCTGCGCTGCGAGGGACAGAGCCATCCCGTGGAAACGCGCTACCTGCCACCGCCGCCGGAATACGTCGGCACGCCCGCCCTGCTGCGTCACACGGCCGCCGTTATCCGTCGCGCCCTCCAGGCGGAGCAAGGCAGCCTGCTGGTCTTTCTGCCCGGCACGGCCGAAATCGCGCGCGTCGCCGAAGAGCTCGAAGGAACCGTTCCGCCAAATACCGACGTCTACGCGCTGCACGGCCGTCTGAAATCCGCCGAACAGGACGCGGCCATAGCCCCGGCGAAAGAAGGACGGCGCAAGGTCGTGCTGACCACGTCCATTGCCGAAACGTCCCTGACCATCGAAGGCATACGTATCGTCGTGGATACGGGACTCTGCCGTCGCCCGCGCTGGGACACAGCCGCGGATATGGCCCGCCTCGTCACAGAGCGGGTTTCGCTGGCCGCCGCCGATCAGCGCGCCGGACGCGCCGGACGCACGCAGCCCGGCCTGTGCCTGCGACTCTGGCACAAGGAAGAAACCGCAGGGCTGCGTCCCGACATCCGCCCGGAAATACTGGAAAGCGATCTTGCGCCGCTGGTCCTGCAAACGGCGCGCTGGGGTACGCCCCCCGAAAAACTCCACTGGCTGAATACGCCCCCGGCCCCCCGATTGCAAGCGGCGCGTCAACATCTTGTCGCGCTGGAAGCACTGCGCAATGCCGACGGCTCCGACAGTCTGACCCCTCTGGGACAGCGCATGGCCGATTTGCCCCTGAATCCCCGGACAGCGCGCATGCTGCTTACGGCTCCCGCAACGCTGCACGACACAGCCTGCCTGCTGGCGGCCCTGCTGGAAGAAGACAGGGGCGGAGCCCAGAGCGATCTCCGTCGCGTTCTGGATCAGGAACAGCGCGCGCCCTCTTCCCGTATCCGGGCGCTGGCGGCGCGGCTGGCGCGTCTGTGCCCTCCTCCGGCCCCATCGCGGGAAGCAGCGCCGCAGGACGCCGTCGGCCGACTGCTGGCCGCGGCCTGGCCCGATCGCGTTGCCCTGCGCACCGGCGAACAGAATCAGGAGGCCATCTATCTCATGAGGAGCGGACAGGCCGCCACCCTGCCCCTTGAAGATGCCCTGGCGCGCGAATCCTGTCTGGCCGTTGCCGATCTCGGCGGCAGCGCCGCCCGCAGCCGGGCCCGTATCCGCCGCGCCGCGCCTCTCTCGCGCCAGTCGCTGGAACAGCTTTTCGCCGCGCACATCCGTACGGAAGATCAGGTGCATGTCACAGAGGAAGGACAGCTCGTCTCCCGCCGACGGCGCATGCTGGACGCCCTGCTGCTGGAGGACGCCCCCCTTCCCAAACCTGACGGCACGGACGCTGCCCTTGCTCTCTGCGACTATCTCCGCCGTCGCGGCCTTGACCTGCTTCCCTGGACGGAGGCGCTCCGGCAATGGCAGCAGCGGGTTCTGCTGGCACGACAGCTTGACGGGGATACCTGGCCGGATATTTCGGATGCAGCCCTCCTTGACGATCTTGAAGGCTGGCTTGCTCCCAGCCTCGAACAGCACTACGACCTCCGCCGTTTTCCGGCGGCCATGCTGGCCCGCGCCCTGCATGCCCTTGTGCCGCCGCCGCTGCCCCGCCGTCTGGATGCGCTCCTGCCCGCAAGCTGGACCGCCCCCTCCGGCCGCGAACATCCTGTTGTCTACGGAGCGGAAGGCGGCCCTTATGTGGCCGTCAAACTCCAGGAGTGTTTCGGCTGTCGCGCCACGCCCAGCCTTGCCGACGGCCGTTGTCCGCTGACGCTGCACCTGCTCTCCCCCGCCGGTCGTCCCCTGCAAATCACTCGTGACCTTGCTGGATTCTGGACAAACGGCTATCCGCAGGTACGCGCCGAAATGCGCGGCAGATACCCCAGGCATCCGTGGCCAGAAGACCCTGCCGCAGCCCTGCCTACGGCAAAGACAAACAGGGCTCTTGCCCGCAGTAAAGGATAAAAGCAGCCGGGAAAGGAAAATTCATCTTAGAGCATTTTCAGTTTGAAATGCTTCGCATTCCAAACCATACGGCCTGTCGTTTCGCGGAAAAAGCACGGTTTTTCCGCTCACTTTGGGCCGGGCGGCGCTGTGCCGCCGCCTCGCGTTTCTCCTTTTTCAACGTTGAAACGCTCTAATGCACCGCAAGTAAAGATGGATGCTTTTATAACATGTTGTAATATTTTATTACATATTGTTCGCAGAGAAACAGCTCTTGATAATGAGTCCTGAGCCTAAAGCGATCCGTTCTCAAAGGTCTGCGCCATATGTCGGGCAGCGGCGGCGGCGCTGGCCCATGCCCAGTGCAGATTGTATCCGCCGAGCAGTCCCGTTACGTCCAGCGCTTCGCCGATGAACCACAGCCGGGGAACCAGCGCGCTTTCCATAGTCTTCGGGCGTACAGTCGCGACGTCGACGCCGCCGACAGCAGCCTCGGCATGCGAAAAATTCGCAAGGGCTGTCGGCACGACAACATGCCGCTGGACCGCATCGGCAATCTGCCGCCGGTGGGCCCGCGACAACTCCGCACATTTGCGGCGACCGAAATCGGAAGGGGTCAGGGCATCGGCAAGACGCTGCGGCATAAGACGCCGAATGACGGTAAGCGCCTGCGTTTTGCCGTTTTCCGGCGCGTCAATCAGGGCTTCCACATCGGCATCCGGGGCAAAGTTCAGCCGGAGCGGCTCCCCTTCGTTCCAGAAAAGCGACGCCTTGAGCGCGGCGGGCCCGCTGATGCCGTCGTGCGTAAACAAAAGACTGTCTGTCCAGCTGTCTCGCGAGAGCCTGCTTTGCGGCAGATCCACCCGAACCGGCAGACTGATTCCCGTCAGCGCCGCGCAATCGGCCCCGGCGGACGGCCAGCCCGCAGGCATGCGCAGAGGAGCCAGCGCCGGTCGCGGCGGCACGATCTCGTGCCCGAACGAACGCGCCAGCCGCAGAGCCGCGTCGCTTGCGCCCGCCTGCGGCCAGGCGGGACTGCCCAGAGCAACGACAAGCCCCCGCGCTTTCCAGAGGCCGTCTCCCGCAGCCACACAAAAAAAATCCCCCTCGCGCCATGCGCACGACACCGGCGCATGACAAACCAGGCAACAACCGGCGGCGCGGCAGTCCTCCAGCAGCGCGTCGCGCAGACGCCGGGCGGGCACCGTGAGAAAAAGCTGGCCGTGCTCCCGCTCCTCATAGGGCAAACGCCATTCCCCGACCACAAGATCGAGTATCTGCCGCGGCGTAAAGCCCTTGAGCGCAGGCTGACAGAAACGGGGACGCGAGCAGCGATAATGCTGCGGCGCAACGTCCAGATTGGTAAAATTCGCCCGTCCGCCGCCGCTCAGGCACAGTTTGAGACCGGCCTGCTCGCCGCCTTCCAGCAGCAGCACGCGAAGATGCCTGCGAGCCGCCTCGCGGGCACAGAAAAGACCGGAAGCGCCCGCGCCAAGAATGATGACATCGAAGTCGGCGCCGCCGCTGAAGCGCTGCGGAAGGCGCGCGTTGTCAAGCGCGGAAGGCGCGTCTATACTGGATTTCTCGACAGAAGATGCGTTCATGTCGGGTTCGTAGCATACGAGGTCCAGCCATGCCAATAGTTCCCAGCCGCTATGCCTGCCCGTGGTGGTGCCGTCCGCCGCATGTCAACACCATCTGGCCTTCCTTCTTTCGTCGCGTGCCCTTCCCACAGCCCGGCGTAACGCCGCTGCCGCAGCGCGAGCGCCTGACAACCGGGGACGGCGACTTTCTGGATGTGGATATTTACCGGCATCCAACGCCGCCCCAGGGCGTCGCCGTCATTTCGCATGGTCTGGAAGGCAACAGCCGCCGCCATTACGTGCGCGGCATGGCGGCTGTGCTCTTCTCTCTGGGCTTTGATATTCTGGCCTGGAACATGCGGGGCTGTTCCGGGGAGGCCAATCTCACGGATCGCCTCTATCACATGGGCGAAACCGGCGATCTCGCCGCCGTCGTGCGCCGGGCGGAAGACTGGGACAGGCCCCTTGTGCTGGCAGGCTTCAGCATGGGTGGCAATCAGATTCTGAAATGGCTGGGTACGGGCAAGACGTCGCCGCTGGTGCGCTGCGCCGTGACCATCTCCGTTCCCTGCGAACTGGAAAGCGCGGCCGCCGTCATGGACGGCCCCTCCTGCCGTATCTACATGCGCTATTTTCTGAAAACCATGATTCCGAAAGTGCGCGAAAAGGCCCGGCGCTTTCCCGCGTATCCCTCGCTCGAAGGCATCGAAAACTTCCGCACCTTTGCCGAATTCGACGGACGCTTTACCGCTCCCCTGTACGGCTACGCCAGCGCGCGGGCGTACTGGCGCGACAACAGCGCCCTCCAGTACCTGCCGGGCATCAGCGTGCCCGTCTATCTCCTTCTTGCGGCCGACGATCCCTTCTGCTCGCCGCAATGCTATCCCCGCCGGGAAGCCGAACGGAATCCCCGGCTCTATCTGGAGATAGCGCCGCACGGCGGTCATGTGGGCTTTGTGCAGCCCGGCGCCCGCTATTACAGCGAACAGCGGGCAACGGACTTTCTGCAATTTCTGCGCGATGCGCGGAACGGCGAAAGGGAGCGTCTCTTTTGAGAAAGAAACGCTCCCTGAACGCCAGACTCACCTTGAAACTTATTGCATGCAGGCTGTGACAACGAAAACAGCCTCTGTCATCACTACTGCTTCTCTCGCATCAATAACGGACGAAAATACGCGGCGAGACCTTCCGCCAGTTCGCTCGTAGCTCTGGAATTTGGGTGCATTTCCCATTTGGGAACAATATAGTAGGCGTTTCCCTTTGTGGCGTCCCAATCCGGCAGCATGTCACGCGCGCGCAGCGTGGCTATGCCGCGCTGCCGCAACTCTGCTTCAATATATTCCACATCCGGCCAAAGGAGCACCGTCAAAGAAGCGTTGTATTTTTCTCGAAGCAGACGCGCCGATTCTTCGAGAATGGCCAGATAGGTTTTCAAAAATTCATCATGATTTTTTTTGACAAGATACTCTCTTATGAGAATTGAAATATGGCGTACCAGCTGCGAGCCATTAAAGTAGTTTGGAAGAAGGAATAAAACTGTATAGGGAGAGTCTGTAGTAAACCCGTCGCGCTCCAAGCTCCCATCATCACGCAAAGTATAACGCGCGCTATACGTATACAGCAGACCTGCATTGCGGCGAATTTGGTGTTCCAAGGCGAGAAAAAGAGCCTCCCGCTTAGGAGTAAGGGGAATCTCCACGAGACCTTCCTTCAGTAAGGTAAGCATCTGCTGCGGCCCAAAACCACTAAAACCATAATTGCTGACCCGCCATTCCGGCCCCAGCAGCTTTCCCAGCTTCCAGGCCCATGTATCCTCATTTTCCAGACCATGGCCGAAGGTATAGGAACAGCCGAACAGCAAAAGTTCAGCCTGAGGCCTAGCGTCAGAAGTCGGCGTCATTCGCCGTCCGCGCGCATCAAAGCCATAGCGCACGTCGAAAAGCTCGCGATCGAACTTCAGCACGCGGTGTGCCGTAACCACAGAACTTCCCGTCGCTTTTGGAAAAGTCCCTATGGCTGTTCTGCCCAAATTTTCACCCTGAGGAACAGCCTGATTCGAAAGCACATACTTGCTGTGGCGCGAATCATCCAGCAGGGCATCTTCTACCTGCGGCGTACACAGCAAGTAGCCTTCCATGACAGAAAAAGCCAAGGCAAAGGAGCCTATAAGGCAGAGTCCTCCGGAGAGCAGATTATCCGCTTTCGCAGCCACAGCGAAGAGAACCAGAGAGGCGCACAGAGTCCCCATCATCCAGCAGACGGATAACAGATAGCCCATTCGCCAAGCAAGTTGCCCCTCGGCTGGAGCAAGGAAAGGAATAAGTAAGAACACAGCTCCGACTATGCTCGCGATTTTCCATCGGCGACTCAGGGATGAGAAAAGCGAAGAGGCAAAAGTTCTGATTATAAACGCAATTAACAATGATGAAGGAAGTCCTATCCGAGCAAGGATTTTGATAGTATATATATATTCAGGGCTGGCATCCTGCGGCACTGTCAGATGAAGCAGCAGCAATACCGCCGCACACAAGAAGCATACATTTGAAATCCAGATTTTCAGACGCTCTGAAGAAGGCATACAACCAGCTCCTTTCCAAAAGTTTTGAAAATAAAAATATGTAGATAGCTAAAAAAATGAGGGTGTCAACTAAATAATGACGCAATATCTTTCCAGCTTCCATTGACATGGAATCTGGCAAAAAGTGCCATTGT
>CALVHG010000057.1 GCA_944327285.1 uncultured Desulfovibrio sp. | reverse complement strand
GTCCCAGCCTTGCGCTCCCCTTCTTCCCCCTTCTCCTTTCTCCTCCCACCTCTTGCCCCTCAAAAAAACAAAAACCTTCCCGTTTCCCGGCCGACTAAGCCGACTAGGCCGACTTCTGCTTGCTCTTGAGCCAGGGCTTTTCAGTGCCGCTGAGGAGGCGGGCGATATTTTCCTTGTGCTTCCAGACGACAATGGCGGCAATGCACAGGGCAAGGGGAAGCCATTCCGTCATGCCGGCGGCCACGAGGGCCACAGGCAGCACGCCCACCAGCGTCAGGGAGCCGGCCGAGACAAAACCGCTTCGCCAGATGACGATGACGCAGCACAGGCAGGCCGTAAGAAGGGGCCAGAAGGCAAGGGGCAGGAAAACGCCGATGCTTGTGGCCACGGCCTTACCGCCGCGAAAACGCATGAAGCAGGAAAAGACATGCCCCAGAATCGCGGCAAGACCGGTCAGGGAAACCCAGACGGGCGAAAGATCCGCCCACAGGGCCAGCGCCACGGGCAAGGCACCCTTACCCAGATCGCACAGCAGAGTCAGCACGCCCCAGCCGAAACCGCAGAGACGGGCGACGTTGGTTGCGCCGGTATTGCGGCTGCCGCCTTCACGGGGATCAATGCCGCAAAAAACGCGGGCAATGACCAGCCCCCAGGGCACGGAACCGGCGACATAGGCCAGCAACAGACAGAAAATCCCCATGACACTCTCCCTTCTTGTGATGGTTATTCGCTCGTCACGGCTTCCAGTATGGAAATCTCATTATACAGCGGATTCACCTTGCCGACGCGCACCTGCACGGCCATGCCGGGGCAGGCCCGTTCGTCGAAGAGCCGCCGCCGTCCGCGCAGAAACATGCCTTCCTCCGGCAGACTCACGCTGACAAAGGCGTCGTTTTCTTCCGTGATAACGCCATCCCACCAGACCTTGTCGCCCTGCTGGCGGAAATAGAGCAGCTTCCAGTAACGGGGACGGAAGCGCTGCACCTGCCCCGCGGCCTCCAGAGCAACGTTGATGGACGTCAGCAGAGGAACCAGCTCTTCCGCTGTCCAGCGCGGCGAACCATGCAGGAGCATGTGCGTCAGCTGGGCTTCGTTGACAAGGTCGGAATAGCGGCGCAGGGGCGAAGTCATGGGCGCATAGCGGGCCAGCCCCAGCGCGGCGTGCGGCCGCGCCTGCACTTCAAGGCTGGAGGGAATGAGCGCGCGCATGATGCGCGTCATATCCTGCGGCGCGGACCAGACGCCCGCATATTCGCGGGGCAGGGCCACGTCCTGCGTCCGGTGCAGCAGCGGCAGGGAATGCGCCGCTCCCCAGTCGGCCACAGAGGCGCTGGCAAGGATCATCATTTCCGCGACCATCGGCTGCGTATCCGGGCAGGGCTTGTCCTGCGACACATAGACGCGCACATCCGCGCCCTCTCCCACCAGCGACACATACGGATCGGGACGATCCATGATAACGGCGCCATCCGCAATGCGGGCCGCCTGCCGCGCGCGGGCAAGCTCTCTGCCCAGCCGCAGCTGTTCGCTGAAGGCTGTTGCGGGATTGTCCGCATCGGGAGCGCGGTTTTCGTCTCCGGCGTCCAGCACGTCCTGAGAATCCGCATAGGTCAGGTTGGCCGCCAGACGAACGCGGGCAAGCTGCAGAGAACATTCTCCGAGCCCGCCGTCCGGCCGGACATCCACCGTTACGCACAGAGCCGGGCGGGCTTCGCCGCTCATGAGGGACAGCAAATCCGTGCCCAGACATTCCGGCAGCATATGGCAATCGCCTTCCGGCAGATAAATGCTTGTGCCGCGCCGCAGCACGGCCTTGTCGAGCGCGCCCCCGAAGGGCCAGCACAGGGCCGGGCAGGCCAGCGCCAGCGTCAGACGCCAGCCGCCGTCGGGAAGCGCGGCCACAAAAAAGGCGTCGTCCACATCTCTGGTACTGGCGCTGTCAATACTGATGAAGGGCAGATCGCAAAACGGCAACTCCGCGGCGGCGCTGTCATGCAGCAGGCGATCCACTTCTTCCCGGAAGGGCTGCCACCAGTCGTCGCCAGCCGCATAGCCAGCGCGATCCAGCCAGAAATTATAATGAGGAGGAATCTCTCCCCAGGCGACCAGCAGCTGATACGGCAGATGCGGCACGTCGGGCAGCCCCTTGGAAAGCATGCGCCACAGGGCCTCGTCTTCCTGCGTTTCAGGATCCGCCATGCGCTTGAACAGCAGGGAACGCAGACGCGCCGCCACTTCCGGCGAAGGGCGCGGCACATCGTCTTCCGGCGTCAGCACGCCCTTTTTCCCGGCAACGTCCAGCAGAGCCCGCAAGAAGGCCGCGCCGCCCGCAATAAGGCTTTCGCGCTCTTCTCGTTCGCGCTGCTCCTGCAGGCGCTTTTCCACGGTTTCCGCATCAAAGACCTGAAAAAGCGGCGGCTGAAAGCGAAAATGGCTCTTGCAGGCCAGCAGCGCCCGGCCGCAGGCGGCCACGCTGTCAGCGTCCGCAGGCAGCCCGGCAAGCTCGGCAAACCAGAGAGCCGAGGCTTCGGGCACTTCGCCCTGCGCCATTTCCCAGATATCCCGCACGGGCACGGCATCGGCCGCTTCCTCCCGCTTATGGCGACAGGCTTCCAGAGCCTTCACGCCTTCTTCCTTGCCCAGCGAGGCCGACAGAGCCGGTCCCGACCAGGGCAGCAGACGCGCGGTTGTCAGGCGCGTTTCCCGCCTGTTAGGCAGCAAAAGCCGCAGTTTGCCCCCGTTTTCTTCCATAACAAGGGCAATTTGAACCGCATTTCCTTCCAAATACTCCACCACGCATCCGGCGGAGGGATACTGCACCAGTGCCGACATAGTCACTCCTTGGGGCATACAATCAGGCATTTTGCCGCCGCTGGCAAGAGGACGGAAAAACCTGTCGGGAGGGCCTTTGACGCTACGCGCAAATCTCCGTATATTATCTGCTTCCGAATGTTTCTCACAGGTGGTTCAACATGAGCGTACTTCATCATACAGGCAGCAGCCGCCCCCTGCAGTTGCAGGATTGCGACGAACCGCAGCTGTACCGCGACATATTCCCCTACACCAGCATTTGTCGGACCACGTTCGACGAGACCCTGCTGGCGCCGCGTCCGGCAGAGCAAATGCGCATCACCGACACCACCTTCCGCGACGGTCAGCAGGCCCGCCCGCCCTATACCGTCAAGCAGGTGGCCAAAATGTTCGACTTCCTGCATCGCCTCGGCGGCAAGTCCGGCCTCATTTCGGCGTCGGAATTCTTTCTGTACTCCGCCAGAGATCGCAAATGCGTGGAAGTCTGCCGCGCGCGCGGCTACCGCTTCCCCCGCGTCACGGCGTGGATCCGCGCCAATAAGGAAGACCTCAAGCTCGCGCGGGACATGGAATTTGACGAAACAGGCATGCTCACCAGCGTGTCGGACTATCATATTTTCCTCAAGCTGGGCAAAACGCGGCAGCAGGCTATGGACATGTACGTGGGCCTTGCGGAACAGGCGCTGGAATGGGGCATCATTCCGCGCTGTCACTTCGAGGACGTGACGCGGGCCGACATTTACGGTTTCTGCCTGCCGCTGGCGCAGCGCCTCATGCAGCTTTCCCAGCAGAGCGGCATGCCCGTCAAGATTCGCCTGTGCGACACCATGGGCTACGGCGTGCCCTACCCCGGCGCGGCCCTGCCGCGCTCCGTGCAGCGCATTGTGCGCGCCTTTACCGACGAGGCGGGCGTGCCCGGCGAATGGCTGGAATGGCACGGCCACAATGACTTCCATAAGGTGCTGGTCAACGGCGTTACGGCCTGGCTGTACGGCTGCGGCGCGGTCAACAGCACGCTCTTCGGCTTTGGCGAGCGCACGGGCAACACCCCGCTGGAAGCCCTGATCATCGAGTACATCTCCCTGACCGGCGACGACGGCGCGGCGGATACGGCCATTCTCAGCGAGGTTGCGGACTTCTTTGAGAAGGAGCTGGATTACCGCATTCCCCACAATTATCCCTTTGTGGGGCGCGACTTCAACGCCACCAGCGCGGGCGTGCATGCCGACGGCCTGGCCAAGAACGAAGAGATTTACAACATCTTCGACACGCGCCGCCTTCTGGGCCGCTCCGTCCCCATCATTATTACGGACAAGACCGGCCGCGCGGGCATTGCCTACTGGATCAACAACAACCTCCGTCTGCCGGAGGAACGGCAGGTTTCCAAAAAGCATCCCGCCGTGGGCAGCATCTACGACGCCATTGTGGAGATCTACGAAAACGGCCGCACCACCCACATGTCGCACGACGAAATGCAGGCGCTGGTGCAGCGCTTCATGCCCGAACTCTTCACCACGGAATTCGACAAGATGAAGCAGCTTGCCGGGGACCTTGCCGCGCACCTCATCGTCAAGCTGGCCTCCCGGCAGGAACTGCGCGACTTTGGCAAGCAGGCCTGCGCGCGTCTGGACTCCTTTGCTTCGGAGTATCCCTTCATTCAGTATCTCTACCTGACAGACACCCAGGGCAGCCTCAAGTGCGCTACCATCACGGACCCCGCCTATAAGGAAAAGTACGAAGCCCTGCCCATAGGCTACGACTTTTCGCAGCGCGAATGGTTCAAGATGCCCATGCAGACCGGCGATCTGCATATCATGGATGTCTACCAGTCCCACTTTACGGGCAAGCTGATCATCACGGTTTCCTGCGCCGTCACCGATGAAGACGACAAAATCGTAGGCGTGCTGGGCGTGGACATTCAGCTTGAACAACTGCTCAAGCGGGCACAGGCCCTGCGCCAGGAGGAGGCGCGTCAGGCTGACGACTAGGCAACATGCGGGGAAAGCGACCGACGCTTTCCCCTTTTTCCCTGTTTCGAGCAACACGGCTTTGAAAAGCCTGAGGAAACACAGCAATGAAAAAGACTGTCTACTGGATCGAAGGCGACGGCATCGGGCCGGAAATCTGGAGCGCCGCGCGTCCTGTCATTGACGCCGCGCTGGCCAAGGAAAGCGACCTCCGCCTGGACTGGGTGGAACTGCTGGCCGGTGAAAAGGCCCAGAAGGAAACAGGCAGCCCCCTGCCTGAAGAGACCGTCCAGACCCTGCGCGGCGCTGAAGTCGCCATGAAGGGCCCCCTCGGAACCCCTGTGGGAACCGGCATGCGCAGCCTGAACGTGGCTCTGCGCCATACGCTTGATCTCTATGCCTGCATTCGCCCCGTCCGTCATTTCGAGGGCCTGCAGACCCCGGTCAAGCATCCTGAAAAGGTGGACATGGTCATTTTCCGCGAAAATACGGAAGACGTTTACGCGGGCATCGAATATCAGGCCAACACGCCCGAAGCGAAAAAGCTCATTGCTTTTCTGCGCGACGAGCTGGGCGTGACGAAAATCGGCGACACCGCCGCCGTGGGCATCAAGCCCATGACGGAACAGGGCTCCAAGCGCCTTGTGCGGCGCGCGCTGCGCTTTGCGCTGGATACGGGCCGTTCCAGCCTGACCCTTGTGCACAAGGGCAATATCATGAAGTTTACCGAAGGGGCCTTCCGCCAGTGGGGCTACGATCTGGCGGCCGAAGAATTCGGCGACCGCACCTGCACGGAAAAGGAACCCATAGACGGCAAGCTGGTCATCAAGGATCGCATTGCGGACGCCATGTTCCAGGAAGCGCTCCTGCGCCCCGAACAATATTCCGTCATTGCCACCCCCAACCTCAACGGCGACTATCTCTCCGACGCGCTCGCCGCGCAGGTGGGCGGCCTCGGTCTGGCTCCGGGCGTCAACATGTCGGATTCGCTGGCCTTCTATGAAGCCACCCACGGCACGGCTCCCACCATTGCCGGGCAGGACAAAGCCAATCCCGGCAGCGTCATCCTCTGCGGCGCGCTCATGCTGGAGCATATCGGCGTGCCCAAGGCCGCGGAACGCATTCGCAATGCGGTCTCCAAGGCCATCAAGAGCGGCGCCGTCACCGTTGACCTTGCCGCGCAGGTGGAAGGCGCCAAGGTCGTGGGCTGCCGCGCCTTCGGCGACATCATCGGCGAAAACCTCTAGCAGCAAAACACAGGGGGAGCGCCGGGCGCTCCCCCCTTTTCCATGTACAGCCAGATACACGCGCTTGCCCTCTTCGCCCCTGTGGCGGCTCTGATGGTCATTCTGCCGGGGCCGGACTTCGTGCTGATCTCGCGCACGGCGCTTGCCGAAGGACGCGCGCGCGGGCAGGCCGCCGCGCTGGGCGTGGCCTGCGGCATCCTCCTTCATACCGGCGCGGCCATCGTCGGGCTTTCCGCCATTATCGCGAGCTCTCCCCTGCTCTTCGGTCTTCTCACCTGGGCGGGCATAGCCTATCTGGGCTGGATCGGCATCGCCTCCCTGCGTCAGGGCGCGCGCATGGCCGGTTCCGTTGCGGACATTGACGAGCATGATCCCCGGCCTGTTCCCGCCATGACACGCGGTCAGGCCTTCCGGCAGGGTTTCCTGACCAATGTTCTGAATCCCAAGGCCGTTCTTTCCTTCCTGACCCTGCTGCCGCAGTTCATGAGCCACACGGCCCCTCTCTGGCCGCAGTTTCTGGCGCTGGGCGGCATGTTGTCGCTGTTCTGCCTCGTCTGGTTCTCAACGCTGTCGTGGCTGCTTGGCCGAATCCGACGGACCTTCTCCAGCCCCGTCTTCCAGCGCCGCCTGCATCTGGGCGCGGGCTGCGTGTTTCTGCTGTGCGCCACGCTGCTGTTTTTCTTTCACGCGGGCAGGCTCCTCTGATGTGCCGCCGCGCCGCTTCCTCAACCCCTTTCCACAAAGGACTGTCTCATGATCCAGCTTGACGACAAGGCCGTTATCGTTGACGGCGATGCGCTGCTTTCCGTCGACGAAGCCGCCGCGCGCGGCATCGACGCCAAACAGGCCCGCAACAATACGCTTGCGCACCGCATTCTTGCGGCGCACGACACGTCCACGCAGCAGGACGGCACCCTGCGCCTGCGTTTCGACGCTCTGGCCTCCCATGACATCACCTATGTGGGCATTATCCAGACGGCCAGGGCCAGCGGTCTTGAGCGCTTCCCCATGCCCTACGCCCTCACCAACTGCCATAACAGCCTCTGCGCCGTGGGCGGCACCATCAACGAAGACGATCACCTCTTCGGCCTTACCGCCGCGCAAAAATACGGCGGTATCTTCGTGCCGCCGCACATGGCCGTCATTCATCAGTATGCCCGTGAAATGCTGGCCGGCTGCGGCAAGATGATTCTCGGCTCCGACAGCCACACCCGCTATGGCGCGCTGGGCACTATGGCCGTGGGCGAAGGCGGCCCGGAGCTGGTCAAGCAGCTTCTCGGCAAGACCTATGACGTAAGCGCCCCGGAAGTTGTGCTCGTCTGGCTGGAAAATACCCCGCAGCCCGGCGTCGGGCCGCAGGACGTGGCGCTGGCCATCATCGGCGCGGTCTTCAAAAACGGTTTCGTTAAGAACCGCGTCATGGAATTTGCCGGCCCCGGCATCGACGCCCTGTCCGTGGAATACCGTTGCGGCATCGACGTCATGACCACGGAAACCACCTGTCTTTCCTCCATCTGGCGCACGGATTCCAAGGTTCGCGACTATCTGGCCCTGCACGGTCGCGCCAATGACTATGCGGAGCTGAAACTCGAAGCCCCCGCCTGCTATGATCGCCTGATCCGCATTGACCTTGCCGCCGTGCAGCCCATGATCGCTCTGCCCTTCCATCCCAGCAACGCCTGGCCCATTGCGGAATTCATCCGTCACGCCGACGATCTGCTGGGCGCGGTGGAAGAAGAGGCCCGCAAGCAGTTCGGTAAGGCCGCCGAAGGCCTGCAGCTGCGCGCCAAGATTCATGACGGCGGCGTCTGGACAGATCAGGGCGTCATCGCCGGTTGCGCGGGCGGTTCCTTTGAAAACTGCGTGCTGGCTTCCGCCATCCTCGACGGACAGAGCACCGGCAACGGCGCGTTCTCCCTTTCCGTCTACCCGGCCAGCGAACCGCAATCCCTTGCCCTTGTCCGCAACGGCGCTGCGGCAAAACTCATGGCGGCTGGCGCCATCATCAAGAATGCCTTCTGCGGCCCCTGCTTCGGCGCCGGGGACACGCCCGCGCACGGCGCGCTTTCCATCCGCCATTCCACGCGCAACTTCCCCAACCGCGAAGGCTCCAAGCCTGGCAACGGACAGGCCAGCGCCGTGGCCCTGATGGACGCCCGCTCCATTGCCGCCACGGCGGCCAACGGCGGCAAGCTCACGCCGGCCACCGATCTTGACTGGACGGAAGCCCGCCTCCAGCCTGATCTGACCTATGACTTTGACGCGAAGCTCTACGCCCGCCGCGTGTACAACGGCTACAACCAGCCCAAGCCGGAAACCGAACTCAAGCTCGGCCCCAATATCACCGACTGGCCGCGCATGAGCCCCCTGACCGAACACCTGCTGCTCAAGGTGGCCTCCGTCATTACCGACCCCGTTACCACAACGGACGAATTGATTCCTTCCGGCGAGACCTCGTCCCTGCGTTCCAATCCGCTGCGTCTGTCTGAGTTCACCCTGTCCCGCAAGGACCCCGCTTATGTGGGCCGCGCCAAGGCAACGCAGGCGCTGGAAAAGGCCCGTCTCGAAAATCCCGCCGACGCCTCCCTGCTGGATACCGTGCGGACGCTCTGCGCGGCCCTCAAAACCGCCGATGCCGACGCCTATGCGCAAATCTGCGGCGCAAGCCTTGCGGACACGGGCATCGGTTCCACTATCTTTGCCCTGAAGCCGGGGGACGGCTCCGCCCGCGAGCAGGCCGCGTCCTGCCAGAAGGTGCTGGGCGGCTGGGCCAACCTTGCGGCCGAATACGCCACCAAGCGCTATCGCTCCAACCTCATTAACTGGGGCATGCTGCCGCTCATTGCGGATGCCGCGCTTGCGCAACAGCTGCATGAGGAAGATGTGCTTGTGCTCCCGCATATCCGCAAGGCCGTTGCCGAAAGCCAGGAACAGATTCAGGGCTGGCTCCTGCCCGCCGACGGCAGCGCCGCCCGTCCCCTGTCCTTTACCCTCAGCGGCCTTACCGATGATGAGCGTCAGATCATTCTCGACGGCTGCCTGATCAACTTCTATAACCGCCACTAGAGCGTTTCAACTTTGAAAAAGGTGAAACGCGAGGCGGCGACGCAGCGCCGCCCGGCCCAAAATGAGCGGAAAAACCGCGTTTTTTCCGCGAAACGACAGGCCGTATGGTTTGAAATGCACAGCATTTCAAACTAAAAATGCTCTAGATCGGACGCTGTACAGCCTGTGTGACGAAGGGCCCCTTCCGGCGCGAAAGGGGCCCTTCCCTCAAGATTCCCCCATATCCCAGCGCGCTTTTTTCAGAAAAAATGAAGCGTACGGGCAGCGCTGCCGCTTTTACAAGGGCAACGCCTCCCCGGCGCGTTTTCTATCAAGGAGTTTTCTGTGAGCCACAAAGATTTCCCGTCCTACAGAGGTGAAATGGAGTACGTCTGCCTCGGCTGCGGGGCGCGCCGTCCCGGCGACACGCTGCTCTACACCTGCCCGGACTGCGGCGGCGTCTTCCTTCTGGAAAACACCCGTTTCGATGCCCTGCGCTCCACCAGCGGCCAGCAATGGCGCGCTATTTTTGACGAACGCGCCGCAACGCGCACCACGGCTCTGCGCGGCATTTTCCGCTATTATGAGCTGCTGGCCCCGCTGATGGATGAGGAAGATATTGTCTATCTTGGCGAAGGCCTTACGCCCATCATCGAAGCCGCTCCCGCCCTCCGGGATCAGGTCGGCGTCCCCTTTGCCTACAAGAACGACGGTCAGAACCCCAGCGCCTCCTTCAAGGACAGGGGCATGGCCTGCGCCTTCAGCTATCTGAAATGGCTGTGCCGCCGCCACAACTGGGAAGAAGTGCTTACGGTCTGCGCTTCCACGGGCGACACCTCCGCCGCAGCCGCGCTCTATGCCTCCTATGTGGGCGCGCCCCTCAAATCCGTTGTGCTGTTGCCGCACGGCAAGGTCACGCCGCAGCAGCTTTCGCAGCCTCTGGGCAGCGGCGCAAAGGTGCTGGAACTGCCCGGCGTCTTTGACGACTGCATGAAGGTGGTGGAACATCTGGCCGAGCACTACCGCGTGGCGCTGCTCAATTCCAAGAACAGCTGGCGCATCCTCGGTCAGGAATCCTACGCCTACGAAGTGGCCCAGTGGTACGGCTGGGACGTGTCGAATCTCTGCCTCTTCGTGCCTGTCGGCAATGCGGGCAATATCTCCGCCATCATGTGCGGTTTCCTCAAGATGCTTGATCTGGGCATCATCACCAGTCTGCCGCGCATCTTTGGCGTTCAGAGCGAGCATGCCGACCCTGTCTATCGTTACTATGCCGCTCCCGCGGCGCAGCGTTCCTGGGCTCCCGTCACCGTCAGCCCCAGCGTGGCGCAGGCGGCCATGATCGGCAATCCCGTTTCCTTCCCCCGCGTCAAGGCGCTTGCGCAGCGCTTCATCGAAGCCGGCGGCGATCGCGCCTTCCAGGTTGTGCAGGTTACGGAACAGCAGATCATGGACGCCATGATCGAGGCCAACCGTCACGGTCATATCGCCTGCACGCAGGGCGGGGAATGTCTGGCCGGTCTGCGCAATGCCCGCGCTCTCAATCTCATTGACAGCAACGAGCATGCGGTTCTGGACGCCACGGCGCACAGCCTGAAGTTCTCCGGCTTCCAGGACATGTATTTCAACAATACCTTCCCGGCATCCTACGGCGTGCAGCCCCGGCTTGAACTTGCCAACAAGCCCGTGCTGCTGCTTCCCGAAAATGCCCGCGAAGGCAAGAATGTCGAGGAATACGCGCGTCTCGGCGCGGAAGCCGTCGTGGCGCAGCTCGGCCTGTGCAAAAAGTAAGATGTTGCTGGGGGGAAGGGAGAGCCCCTTTTGAAAAAGGGGCTCTCCCTTCCCCCCAGGCCCCCCATCCCTCTCCCGAAAACTTTTCATCAGGAGAATCTGCGTTACGGCAGCGCGGCCGCCTGCCGAAAATAACCGTCCCCCGGTGAGACAACCGGAGAGAAGCGCCGCCTCCCGCCATGACACAGGGAGTAACGCAACGGCCCCGCACGGCATAACGCCTGCGGGGCCGTTGCATGTTTCACAGGGAAGCATAGCCGAAAAGAGCTTCTCCCCCGACATTCTGTTCTTCAGAAAAATGTGCGTTTATTTCCTTTTCCTCTTCTTCGGTTCCGGTAAGACAGTATTCAGAACGGTAAACAGCTTCTCAAGAAGTCGCTTGTCGTTCGCCGTCTCCACAAGCAACATTTCCCCAGCTCCTTCATAGGGACGCGCGAGCACTACCTGCGGCAGGCAGGCAGCGGCTTCATCCAAATTCTTCACCAGGAGACGATCATCATAAATGCCACCGATAACTTTCCCGCGATAATACAGGATGTATTCTCCCATCATGCGTTTGCAGGAAAGGTCATCAGGGAATAATGTCAGAAGGCTATTCAAGAGTGTTGTGCCTGAAGGCATGGCGAATCTCCATTGGAAAAATTAACCGGCACGCGGACACGCTGTCCGGCCTTGTTGCGGAACAGCACGAAGCCGTGTTCCAGTCCGAAGCAATACAGGCGTTGCGTCAGCAGCACATCGTCCCGACAATAGGCTTCAATTTTATCGAGACGGCCCTCCTTCCACCATTGCAGAGCTTGCAGTCCGTCGGCGCTCTTGGGAGCATCCAGCGTGGCCTGAGCCACATTGTCCAGCGAAACGCGATAATGCAGGGTATCTTGTATGCGCCGCAGGAGATCAACGTGCGGCAGCGTCGCGAGATTGTAAGGCGCAAAGGGTTGGAGCACAGCGCAATCAAAGCGCAGGGAATTAAAACCAACCACGGCATCCGCCTCGCGCAGCAGGGAGAAGAACGCAGCCAGATTATCCTGCGTATAGCTGCTGCAATTTTGGGTCAGGCTATCGTAAGCGACCAAAATACTGACACCCATTTTCGACGCCAGATGCCAGCCGCCGACCTCCGCAGCGCTACGGCGCGTTTCTACGTCAAAGACAACATATCTCCCCATCTGCGCTGCAAGATTACTGCTTCCGTCACGATTCGCCTCACCATGTTCCACGGGAAACATATTTTGGTTACCGCCGGCTACATGTTCCACGGGAAACACTATTTTCTTCGTTACCGGAGAGGACATTGACTTATTTTCCGCCGGACTAAAAGACAATGCAGCGGCAAACGCTTTTCCCTCGCGGTCTTCGGAATCAGACAGCACATCCTGCAACAGGACAATAGCTCCGGCTTTACTGATGGGACGGTTCCCGGAGCCGCACTTGGGAGAATGCACGCATGACGGGCAACCGTCCTCACAGGGACAGGAAAGAATCGCGTCGCGGGTGACTGTAAGCAAGTCCCTAGCTCTGGAAAAAGCCTCCCGTGCTAATCCGGCTCCGCCGGGCAAGGCGTCATAAATAAAAACGCAGGCATGTCCCGCCTGCGAATGCAGCGGAGTGGAAATGCCGCCAAAATCGTTCCGATCCGCCATCACTTCCAGCGGCAGCATCCCGATGGCCGCATGTTCCACAGCATGCAAACTTCCCATAAAGTGAAGGAACTGTTCTTCCATGCGTTCCCGACAGGAATCGGGGAAAACATACCAGAGCCCTTCCGTTTCAAAAACATGCGGCGGAGCATCCAGCGGCACAATGGTCAGAAGACGATTACCGGATGTGGAACGCCGTTCGTAACCTGTCACTCTGTCCGTAATGCGCAAGCGACCAAAACAGACGGCCGCTCGCCCCACGGCCTGCCGCGCCTGTTCTTCCAGAATCTCGGTACTCTTGGAACCCCGCGTTCGAGTAAAATAGGAAACCTTCGCTGGTCGAGCCTTCACGCAACCGCGTTCCTGATCAAGCTCCTCAATGACATAGGTCCGGCCCCGGTGCAGATAGACAGCCCCCTGATGGGTTTCCCGCCATGCCCGGAAGCTGTCGATGGAACCGATAATGGAACCTTCCGTATCCTCGATAACAAGACTCCGGCCAGCGCCCCGCAAGTCCACGAGACGTTGCGGACGCTTGCGGGAAGCGAGCCATTGCGTCCCGTCCGCGGAACGCAGGAGATCGCCGTTGCGTTCCAGCAGCTCCAGCGCCTCGCGCGCTGCGCGGCCTTGCAGCCAAGATTCTTCCATTTGTAACGGCTGCTCCGCGGCGGCGCATTCCAGATGCCGCGCAAGAATAGTGGCATTATCGGGATTGACGACGGCCAGCTCCGGCGGCCGGGAAAAGAAATCGTCCGGGTGCCGCAAAAAATACTGATCCAGCGCATCGTCCCCTGCCACGAGCACTACGGCGGACTCCCGCAGGGCTCGCCCCACACGCCCGCCGCGCTGCAAGGTTGCTGTCACTGTTCCCGGATAGCCCACCAGAATACAGACATCCAATCCGCCAATATCTATGCCCAGTTCCAGAGCGCTGGTGGAGATGACGGCCAGCAGATCGCCCGAAGCCATGCGGGCTTCGATCTCGCGTCGTTCCTCAGGCAGAAAGCCCGCCCGATAGGCTGAAATCCGTCCGGCGAGGGGACCTTCCACAGCGCCTGCCCACAGGCTCACCAGTTCCGTCATGCGCCGGGATCGGCAATAGACGATAGTGCGCAAACCGCGCGCCACAGCGGCCTTGAGCAAATCGATAGCCGCGCTGGCCGGACTTTGCGGCGGTTCAAGAAAAATATAATGTCGCGCTCCTTGCGGAGCCCCGGAACGATCCAGCACAACAGGGGCGCGTCCGTTCCCCTCAGCATCTCCGGGGAGCGGCAATCCGGCCAGCGCGGAGGCCAGCTCTCCGGGATTGCCGACGGTCGCCGTGCAGAAGATGAACGTCGGGTCGGCTCCGTAACGAGCCGCCAGTCGCGACAGACGGCGGAATACCCCCGCCATGTGCGCGCCGAAAACGCCGCGGTACACGTGCGCTTCATCCACGACAATATGAGAAAGGCCCGCCAGAAAGGGGGCCCATTGTTCATGATGCGGCAAGATGCCAAGATGGAGCATTTCGGGATTGCTGATCAGGACTGCGGGGGGCTGACGCCGAATCTTGCGCCGGGCATAGTCCGACGTATCGCCGTCATAGAGCGCAATGGACGGGCGGGCCACTTTCGGCCAGGCTTCTGTCAGGGACTGAAAGGCCATCGCCTGATCCTGCGCCAGCGCCTTGAGCGGAAAAAGATACAGCGCGCGGGCGTCAGGATCGCGCAAAAAGTCCGCCAGTACGGGAAGGCTGTAAATCAGGCTCTTGCCGCTGGCCGTGGGCGTTGCCACAACAATGCTGCGGCCGCTGCGGACGAGATCCGTCGCCGCGGCCTGATGGATGTAGAGACTTCCGCTCCCCTTTTCAAGACCGCGCCCGCGCAGCGCCTTTTCCACGGCCTGCGGCCACGGCAGACGGCACTGGCCATACTCCGCCTCCCGCGCAGGCAGGCAGCGATGATGCCGCACCTGCCCGCCCAGGCGCTCCGAGGCCAGCAGCGCCCGCACATATTCCCCGACATCCCCCTGCCGTAGCGCCACGTTATCCCTCCTGTCGGAAACAGCTCACGCCGCCGGATTGCGCCGCCCGGCCAAAGATGAGCGGAAAAAACCGCGTTTTTCCGCGAAACGACAGGCCGTATGATTTGAAGCGCAAAACGTTTCAAACTGGAAATGCTCTACTCGTTCTCCAGAGACCGGATGACGCGCGCGGGATTGCCTGCGGCCAGACAGTGCGGCGGTATATCCCGCGTCACCACGCTGCCCGCGCCGATAATGGCCCCGCGACCGATATGCACGCCCTTGAGTATCTGGCAGTTCATGCCAATCCAGGCATAGTCATCGATCTGAACGGGGCGATCGCGCTCTGTTCCCGGAGCCGTCGCCCTGCTCTCCGGCGGCCACGGCGCATGAAAATCGGCATCCGTAATAACGCAATTGGGCCCCAGCAGCACCTGACGTCCAAGCGTTACGGAAGTGGACCGCACCGCAATGGAGGTTCCCGACAATTCGCAGCCGGGCCCGATGCTGATGACGGCCTGCGGGCCGAAGGTACGAAGGCGCACGGGCGCGGCCAGCGTGCAGGCCGTGGCGCGTCGCCAGGAAGAAATGATGCTGACGCCGTCCCCTATCTCCATGCGGCTGCCGGGCCAGCGCAGCAGGCCCACGGGGCCGTGGGCGCGCACGCCGCGTCCGAGACGCACGCCCAGCAGGACGGCCTTGCAGCGCAGACGCCACGTGCCCAGCACGACGCCCCAGAAACGCATATGCTGCAACGAAAGCCAGGAAATGACATTGCCCGGCGTCAGCCCGTAGCGCAGGGCTTTCTGCCAGAGGCTCATGCCTGCGCCTCCTTCAGAGCCTCGCGAATACGGCATACGCCGCAGAGATCGCCGGAGGATGTGGGATAGCCGCAGGACTCGCAGGGAGCCAGCGCAACGCCTTCCTCTTCTTCCCGACGGGCAAAGACAGGGCGGCCGCGCTTGAGAAAGCCCTGATAGAAGTCCAGCTTGCGGCCCGGCATGGCGGCTTCAAGACGTTGCAGCAGGCCCTTGAGCGTCGTAAAGCTCGCGCCGGGACTGTAGGGGCAGGGGGCATAATGATGCTCTATGCCCATGAGAAAAGCGTAATTGGCCGTTTCAAATTCCGTCAGACGCCAGAGAGGCTTGACCTTGCGGGCAAAGCCGTCTTCGCCGTCCAGACGCGGCCCCTGATCCGACAAATAAGCCGTATCCCAGCGCAGGGTGTTGCTGAAAAGACGGGCCGCCTCGTCATCCAGATTATGCCCGGTTGCCAGCGCGTCAAAACCGCCGTCCAGCGCAGCCTTGTTGAAGAAGTGCCGCTTAATCTTGCCGCAGGCCGAGCAGACGGGCCGCCGGAGACGTTCCTTCACATCTGGAATGGCCAGCCCTTCGGCGGCCATCTCCTTGACCATGAGCTTCAGTCCGTGCCGGGCGCAAAAGCGCTCCACAACGCCGCGCGCCGCCGGAGAAGACCCCGGAATGCCCAGATCAATATGCAGACCTGTCACGTTGTGCCCCTGTCGCGACAGCTCCAGCATAAGCGCCAGAGAATCCTTGCCGCCGGACAGGGCCACAAGAATCTTTTCCTCACGAGTAAACAACTTCTGACTTTCTATGCCGCGTTCCACCTGGCGGGCAAAAAAATCTTTGTAGCACTCGGCACAAAAAGCCGCATTGTGGCTGCGCAGCGCCACCACGGCTGTTTCTTTACATATCTTGCACTTCATGAAGACTCGGAAAGGTTTCTGACCGTAACGGTCGTGTTAGGAGAAACAGGCGACGGATACGCGGATTTCGCCGCGGCATCCGCCCAGAAAAACAGAAAAGACGGGAATAAGGCCACTTTCAAGATGCCGCAGACCAGTCAGGCATCATCCAGATATGCCGACAGCAGGAGATTACCACAACATCTTGCGCGAACAGGATCAGAACGGCAACCGAGGAACCGTCCGCCACATTGGCGTATTCCCCCGCCTCCTCCATGCTTCCGGGGGCGATAACGGACGGGACGACGGCGTCCTTACCGCGCCGCATATTCCCGGATAAAGCGCGCCGGGGCCTATTGCCACAGGTTTTCAGTTTATTTTAAACAATGAGAGCATGCAGACTATGATGTCCTTGAAGGATACCGCATGCTCTTGTCCCCCTCGAAAAAAGCGCGCTGGGGAAGGGAAAACCCTCTCGCGCGAGCAGAGGGGTTTCCCTTCCCCCAACCCAAAAGAGGCTCTAGCTGTCGGCGGGAGGCGCGTCGTTCTTGTTCTTTTTTTTCGAGGGAGCGGCGGCCGGTTCGGGCTGCGCGACCCAGCCGCGCCGCGTGTACCAGCTTTCAAAGAAAGCGCACAAATCTCGCGCCGCGTCGTCCGGCAGATGACGCAGGACAGCCTTCCGCCCGCGCGCCGCAAGCTCCCGGCGCAAGGGGGCGTCGTGCATGAGCGTAATCATGGCTTCGGCCAGCGCCTGCGGATTGCCTTCGTCAAAAAACAGAACGGCGTCTTCGCAATGCCGCAACCGCTCTTCATGGAGCGGCCCCCGGCTGACAATGGCGGGCAAACCGGCGGCCGGGCCCGCCCAGAGCGTCACCGGGGCTTCCTCCGGCGAACTGCCGGGCACCAGAAAGGCGTGCGCCTGCCCCAGCGCCGTCTTCATAATATCGCAATCCTGATCGCCCAGCAGCGACAGACGCGACGTGACGCCAAGAGCGCGCGCCTCCTCAAAGACTTCAGTAAACCTGTCGCCGCCGCCATAAAGGCGCACCTCCCAGGGTGGCAGGTCCGTGCGCTGCCACAGAGCAGCCATGGCCCGCGTCACCAGCGTTGCGCCGGAGCGGGGCAGCAGACTTTCCCGCATGCAGAAAATAAAACGCTGTCCGGGCTCGGCAGCGGCGGGCGTTATTTCCAGCAGACGCGCGCTTTCGCCGTCCACGCAAGACGGCAACAGACGCAGACGGCGTTCCGACGGTCCCTGCGGCGTCTGGGCATCGATCTGATGCTCCGCAAGACGATCCCGCACATGACCGGAACCGCAAAGAATGCAGTCCGCGGCGGCAAGGGTATGCAGCCAGCGTCCTTGCAGCAGATTGCGCGAAGGAGGCGACATAAGAAAAGCATGCGCCAGCAGGGTTGTTCCCTTGGGGCGCAGACGACGCACCGTGTTCCCCAGCGAGACGGACGCCTGCCCGAAGGTCTGAATCAGCAGCCCCCGCCAGTGACGGCAATACCAGCGCAGACGCAGGGCGGCCAGCGCCTCGGCTGAAAAGCCCGTTCCGACGGCAAGATGCGGTAATTTCTGACTGCTCAGGGCATCCGCCAGCATGCCGCCGCGCGAGCAAACCACAAAGGGCGCCATGCGGCCGCCGTCGCGCATGACGCGCGCCACGGTCAGCACCATGCGCGCTTCCATGCGGCGTTCCAGAAGACTTGCGCCCGTATTTTCCAGGGCCAGCAGCAGGCAGCGCATCAGAAGGACGTCCCTTCGCGGAGCATGATGCGCAGAACATCTTCCCGCAGCAGCGAGGCCACGGGCCCCGGATTACCGTCTCCCACGGGAGCGCCGTCAAAGGAAGTCAGCGAAAGACAGAGGCTGGCGCTGGTAAAGAGCAGCATTTCCCGCGCATGCGCAATATCGTTGCGCGTGATGTCGCGGCGCAGGACGGTCATACCGCGAGCCTGAGCCGCCGCAAGAGCCGCCCGCATGGACGTGCCCGCAAGAATGCGTTCGGGCGGCGGACACACAAGAGCGCCTTCAGCATCGACAATGCCGACGCTGGCAATAGCGGCTTCGCACATGCGCCCCTGCTCGTCAAAGGCCACGGCTACATCCAGACCGCGTTCCGCCGCCTCTCGCGCCATAAGCACATTAGGCAAATAATTGTTGCTCTTGATACGCGCCAGATAGGGCTGCTTTGGGGGAATGGCGCTGGCAAAGGCGGAAAGCCCCCTTTCGAGAACTTCCGGCCGCGTCGGGCTGCTTTCCAGCGCGATGATATAGAGACTGGAAACCGGACATTCGGACGGCGCGATGCCAAAGCCTCCGGGGCCGCGCCCCAGCAGCACGCGCATGCCGCAGTCATCCCGCCCGGCGGCGCGGGCCACGTCTACAATGCGGGCCCGCAGCTCCTCCCAGGAGCAGGGGGGCTCCAGACGCAGGGCCTCCGCGCCCTCGCGCAGACGCGCCAGATGATCTTCCAAAGCAAAAATAACGCGTTCCCGGCAGGCCAGGCTTTCAAACAGACCGTCGCCGCGCAGACAGAGATGATCGTCCAGCGGAAGAAAAAGCAGACGCTGATCCGTGCAAATCCTGCCGACGCGGTGATCGTAGAAGGCAAGAGCGCCCGTGCGGGGACGGGGCGCATGCAGCAGCGCCGCCAGATACTCTTCGAAACCCACGGCTTCCATGAACGGCTCACCTCATGCTGGAAGGAAGAAAAACCGGGCAGGGCCCGGCAGGGACGCACGCCCGCAACGGCGGAAGAGAGCGTTTTAGCTAAAAAATAAAACGCAAGGCGGCGGGATAGCGCCGCCCGGCCCAAAGTAGGCGAAAAAACGCGCTTTTTCCGCGAAACGACAGGCTGTAAGGTTTGAAACGCACAACGCTTCAAACTGAAAATGCTCTAGAGCGTTTCACCTTTGAAAAAGGTGAAACGCGAGG
>CALVHG010000056.1 GCA_944327285.1 uncultured Desulfovibrio sp. | reverse complement strand
AAAAACCGCGTTTTTTCCGCGAAACGACAGGCCGTATGGTTTGAAACGCACAGCGTTTCAAACTGAAAATGCTCTAGTGTTGGGCCTAGGCGGGGGAAGCCTCGCCGCTCTTGCGTTCGACAAGGCGACGCCCGGAACGGAGGCTGAGTTCGGCGACGATGACCTGCTCGTATTCCGGCGTCAGCGTCATGTCCGTATGCAGTTCCTTACGGATAATGCCTTCTATTTGCTGTGTTTCTTCCCATATTTCCAGCAGCTCTTCATCGGCCAGCGTCTTGACCTTGAGCGCGAAGGGTTGATCATCTGCGAAAGGTATGTAGGAGCCCATGCTGTCCTCGCGGTTTGCGTCCTGTTGCCGTGTGTACGGCTTTATGAAGTGCGGGAAGTATAGGCATACGGCGCTTTTTTGCCAAGAGCTTTTTACGCAATGTTTTGTGAAAAGAAAAACGCACGGGCCCGCCTGTGACGAGTCCGTGCGAAGAGATGTTGCTTTTTCGTTGCGAGGCTGCCGTGCGTGGTTTTTGGAGAGCATGGGGGAGTTTGGGGGGAAACTACGCGAACGCCTACCCTTGCTTCGGAAAGGCCGGGCCCTCTCGCGCGAGTAGCGACCGAAAGGCGGCCGCAGGCCGTGCCCGTCAGAGCCTATCAACTCAAGTTTGAAGCTATTTTATGCAAATAAAACAATAAGTTGTATAGATGATTGCCGCATGCTCTCGTCCCCTTTTGAAAAAGCGCGCTGGGGAAAGGATGGGGGGCTTGGGGGAAGGGAAACCCCTCTGCTAGCGCGAGAGGTGTTTCCCTTCCCCCCAATAACTGCGAACAACGGCAACAGGCCTTGGCCGGGTTCGGCGGTTACGCCTGCGGGAAGCGGGCGCCGTCGTCGAATATCTGGGCAATCTTGCGCAGACGCAGACGCGCGGGCAGATCGCCCTTATCGTCAAGGGGGCGCAACGCGGCCAGGCAGAGGGTGAGGGGCGAGAGGTAGGACTCGCTCCAGTCGAAGGTGAGACGCGCGGCCCCGTCGGCATCGCGGCGCATGCTCAAAAACAGGGGGCGGATATTCACGTCGCGGATTTCGCCCTTTTTGTTTTCGCGCTGAATGGTGACGACATCCTGCGCCATGAAGTCTTCCAGACAGGCCACGGCGCGGGCGGTGCTTTCGGCGTCGTGCAGGCGCAGACGGAAGACTTCGGCCACGGCCTGCTCTGTGCGATGTTCCTTGTCCGTGCTTTCCACGGCGCGAATATTGATGCCCTGCGGCAGCATGGGCGTCAGCTGCGCGGCCACGGCGTCCGGGCTCAGGTGGCGGCGGAGGGTAATGGCGAACCATTCCGCTTCGCTCTGCACGCCGACAGGCAGGGCCCGGCCGAAGGACAGCAGCGGCAGGGGGTGGAAGCCGCGCGAAAAACTCATGGGAATATCGGCGCGGCGCAGGGCGCGTTCCAGCACGGCCTGCAATTCCAGATGGCTCAGGTAGGCGCTGCCGTCGAGCTTGGTATGCCAGATGCGATACTGAACAGCCTTGAAGATAAGAGAGGGATCAAGCTGCGGCGGTTTCTTGCTGTACTCGGCGCAGATAATCTTGCCGTCGGCATCGCGCTTAGGCTGATGGGACTGCTGATCCCGCTGGGGGAAAACAAGGATATGCTTGTGCGGCAGGGTCTCGTCGCCGTGGCGGGAAGCATGGGGCAGGAGAGAGGGCCCGGCAGGGGTGTCGCAGGCGCCGCAGACGGTGCAGCCGCCATAACGGCAGTCGCGGGTAATTTTTTCCGCATACGCCCGTTCCCGTTCCCGGCGCAGGAAATCTTCGCTGACGCCCGCCTCCAGATGCGACCAGGGCAGGGGATCGCCCAGCGACGGGCCCCGCGTGCAGGCGTCCACGTCGATGCCGCATTCTTCCAGGGCTTCGAGCCACGGCTCAAGGCGAAAATGTTCCATCCAGCTGCTGAAAATGGCTCCCTTGCGGTAGGCCCGCTCCACCACGTCGGCCAGCGAGCGATCCGCGCGCGACATGATGCCTTCCAGATGACTGACGGCGGGCTCGTGCCAGCGGAGCTTGAGAAACTTCTGGGCTTTGAAGGCGTCCCGCACCAGCCGCACCCGGCGCTCGATTTCTTCCTGCGAAATCTGGGGTTCCCACTGGAAGGGGGTAAAGGGCTTGGGCACGAAGGGAGACAGGGAGGCCGTCACCTGCAGGCGCGGATTGCCCTTGCCCGCGGCGTCGCGCACCTTGCGGCAGAGGTCGGCAATGGCCAGCAAATCTTCGTCGGTTTCCGTAGGCAGACCAATCATGAAGTAGAGCTTGACCTGTCGCCAGCCGTATTCCAGCAGCTTTTGCGCATGCAGGAGAAGCTCTTCTTCGGTGACGCCTTTATTGATGACGTCGCGCAGGCGCTGGCTGCCCGCTTCGGGGGCCAGCGTGCAGCCGGTGCGGCGCACATCGGCCATACGGCGCATGATGTCGTCGTCAATGGAGCCCACGCGCAGCGAGGGCAGGGAAAGGCTGATCTGTTCCTGGGCGCAGCGATCCAGCACGCCGTCGCACAGGGTCTTGAGCGCGGAAAAGTCGCCGGTGCTGAGCGAGAGAAAGGAAATTTCGTCAAAGCCTGTCTGCCGGAGGCAGTCGTCAAGAAGGCGGCGGATATCGGGCAGGCTGCGTTCCCGCACCGGACGGTAGGTCATGCCCGCATGGCAGAAGCGGCAGCCGCGCGTGCAGCCGCGGGCAATTTCCAGCGACAGACGATTGTGGACAGCCCCGATAGGCACGACTTGCGCCGCGGGATAAACGGCATCGTTCAGATCGGCCACGATGCGACGTTGGGGCTTATGATCAGGGAAAAGAGGACGAAGACGCCCGTCGGCGTCCGGCTCAAAGAAGGAAGGCACATACACGCCGGGGATATGGCGGGCCTCTTCAAGAAATGCCCGGCGCGTCCAGTCTTCGGCCACGGCTTTTTCCAGCAGGCGCAGCACATCGGGCAGGAGTTCTTCGCCGTCGCCCAGCATCATCAGATCGATGAAGGGGGCCAGCGGCTCGGCGCTCAGCAGGGCCCCGCCGCCCGCCATGATCAGCGGACATTCGCGCAGGCGTTGGGGGCGCTGCGTCGTGCGCAGAGGAATGCCCGCCAGATCGAGCATATAGAGCACGTTGGTATAGCAGAGTTCGTGCGTGATGGAAAAGCCCACGGCATGGAGCTTTGCCAGAGGCGTTCCCGATTCCAGCGTGCACAGCGGCGCGCCATGCCTGCGAAGCAGCTCGCCCGCGTCGGCATCCGGCGCCATGGCGCGTTCGGCCCACCAGCGCGGTTCGGCATTGACGATTCCGTACAGAATCTTCTGTCCCAGATAGGACATGCCCACTTCGTACGTATCGGGAAATGCCAGCGCCACACGCAGGGCGACAGCGTCGGGGTCTTTACGGCAAGCGCCGTCCTCTATTCCGGCGTAACGGCTCGGACGCGGCAAAATGGGCAGCAGTGAACGCATGACACACCATGAAGTTTTTTCGGGTTCTGGAGCAAGGGAAAGCCCTGTCCCGCGGCAGTCCGCAGGGGCAGGGCGTACTTAGAGCCTTTTTTGTTTGAAACGCTGCGCGATTCAAACCATACGGCCTGTCGTTCCGCGTTTTGTCTTTTTCAGAGGCAAAACGCTTCAGGGGAATCCTGTTTGTCAGGCCCCCGCAGGCATGACGCGCTTTTCCGCTGACGCGGCACAATGTGCCGGTCTGATATCGGGGCGCCAGCCTCTAAAACGTTGCTAGGAGATCAGACCGCTGCCGGAACCGGGCATGGGGCCGGAACCGAACTGGAGCTTGCCAAGACCGCCGGCAACAGTAAGGTTGGTGCAGGCTTCGATATACTTGTCCTGGAGTTCCTTCGGAGTATCGGCATAGCGGTAAAGGAAGAATTTTCCTTCAATCTGGCCGGTGAAATTGGGTTCGAAGGGATAGCCGTAGGGCATCATGACCATCTGCACGCCCTGCTGGGCGGGGATGGTCTGGATGGCGGCAACGTCGGTCAGCTTGTCGTTCTCGGCGTCGTACTTGCCGATGACGAGTTCGCCGGTCAACAGTTTCATCAGGCGGATGTCGTAAGCCATAATATGCTCCTTGTGGGACGCGCCGCCGGAAGGGGCTCGCCCGGAATTGGGAAGGGAAGAAGCCCGCATGCCCGGAGACATGGCGGCGTTCCGTGCTATGAGGTAGACACGGGGCCGCGCCCTGTCAAGGCTTTTTCGCTTGCCTCCGGCAACAAAGCGGCTAGACTGTGCCCATGAACAGGAAAACAGGTATGCCGGCAGCTTCCAGAGCTGTCGATCGTGATACGGCGGCTGGGGAAGCAAGCGCGCTGGGGCATGATTTTGCCCGCGCCGATCTTTTGCGTCTGGCGTTGACGCACAGTTCGTGGGCCAATGAGCACGGCGCGGGGCAGGAACATAATGAGCGGCTGGAGTTTCTGGGCGATGCCGTGCTGGAACTCTGCGTTTCGCAGAAGCTCTTTTCCTCCATTCCCGGCGCGCGCGAGGGGGAGCTGACCCGTCTGCGTTCCGAGCTGGTAAGCACGGAAAGTCTGGCGCAGCGGGCCAGAGAGCAGGGGCTGGACAAAAGGCTGCTGCTGGGCCGGGGCGAAGAGCGGCAGGGCGGCCGCGAGCGGGATACCGTGCTGAGCGATGTCTTTGAGGCCGTGCTGGGAGCAATTTTTGCCGACGGCGGTTTTGCGGCGGCGCAGCGGGCCGTGGAGCGCGTTTTTGCCGAGCTGTGGCCGCACTGGGAAGGAAAGGCCCCGCGCAAAAAGGATTTCAAGACGCTGCTGCAGGAAGCCTGTCAGCACCGCTTCGGCGCGCTGCCGACGTATGCGCTCCTTGAAAGCAGCGGCCCGGAGCATGCGCCTCTGTTCCGGGTAAGCGTTACTCTGCCCGACGGGCGCGTGCTGCTGGCCGAAGGCGGGGGCCGTAAACGGGCCGAGCACGAGGCCGCGCAAAAGGCGCTCGCACTGCTGGGCGAGAGCCTATGACGACGCGAGAGGAATATTCCGGGGGGAAGGAAACCCCCTTATCTCTGCTGTCGATGCCCGTAAGGCTCCTGCGTCGCCTAACGGGCACGGCCTGCGGCCGCCATTCGGTCGCGGCTGGCGCGCAAGGGGCGTTTCCTTCCCCCCGTGCCCCCCATCCTTCCCCCAACGCGCTTTGTTCTGGTCGATGAAGCGCTTCGGTAACTTCATCGCGCAGGTCTTTTCGCCGTTCCCGTTGCGGGGCTGTCTTTGAGCATTTCCAGTTTGAAATGCGAAGTACTTCAAACTATACGGCCTGTCGTTTCGCGGAAAAAGTGCGGTTTTTTTTCGCGAAACTACAGGCCGGGCGGCGCTGTGCCGTCGCCTCGCGTTTCACCTTTTTCAAAGTTGAAACGCTCTTTATGCATAAAAGGGAAGAGCTGGAAACGAAAAAAGGGCGCCGATCCCCATGATCGACGCCCTGCACGGAGGGTAAACAGCAATCTGTTTTCGGGATGGTCCCTGCGCTGAAAGCAGGGAGAATACATGCCCTGTCGGCATGTCCGGCGCGACGCTTCCATCCCGCAGCGTCGACGCATATTTTCCCGGGGGCCGAAGCCCCCGGAAAATTTTTCCTGTTACCGCTTCATGCCGATGACAGTTTCCAGCATGGTGTCCACGGTCGTGATGATCTTGGAGTTGGACTGGAAGCCGCGCTGGCAGGTAATCATGCGCACCAGTTCGGTGGTCATGTCCACGTTGGAGTTTTCAATGTTGTAGGCCATGGTTTCGCCGAAGCCGTTGTCACCGGCCGCGCCGATGCGCGGCTCCCCGGAATCGGTGGTGGCGGCGTAGAGGTTGCCGCCTTCGCGACGCAGACCCTGATAGTTGTGGAAGTCGTACATGGTGATCTGGTACAGCGGCAGGCTGACGCCGTTGTCGTAGATACCGTAGATGATACCGTTTTCATCGATGTTGTACGAGCTCAGGATACCCGAAGCGTAACCGTTCTGGCTGCGATCCTGCACCAGGCTGGAGTTGTTCTGGTTGCAGGCCGACGCCCCGCTCATGATTTCGGGACCCTGCATCAGGGCAAGGCTTTCGTAGTCGTTGGTAACGGTGGCGAGGGTTTCATTGGGAGGCGTGCTGCCGTCGCCGGTATTGGGATCGACCGGGGTCCCGTTGATGCTCCAGTTGCCGGTGGCCTTGGCGCCGAGGTTCAGTTCGATAATCTGATCTTCGGCATTATCTCCCCAGACTGTGCTGGCGTCGTCCTGACCGGTCCAGTTGACCGCAAAGACCGGCAGACCGTTGCTGGAGAACTTGGTGGGCGACCAGGCGCTAGCGTCCAAGCCAGCCTGAGGATCGCCAGAGCCATTGTAGGTGTAGGCCGTCTGGTTGACCAGGTTGCCCGCGGAGTCGAAGACCAGCACGCCGGTCATGAGCTTGCCCGCGTCCTTGGTGTCCGCAAACGCAACGTCACCATCAGAGACGCGCATGTCTTCTTCGGGATTCATGGTCACGAGATATTCGTAGACCTTATAACCGGCAGGAATATTCTTCATGTCGGGGTTGTTCTTGACCGTCACCTGGTCATAGTAGACCGTCAGTTCATGCTCGTTGCCGCTTTCGTCGTAGGTGGTGATGCTGGACTGGGTGGCATAGGCGGTTTCGGCCAGCGGAGGCTGCGCGGTGCCGTCCCAGGTGTCGAACAGAGCCGTGAAGTTGCTGCCGCCGGTGGCGCCCACGGTCTTGTCGCCCGTGCCGTTGTCGGTCAGGCCCATGGTGAACTTCACGCTGGTGGTGCGCTGGGGCACGATGTTCCAGCTGTCCAGAATGATGTCGGTCGGCGAGCCGGTGCCCACAAAGACGGATTCGTCAACGACCTTGTCATCGCCCAGCGTCACGCCGCCCTGCTTGAAGGTCAGGCGGGTGGTGTTGTCCACGCGCCAGCCCTGCAGGCGCATGCCCTGAGGATTGACCAGTTCGCGGTCGGCGTTGAAGTAGAAGTCCCCGGCGCGGGTGTAGAAGACCTGATCGGAATTGGGCTTGCGCACGCCGAAGTAGCCGCTGCCGTCAATGGCGATATCCGTGGCGGAGTTGGTCGCTTCCAGAGCGCCCTGCGAGAAGTCGCCCAGCACGGCGTACACGCTGGAACCGGCGCCAATCTGGGTGGGGCCGCTGGCGCTGGAGCCGGACAGATAGAGGTAGTCGTTAAAGTCCATGCGCTGCGACTTGAAGCCCAGGGTGCTGACGTTGGCAAGGTTGTTGCCGATAACGTTCATGTTCTTGCTGTGGGTCTGCAAACCGGAAACGCCCGTCCACATGCTGGCAGAAAGACCGCTCATGATTTTTTCCTCCGTATGAAAAACAGATTGCTGCTGTTTATTTGAATCTTTTATGGGGGAGGGGATGCCTCCCCCGGAAACATCTATGCCTTGTTGCCGGTATCCGTACCGTCGCCGCTATCGGCCGTGCCGGTTCCTTCTGTACCGTCGCCGCCTTCAGTTCCGGTGCCGTCGCCGTCAGTGCCGCCCGAACCGTCGCTGCCATCGCTGCCATCGCTGCCGTCGGAACCGTCGCTGCCGTCGTTCTTGTCGTCTTCCGAACCGTCGGTGGCAAGGCTGGGACGGCTGGCGGAAACGAGTTCCACATCGGACAGCTTCAGGCTCTGGCCGCCTTCGAGGCGCAGGTAGATGGTGCTGCCGTCGCGCAGGATATCCGTCACCTTGTCGGCCACCATCGGCGTGCAGAGAACCGCTTCGCCATCCGCATCCTTGGCGGTAACCGCGACCGTATAGGTGCCGTCGGCCACGAGATCGCCGGAGCTGTCCTTGCCGTCCCACTGGAACTTGAAGACCGTACCGCCGTCCTTGGCCCCCACGTTTTCCACGTATACCGGGTTGCCCTGAGCGTCGTAGACGGTGATGGTCGTCGAGGCCGTAGGCGCATTGAAGTTGTAGTAGAAGGGAGTAATTTCGCTGACAATCTCGCCGTCCGCGCCTTCGGTGCTGGTCTTGCCGATGACGTTGCCCACGGCGGTGACGTACTTGCCGATGTAGTTGGTGGCGCTGAACATCTGCTGGTTGTTGGTGGCGTCCGTAAGCCCCTGCATGCTGGTGTTCAGGTTCATCAGCTGTTCGAGGCTGGAGAACTGCGCCATCTGGGCGATGAATTCCTGGTCTTCCATGGGATTCAGGGGGTCCTGATTCTGGAGCTGCGTTACCAGAAGCTGCAGAAACTGTTCCTTGCCCAGTTCATCATTGCCAGTCGAGTTGTTGTTGACCGCCTGATTGAACTCGGTTTGCGTCTGCGTCAATATGGAGTTGACGTTTGCCATGTTCTTACTCCCCTCACAGGATACCGTTTAAACCTATGCCACCACGTTTAGCCGCCGGGTGGCATATATTGCCGTTTGCTCAGTATCTTGCATGGAGTGTGCCAAACCGTTATTTTCCTGATTTCCAGCGCTGTTACGCACCATAGCAAGGTTGCGCAGGCGGGAAAGTTCTTCCCGGCGGGCATCTTGTTCCGCCCAGGCGTTGTGCTGCTGCATATTTTGCCAGCCGCTGTCGGCCTGCTGATTATTCCCCTGATTCTGCAGCTGCACTTCGATCTTGTCGATCTTCACGCCCTGCTGTTCCAGCTGGAGACGGATGGTCTCGGCCTGCTGCTGCATGGCCTGCATGGTTTCCGTCTTTTCCGTACGGATCTGGGCGGTCACTTCGCCGTTGCGAGAGCTCAGGGTAATGGCAATGCTGCCCAGCTCCACGGGATTGAGCTGCAAATCAAGGCGGGTGCCGCCGTTACGCAGCGCGGAAAGCAGACCGTTCTGCACCTGCTGAGCCGCCTGCTGCGAAAGGTAGGGGCCGACCTCGGCGCGCGCGCCGCTCTGCGTCTGCTGCTGCCCCGCAAGCTGATGCAGGGTCGCAAAGGCAGTGCCCATGACGCCGTCGGTACGATACGCGGTGTTTGTCAGACCGCTGCCGGTATCCGCCTTTACCTTGGAGAGCAGCGAGGACCAGGCGTCATTCTTGCCGCCGTCGGGCGTATTCCGCCCCCTGCCGTCCTGATTGCCGCCGGCAAACTGCTGCGGATCTCCCTGCCCGTGCTTGCCGATATGCTCAAAGCCGTCGGGCAAATCTGTCCCCTGAGCGTTCTTGCTCAGGGCTTCGTTCAACTTGGCGTCGCCGCTTTGCTGCAGGGCTTCCGTCAGGGTCCCGTGCGAATTTTCCTGCACGGTTTCCTTGATCATGGCCTTGCTCTGTTCCACTTCGCGGCTTTGCAGGCTTTCGGCTTCGCGTTCCTTCTTCATGCGGTCGCGCGCCTTGCCGATGACGCGCTTCACCGTAGCTTCAGCGGCGTCATCCAGCTTCTGCTGCCTCTGCGCAAGCTGGCCCAGATAGTCCTGTGCCGGAGCCAGCAGCGCGCTCATCTGCTCCTTGTTGAGAGTCAGTTCGTCCGCGGAGCCGAACAGGGACTTCATCTTGCCGAGAACGCTTTCCGGCAGATTCAGCGCCTTGCCGAGAACTTGGAGATCGTCTTGAGAAAGAGTGATTTCAGAAGTGGCGTCGAGCTGCATCAACGCCTGGTTGATACCGATCAGCGCCTGCTGGGAATGACCGTTGCGCATGAGATCCAGCGTCTGATCCGTCAACGTTCCCGAAGGATCAAGCTGATTCAGCAGTCCTGTCAGAGAGGAAACGTCGTCATCCGTCAGCGAGGGCTTTCCAGTGAGTTGCAGACTTGCCAGCACCTGTCCGAGGGTGGCCCCGTCAGGGCGTCCGGCCAGCAAGTCGAAATTTCCGAGCGCGTCTTCGGGCGCGCCTTCCTTGAGCAGTTGTTCGCGTAATTCCGCCAGCTCGTTCTTGGTAAAGCACACTTCTTCCAGCGTGAAGGTCACGCCGTTGGAACTGACCTTGGGATTATAGGGACCCGTAAGCAGAGGGTTGGAAGTCGCGACCTGATTGGTCGGGCGCGCGCTCCTTTCTTCCTCTTCTTCCAGCGCTTCCTGCATGAGATCGTTGAAGTCACTGTCCGAACCGTAATCGGCCGACGTGAAACCCGCCGTATCGAACAGGGACCATGACGATGCCTGCGAACTGAATGTAGGAATAAATTGCATGTTACACTCCTTGCGCCCAGGAGTATTTCAAGGAGTATACCAAAATAAGAGTAGTTTGATTTTATTGAAAAAATTTTTATGAAAATTCTACCGGGCGGCAACTCTTGCCCGGAGCGGCGGGAGCGGGAAAGAGCGTAAAAAAACGGGAGCAGCTTCACGATGGAAGTTGCTCCCGCTGTAGTAAATACGTCTGAAAAAGCGCGGTTTTTCCGCTCACTGTGGGCCGGGCGACGCTGTTCCGCCGCCTCGCGTTTCATCTTTTTCAAAGTTGAAACGCTCTAGGCACAGTGCGCGGGTTTTGGGGAGGATGGGGGAGTTTGAGGGGGAAGGCCCCCCTTTTTGCCGCGAGCAAAAGGGGGGCCTTCCCCCTCAAAATTATACATAATAATAAGGGATTGTATCAGCGTCTGCCGCCATGTTGCAGGCGATCCCGCAAAATGATGGCGGCAAGGTTAATGCCAAGCACCAGCACGATGAGGACAAGCCCCGTGCCGTATTGCAGCGGACGGGTCTTTTCTATTTCCGTGCCTGCGGTTGCCAGCACATACATGTGATAAGGCAGAGACATGACCGGACTCAGCAGGGAGTCGGGCAGCTTGGGGGTAAAGAAGACGGCGGCCGTAAACATGATGGCCGCCGTCTCACCGGCGGCGCGGGCCACGGCAAGAATGGCCCCCGTCAGCATGCCGGGCAGGGCGCAGGGCAGCACCACGCGGGCAATGGTCTGCGATTTGGATGCCCCCAGTCCGAGAGAGGCTTCGCGGTAGGCATCCGGCACGGAGCGAAGCGCCTCTTCCGCCGTGCTGATGATGACGGGCAGGGTCAGCACCGCCAGCGTGAGAATGCCGGAAAGCAGCGATACGCCGAGCCCGCAGAAGGTGACAAAGAAGGACAGGCCGAAAAGGCCGAAAATGACCGAAGGCACGCCCGCAAGATTGTTGACGCCCAAGCGCACCCAGGAGGCAAAGCGGCTGCGTCCGGCGTATTCGTGCAGATAAACGGCGGAGCCCACGCCCAGCGGGAAGGAAATGCAGAGGGAGCCCAGCGCCAGCAGGGCCGTGCCGATGATGCAGGGGAAGATGCCGCCCTCGGTCATCATGTTGCGGGGAGGCTCTGTCAGAAAATTCCAGGAGAGCGCGGGCAGACCCTGCGCCACGAGAAAAATGCAGATGCCGACCAGGGCCAGAACATTGACGGCGGCCGTTGCCCGCAGCAGCCCGAACATGAGGCCCTGCACAAGAATACGGCGCGCGGGAGACGTTTCCATGGATGCGTGCATGCGATATGCCTTTCAAAAATCCGTTACAGCCCCGAAGAGCCTGCCATGCGGTGTTTTTCCGCGATGCGGGAAGCCACGATGTTGAATGCCAGCGTCAGCAGGAAGAGAACAATGCCGATGGCAAAGAGGGCGTGATAATGTTCGCTGCGGAAGGGGGTTTCCGCCATTTCCGCCGCGATGGAAGCGGGCATGGGGCGCACCGGATCGAGCAGGGATTCCGGCAGCATGGCCGCGCCGCCCGCGACCATGAGCACGACCATGGTTTCCCCGATGGCGCGCGACATGCCGAGCATGACGGCCGTGCCGATGCCGGAAAGGGCGGCGGGCACGACGACGCGATAAATCGTCTGCCAGCGCGTGGCGCCGAGGGCCAGAGAGGCTTCGCGCAGGGAACGGGGAACGGCATGGAGCGCGTCTTCAGAAACAGAGCAGATGGTCGGCACGCTCATGATGGCCAGAACAAGGGCCGCGTTGAGCAGATTCAGGCCGGAAGCCGCTCCCAGATAGTCCTGCAGGAAGGGAGCGACAACGACCATGCCGAGAAAGCCCAGAACCACGGAGGGCAGGGCCGCCAGCAGTTCCACAAAGGGCTTGATGATGCGGCGCGCCGCCGGGGGCGCAAGCTCGTTGAGATACACGGCGGTCATGACGCCCAGAGGGACGGCCAGCAGGGAAGAAAGCGCCGTTACGGCCAGCGAGGCGACAAGCAACGGGAAAATGCCGAACAGGCCGGGATCTTCGGTGGGGTACCACAGCATGCCGCCCAGAAAATCCAGCGGGGAATGCGTGCTGAACAGGGGCAGGCCTTCCAGAAAGAGAAAAATGACGATGCCTGCCAGCGCCAGCAGGGAGCTGCCGGCCACGGCTGCCAGCAGGTAGCGGATACAGTCTTCTTTGCCCAATCGCATGCGGCTGTCCTTGGATAGGGAAATGGTGAGGGGGGCAAATCAATGCAGACAGGGGCGGCGCGGCGGAGCTGTCCTTTCAGGAAGGAGCCCGCTTGCGACGACAGATGATCCAGAGCATTTTCAGCCTTTTTCAAAGGCAACACGCTCTGAAAATTGCGGGTATGGGGCGCGGGGGAAAGCCGCGCCTTCCCCCGCAGCGTGTCCGTTCTTACTTGGCAAGCGGCACGAAGCCCACTTCGCGGACGTCCTTCTGCCCCTTGTCCTGGGCAAGCAGATAGTCCACAAAGAGCTTGGCGTCGCCAGCGGGAGCGCCGTTGGTGAAGATGTAGAGTTCGCGGGCAATGGGCCACTGACGGGACAGGGCCGTGTCGGCGGATGCCTTGACGCCGTTGACGCTCAGGCCCTTGACGGTGCTGTTGAGGTAACCGAGGCCAAGATAGCCGATGGCGTTGCGGTTCTTGGCGACAGCCTGGGAGACGGCGCCGTTGGAAGCCTGCATGAGGGCGGCGGGGGTGACGCGGGTTTTCTTCATAATCAGTTCGTGCCAGCTTTCAAAGGTGCCGGAGGAGGTGTCGCGGGAGATGACGACAATCTTGGCGTCGTCGCCGCCCACGTCCTTCCAGTTCTTGATCTTGCCGGCGTAGATGTCGGCAAGCTGCTGCACGGTGAGGTTGCTTACTTTGTTGTCGGGATGCACAACGGGAACTATGGCATCCACGGCAATGGCGGTGCGCTGGGGGGTCACGCCGTTCTTTTCAGCGGCGGTTTTTTCCTTGCCCTGAATGTCGCGGCTGCTCATGGCAATGTCGCACTGCTTTTCGATCAGCGCCTTGATACCGTTGCCGGAACCGCCGCCGGAGATGCTCAGATGCACGGAGGGATGCGAGGCCATAAAGGCTTCGCCGGCTTTCTGCACGACGGGCAGCACCGTGGTGGAACCGTTGATGGTCAGGTCGCCGGCGGCGACAGGGGCGGCCAGACTCACAGCCGTTACGGCGGCGGCACACAGCAGAGCGAATTTCATGGTGAACTCCTTATGTTAAGAACGTTGTTGCCGAGAGGGGAAATTCCTTTCGCGAATCCCTTATTGCGGCGGGATGTGACGGTTGTGTGACGGCAGAAAGAAAAGACGACGACATCCTGCCGCGCTGTCATTTTTGTATATTTCCCCGCCTGTTGCGTCGTTGAGCTCCGTTTTTACGGGGCTGTCGGGGCTTGTCACGCTATTGTCACATTTTCGCCCCGCGCATGTCGCTCGAACAGGATGAAGTGTGCCTGTCCCGAAGAGGAAAGAGGTCATGGACAAAAAGAAGATTCTCGTTGTGGAAGATGAGGCCGATATCCGCGAACTGCTGCGCTACCATCTGGAGCGGGAGGGCTTTGACGTGCTGGAAGCCGGAGACGGTCCCGCCGGTTTGACGCTGGCCCGCACGGAGCAGCCCGCGCTGATGCTGCTGGATGTGATGCTTCCGGGCATGGACGGCTTTGACGTGCTGCGCGGTCTGGCCACGGAAAACGGTCCGCTGGTGCCGGTGCTGCTGCTGACGGCGCGCGGCGAGGAAGTGGATCGCGTGGTGGGTCTGACGCTGGGGGCCGACGATTATGTGGTGAAGCCCTTCAGCGTGCGGGAGCTGATGTTGCGCGTCAAAGCCATTCTGCGGCGGCAGGAGCGTGCCAGAAGCGGCGCGGTGCTGCGTCATCATGGGATTGCGCTGGATGCGGAGCGGCATCAGGCCACCGTCAACGGCGAGAGTCTTGCCCTGACGGCAACGGAATTTCGCCTGCTGGAAGATTTGCTGCGTCACAGCGGCGCGGTGCGCACGCGCGAACAGTTGCTGAATACCGTCTGGGGCTATTCTTTCGAGGGGTATGCCCGCACGGTGGACACGCATGTGCGCCGCCTGCGCGCCAAGCTGGGCGCGGCGTCGGCCGTAGTCGAAACTGTTCGCGGCGTCGGTTATCGGTTGAAGGAAGACTGAGTTCTGCGGCGCGCGGGGGCGTCCCTTGCGCGGCGGCAGACAGGAAACATCAGGGAGCGCCGGGCCGGAGTCCGGCAGACGCCGCCGACGGCGGAGGAAATCATGGTATACGGAAGAGGGCTGTCGTTCCGGGTCCGCGTGTTCTGGGCGATTTTTCTTGTGGGCCTGCTATCGGTCAGTCTGAGCTTGTTTTACGCCAGAATGCTTCTGGGAGAAAAGCAGATGAGCTCGGCGCAGGAAGAGCTGCTGCGCGAATGCCGCATGGCTGCCTCCCTGTATGCGGCGCAGGCCGATGAAGGCAAGGATGTGCACGCATTGCTGCAGCTGCTGGGGCATGCCAAGGCGCGATTGTCGCTGGTGGACGTTTCCGGGGCTGTGCGCGCCGAATCCAGCGCCAACCTTGACGAGCGAACGCTGGACAATCACAACGACCGGCCTGAAATCATGCAGGCCAGGACGCAGGGAGACGGCTATGCCGTGCGGGAAAGCGGCAGTCTGAGCGAGCCCTTCGCTTATGCGGCCCATTTGCTGCCTGACGGCTCCGTGCTGCGGCTGGCCGTGCCGCTGGCCGATCTGCTGGACGACATAGACAGTCAGCTGAGCGTGCTCTCGCGTCTGGCAGTGGCGGCGCTGCTGCTTTCGGCGATTCTGGCCGTCCTGATTTCCGGGGCCCTGCGGCGTTCGGTGGATCATATGGTCAACGCCGTGACGGCCATCGCCAGAGGCAACTTCCATCGCCGCCTGCGCCATGTGCCGGGCAGGGAATTTGCCCCGCTGGCCGAAGCTGTCAACGCTATGGCGCATAATATTGAGGAACAGATCGGCTATGCGGCGGATCAGGCCGCCCAGCTGGAAAGCGTGCTGACCATCATGGGCGACGGCGTGCTGGTGCTGGACAGGCAAGGCAACGTGCGGCGGGTTAATCGCGCGCTGGGGCGGGTTTTCCCCGACGTTTCCAGGGCGCTGGGACAGCCGCTGATCAAGTGCATCCCCGTGCCCTGTCTTCAGAACGCCGTGGAAACGCTGCTTTCTTCTTCCTCGTCCGATACGCAGGCGGTCATGCACCTGCCGCTGGAGCTGCCGTCCGGGCAGAATTTTTCTGTGCGTCTGGCGCGGGCCGATGACGTGGACGTGCGCGTGGGCGTGGTGGCCGTGTTCCACGACATCACCGAGCTGATGCGGCTGGAACGGGTGCGCCGGGACTTTGTGGCCAATGTGTCTCACGAGCTGCGCACGCCGCTGACGGCCATACAGGGCTACGCGGAAACGCTGATGGAAGTGGAGGACGCCAGCCAATGTCGCCATTTTGCGGAGATTATCCACAAGCACGGCAGCTATCTTTCCGCCATGATGAAGGATTTGCTGGCGCTGGCGCGGCTTGAGAGCGAAGACGGCGTTTTGCAGCTTGCGCCGACGCCGGTGGAAGAAATCGTAACGCAGGCGCAGACCATCTGTTCTGAAGTCTGCTCCCGGCGCAAGGTCAGCCTTGCCGTGGATATTCCCGCCGGGCTGGAAGTGCTGGCCCATGACGAAAGCCTCGGCATGGTGTTTCGGAACATTTTTGAAAATGCCTGCCGCTTCTCTCCCGAAAACGGCACTGTGCGCGTGCATGCGCGACAGGAGGGGGCCATCGTCATCTTCCGCGTGGTTGATGACGGCCCCGGCATTGCCCCAGAACATCTGGAACGCATTTTTGAACGCTTCTATCGCGTGGAAGCTCATCGCGGCCAGCAGAGCACGGGGCTGGGGCTGGCCATCTGCAAACATGTGGTGGAGCGGCATGGCGGCCGGATCTGGGCGGAAAGCCCCGCGCAGGACGGCAGCACGGCCATTGTCTTTACCCTTGCGGCGGCGCATGGCGGGGACGAGGACTCCCGGACCGCGCCGGTCGCGGAGAATTCCGGTCGCGCAGGCGACGCCGATGGAGTCGATGCATGAGCATTACGATGAAGGCGCAGGATGTGAGCGTTTTTTACGGCGATCACAAAGCCCTGCATAATGTGAGTCTATCCTTTGAAAGCGGCAAGGTAACGGCCCTTATCGGCCCTTCGGGCTGCGGCAAGTCAACCTTTCTGCGCTGTCTCAACCGCATGAACGATCTTGTGCCCAATGCCCGCGTGGAAGGGGTGATCGAGCTGGACGGCGAAAATATCAACGCTCCCGGCGCCAACGTGGCTTCGCTGCGGCGGCGGGTGGGCATGGTGTTTCAGAAGCCAAACCCTTTTCCTAAGAGCATTTTTGAGAACGTGGCCTACGGATTGCGCGTCAATGGCATGAAGGATGAAAACGCCATTGCCGAGCGGGTGGAAATTGCCCTTACCCGCGCGGCCCTGTTCAACGAGGTTAAGGATCGGCTGTATTCCTCGGCGCTGGGCCTTTCCGGCGGGCAGCAGCAGCGTCTGTGCATTGCCCGCGCTCTGGCCGTGGAACCGGAAGTGCTGCTGATGGACGAGCCCGCCAGCGCCCTTGACCCCATAGCCACGCGCCATGTGGAAGAAAGCGTCATGGAACTGAAAAGCGGTCTGACCATCGTCATTGTGACGCACAGCATGCAGCAGGCCGCGCGTATCTCCGATGAAACGGCCTTCTTTTATATGGGGAAGCTCATTGAACACGGCGAGACGGACGTTATTTTCACCCGCCCCGCCCAGAAGCAAACCGAAGATTACATCACAGGCAGGTTCGGCTAATGGAAAGCGTTTTTGAGGATTCTTCGCGGCAGATGCTGGCGACCCTGCGCACGCGTCTGCTTGTTATGTTCGCCCATGTGGGCATTGCGCTGGATGAAAGCGGCAAGGCGCTGGCGCAGGATGACGCCGCCCGCGCGCTGGCCGTGCAGGAAGGCGACGCCGTCATTGACGATCTGGAAAACGAAATAGACGAACTCTGTCTGCGGGTCATGGCGCGTCTGCAACCGGTGGCCGGAGATTTGCGCTTTGTCGTGGCCGCCCTGCGCATGGTCGTTGATCTGGAGCGCATCGGCGACGAGGCCGCCGCCATTGCCGAGCGCGTGCTGCTGCTGCACGAGCTGCCCATTAATGAAGAAGATATGCGCCGCCTGCGGGAAATGTTCGCTCAGGCCCGCGCCGCCTACGCGCAGGCCTCCGACGCCTTCCGCGAGGAGGACGCTCAGGCGGCCCTTAATCTGCGCGCCGACGAAGACGACGCTCTGCAGGCGGAAGTGGCTCTGCTTCAAGCCCTGATGCCCATGCCGGGCGAGGACGGGAGAGTTTCCGGCGATCCGCGCGCGGCCATCCACGCCATGCTGATTGTCCGTTCCCTGACGCGCATCTGGCGGCGTTCCGCCAATATTGCGGAGCAGATCTACTTCATGCGCCACGGCGCCAGCCTCAAGCACGGGCGGGTAAAATAAGGGCTCTCCCCTGTTCCTGCGAGGGGTTGTTAATACTAGAGCGTTTCCCCTTTTTCAAAGGCGAAACGCTCAAAAACGGCGACCGCATGACTGTATGCGGTCGCCGTTTTTGTGTGGCCGTTGCCGCGGAAGGCGTTTTCCCGGCAACGATCGGGGTATGGCGGCAATGTCTGTATGCGGTACGCGGATGCGGGGGACCGTACCGGGCGGCCCCCCTTTTGCCGTCTTTCGCGTCGGGCAAGCGGACAAATCCCGCTGCGGCCGACGGCAAATGTTGTTGAAATTGGGTCTTGGGACGGCGGCGGGTATGCGCTCTTCGGCTACGGCGCAGTTGTTGTCGCCAGAGCGCGAGGCTGAACAAAGGGCACATGGGCGCCTGTAATCAGCCAGCCTTCGGCACGGGCCTGCTGGAGCATGTCCGCGCGCTTCTGCGCGGCCGCGACCGGGTCCATGTCATAGTCGGAAGACAGGGAGGGCATGACCGACTGGACAGCGAAGGCATGGAGCAGATCGGCCCAGAATACAAACGTTTTGCTGTCTCCCGTTACCTTGATTCCTATATGACCGGGCGTATGTCCGGATTCATCCACGGCCTGAATGCCGGGGAGTTCCTTCCAGATATCCGTTCCCGGCTCAATGCCGGAGATACGATCGCCATACTCGCGCAGGATGATGTCCATCTCCTGAAAAATTTTGCGCGCGCCTTCGGAAGCCGCCGCCCGGTTGGCGGGATTTGTCCAGTAGGCAAGCTCCTTGCGGGAAAAGAGAATTTTTGCCTTGGGGAAACTCGGCTGCCCTTCCCGGAGCAGACCGCCAATATGATCGCTGTGCGCATGGGTAAGAACGACATGCGTGATGTCTTCCGGCGTAATGCCCGCATGACGCAGGGCCGCATCCAGTTCCGGCCCTGTCCAGACAAAGCCCGTATCCACCAGGGCGACAATACCGTTGCCGCGCAGCAGTAGCACGTTCAGAAAATTACGAACAGCTCCTTCGGGATAGGCGCGGGCGATTGCGGCCCGCTGAGCTTCTGTCCCCGGCTGGAGAATGGCGGCTTTCAAATCTTTTTCCACAAGGGAAAGCACCTGAATCTGCGCGGAACCCAGAGAAAATTCGTAATACGGGGCCTCTTTGCCCGACGCGGGGAACGCGGAAAGAGCCAGCATGGCAACTCCCAGAAATAACGCGACATATTTTTTCATGAAGACCTCCTCGCTCATAAGCCTTTTCAGGTTGCAAACCATACGGCCTGTCGTTTTGCGGAACGAGTTCAGTTTTTTCCGTTTTTTGGGGCCGGGCGGCGCTGTACAACCGAAAACAACGTAACGCCGAAGGCGTGCCCTGTTCAATGGCTGTACAGCCTGTGCCGTCGGCGGGAGGCCGGGGAAAAGCGAAGCGTGGGGGAGGCCCTGCGTGCCGGGCCTCCCTTAGAGCCTTTTCAGTTTGAAATGCTTCGCATTTCAAACCATACGGCCTGTCGTTTCGCGGAAAAAAACGCGGTTTTTCCGCTCACTTTGGGCCGGGCGGCGCTGTGCCGCCGCCTCGCGTTTCACCTTTTTCAAAGTTGAAACGCTCTAAAAGGTTTTTGCCACAAGGCCTGTGTCCCTCTGAAAAAGCGCGTTGGGGGAAGGATGGGGGCCTGGGGGAAGGAAACAGCCCTTGCGCGCTAGCCGCGACCGAAGGCGGCCGCAGGCCGTGCCCGTTGCGACGAAGGAAGC
>CALVHG010000055.1 GCA_944327285.1 uncultured Desulfovibrio sp. | reverse complement strand
GCCGGATACCGTGCCCCTGACGGCAAAGGAGCGACGCGCGCTCAACCTCACGCGGGACTGGGCCGGGCGCGGCCCCGCGCCCGTGCTGTCGCAGTCCGGGAAGCTCGTTTACGTCCACGGGGCGAGCCTGCCGACCATCATCGCAAGCCCCATGCAGGTCTGCGACGTGGAGCTCCAGCCGGGGGAAAGGGTCAATGAAATCATTGTGGGGGATTCGGCGCGCTGGATGGTGGAATCCGGCACGGCGGGCGACACCACGCATCTGTTCGTCAAGCCCGTGGACGCGGGGCTGGAGACGACAGCCGTTGTGACGACTGATCGGCGCGTCTATCACCTGCGGCTGATCTCGCAGCGCACGGGCCACACGCCCTACGTGGGCTTTGTGTATTCGGACGCCATGAAGAAAAAACTGGCGGAGACGCGCGAAGCGCGCGTGAAGGAGCGGGAGCGCAACGCGCTCAAGGCCGCCGAAGGCCATACGGCGGACGTTTCCGATCTGAACTTCAACTATACCCTGAAGGGGCGGGCTTCGTGGAAACCCACGCGGGTGTTCGACGACGGGGAAAAGACCTACGTGCATCTGCCGAAGCGCATTGCCGACATGCCGGTATTATTCGCGCGCGACGGCAAACAGCAGGTGCTTGTCAATTACCGCATCGACGGCGGCAACATCATCGTGGACGGCGTGTTCGACGAGCTTTCGCTGGTTCTTGGCGTCGGGCGCGATCAGGAAGAGGTGCGCATCGAGCGCAAGGGGGCGGCAAATGGCTGATCCGAACGGTCTTGATCTGCGCGGCAATCCCGGCGGGCGGCGCATGGCGCGCTGGCCCGTTTACGCCGCCGTCGCGGTCGGCTTCTGCCTTGTCGGGGCGCTGGTCTACGGTCTTCAGGTCAACGATCCCTCCAGACGGCAGGAGGAGAAGAAGACGGAAATTCCCGTGAACGAGAACGTGGGCAGGGCGCCGCTTCTGCCGGAAGACAACGCTCATGCGGGGCTTGTGACTCCCCCGCCGACGCCGCCCGCGCAGCAGCCGGCCCCGCTTCTGGTCGTCCAGAAGGAAAAGCTGCCGCCGGTCGATCCCCGCGTGGAGAATATCCGGCGCGCCAAGAGTCAGTCCTATCAGACGGCGCTGGCCGCGCCGCTGGTGGTGCGGCGCTTTGGCGAAACCGCGTCCGCGCCGGCGGCGTCGCCCGCCGTTGCCGAACGGCGCGCCCCGGATCGCGAACGCGTCGCTTCCGACTCGGACTATGATCCGGCGGCGGATCGGGACAAGGAAGCCTTCTTCGAGCGGGCGAACAGGGACACGTCCTGGCAGCTCGCGCAGCAGCGCACGGAAGGCATGCCCTATGAAATCAAGACCGGCGCGGTCATTCCAGCGGTCATGGTTACGGGCATCAACTCCGATCTGCCCGGCAACATGATCGCGCAGGTGGCGCGCAACGTCTACGACTCGGCCACGGGGCGCTTTCTGCTTATTCCGCAGGGCGCGAAGCTCTACGGCGTCTATGATTCCCGCGTGATCTACGGGCAGGAGCGCGTGCTGATCGCCTGGAACCGGCTCATTTTCCCCGATGGTTCATCCATCACTTTAGGGGCCATGCCCGGCGCGGATATGGGCGGCATGGCGGGCTTTCAGGATCAGGTGAACAACCACTACTGGCGTATTTTCGGATCGTCCTTCCTGATGTCCGCCATTGTGGGCGGCACGGCCTATGCGATGGACGGCACGAACGACGGCTCTACGACGGAAAACGGCACGAGTCTTCAGGACGAAATGATTTCCGCGATGGCGTCGCAGCTCGGACAGACTACGACGACGCTCCTTCAGCGCAACCTGAACGTCAAGCCGACATTGGAAATCCGTCCCGGCTACCGCTTCAACGTCACGGTGACGAAGGATGTTATTTTTAAAGAGCCGTATGAGGGGTGGAGGTAGGGATGAGCGACGGCATCCTGTATCATGGCGACTGCCTGGACGTACTGCGCGCCTTTCCCGATGCGAAGACGAATAGCCGATATTGCTGGCTAGCTCTGGAATTTTTTCTAAATAAAAGTTAGCTGGAAAATTGTATTGCGCAGAGGCACTGCGATGCAATCTGTTTGGCAAACTCGCAAGGAAGAGCATTCCCAATGATATTACAAACCTTATCCATATATTGCGTGTCAAAAATATAATCTTCCGGAAATGTTTGTAATGTGGCCGCTTCACGTACCGAAATAGTCCTGTTTTCGGTAGGATGCCCGTAGCGCCCACGACTTAAAGTGGTACAACCACCTGTTATGGTGGGGGAGACTTTGTCCCACTCCATTCTGCCGTAAACATTAGAGAAACCTCTATATTTTCCTTGATGACATGGAGGCCGGAGCGATTCAGGAATATTTTCCCAGCTTGTGCCGGGAGTAGCTGCTTGAAGTCGAGCAATATTTTGAGCGGATAAATCACGGACTACATGCCACTCACGTGAAGGGAGTTTGCCCAAAAGTTTTGCCTCGCTGAATGTGATAGGGGCGGGATAGTGTGAAATAGCCTCGCGCACCGTCCTCCACATCGGCAGACCGTTGGCCCCAGTGCTGGAGAGAGTTGGCTGCGGCATGGAAATGCTGAACCCGCGTCCCGCAAGTAATACTAGTCTTTTTCTGAATTGTGGAACACCATAATCAGCGACTTGTAAAACATTCAGTGTTATTTTGTAGCCTAAATTTTCTAGTTGGCTGCACATCGGGTCAAGGAGATGCTTTCCACGCAGCGCAAGGCCAGGAACATTTTCCATCATGACAGCTTTTGGAAGGGTTTCTTTAATGAGGCGCAGCATTTCATTGACTAAGGTATTTCGCGGATCATCGCGCTTGTATTTGGCAGTTAGGCTGGTGAATCCCTGACACGGAGGACATCCTGAAAGCAAGTCAATAGTTCCAGTCGGAGACTGAGCTAGTAAATCCTTTCCGGAAACATGACGAATATCTTGAATAAAAAGCTTTGTTCCTGGATGGTTAATTTGAAAAGTTGATGCAGCGGCAGGCTCTATCTCCACAGCAGCGGCAACGGTAAATCCTGCTTTCTTTAAACCAACAGTCAAGCCGCCTCCTCCACAAAAGAGGTCTACGGCGACTGGCTGATGTGTTTTATTTGGGGAGAGATTCATATTATATACTTTTGAGGCGTTCTGCTTCATCAAGAAATATTTGGTGTGTTTGTTTTGTTCGCAGCAAAAATGAACTCCAATCAATAACGGTCAATAATCCCTCCTTTTTGTAAGCTTCATAAGCCTTTTTAGCGGAACCTTTTAACTTATCTCCATCACATACTATAGTGATATGGTAACTTGATGCAATGCTTAGAAAATCTGTGTGCTTAGGATTTTCAAAAAAATCTTTAAGCTGGTCAAAATAATTCTGCACTCTCTCCCATTCTGTATCATCAATGCAGTGTTTTGGTCGTTTTATTTCAATTAATTGCAGAACTCCATCTTGGCTAAATAATACAAAGTCAGGACGCTTTGCTGCTTCCGAGAAATCAGAAAGGCTTATTTCAACACCTGTATTCTCTTTGAAATGCTTTTCAAACTCACGCTTTAATGTTGCCAATCCTTGATTTGCTGTAACAGGTTTTCATTGAATATTTGTTATTCATATACATCTCACCGAAAATGGTTAATGCTGCCCGACGTGGTAATTTTCTATATTGCACGCTATTTTTAAAAAATCAAGCATAAATATAGCTGCAAAAATGCAAGTTAAGATTTTTTTTACTGCATTTATTGCACGCAAATTAAACTATGGGAACTGATAACAAGTATTTATATATAATTGTCTTCTATAAACGATTCAATATGACAATTCAACATGAATTTTATGGTACGTCTCGCGTGCTCTTACATTCCATGATATAAATTCAGAGCTATTTTGAAGATTGTCTTTGGCATTACAACACGGAGTGCAGCTCCATGAGCGTGGCCCTGCTGAACTGCGCCAGCCAAGAGGCGAACATATTCGCATGGTGTGCAGGGTAGCGAAAGGAAAGGTTTGCGTCTCAGGGTATGTTTGCGTCTGGAGAGCGCGGAAATTGCTTTTTGATGGCCGCAAACGTTGACTGCGAACGGAAAAGAACTTACTAAGGGAACAGGGTATGTGCACCCTGTTCCGCGGGGCGGCCCTCAGGAATCCCGCATTCCGATCTTCCGCCCTTTGTCTGTGCGAGCCACCCACAGACAATTTTCTCCTTCCGTGGATGGACTGCCCCGCGGACATGTTTTTGTGTTCTGTGTCATAGCGAAAAACGCTATTTTCTTTCCCCCTGAGGGCCTCTGAGCCCCAACCCCGAGCCGCACGACGGCCTTATTTTTAAGGATTTGTTGTGCCGTTTTTTCGGGGTCATTTCGTCCTTCCAGCGGGCCTCGCGCCCCTTCAGAAACCTCGCGCCGCAAGCCGGCCTAACCCGTCCCTTCAGGGAAATGTTATGTCGGCTTGCTCTTTTTCTGTTCCCTGTATCCATATCCTCGCGGCGTCCGGCTGCGTCCCCCCGTCTTCTTTTGCCGGAGGGCGGTCATGACGCGCGCCTACGGCCTTCAGACAGATCGTCCCGAACATGGACGGCGGACGGCGTGGCTCGCGCTTGCCGCCCTGCCGTTTTTCGCGTTGCTCGGCATGGGCATGGCGACGCAGAAGATCGCCGGGGACTACGGCTTTCAGGAAGCCCTTGGCGATCCGCTGGTCGTCTTCGGCTCCATGCCGATCTATGCGCCGTGGAAGGTCTTTGTCTGGCAGGGCGTCGCGCCGGAGATCATGGACGGCGCGGTCACGCTGGGCTGCGCCTGGTTCGGCCTGCCTCTGCTCTTCTTCATCCTTTGCCTGTATGCCCTGCGTCCGCGCGGCAATGAGAGTCTGCACGGCACGGCCCGCTGGGCCGTGAAGGACGAGATCGAAAAGATGGGCTATTTTTCCGGTTCGGGCGTCTATGTGGGCGGCTGGCGGGAGAAGAGTCTTTTCGGCGACCAGCTGCGCTATCTGCGGCATAACGGCCCCGAACATATCCTCTGCTTTGCGCCCACGAGATCGGGCAAGGGCGTCGGCCTCATTCTGCCGACGCTGCTTTCCTGGCCGGGGTCTTCCGTCACGCTTGACATCAAGGGCGAAAACTGGGCGCTGACCTCCGGCTGGCGCAAGGGTCAGGGGCATAAGGTGCTGCGATTCGACCCGACCGACGCCTCCGGATCGGGCTGCGCCTTCAACCCTCTGGAAGAGCTGCGCCTGACGCGGCTTGAAGCCATTCAGGACGCGCAGAATATCACGCTCATGCTGGTCGATCCCGACGGCAAGGGCATGGAGGATCACTGGACAAAGGCGGCCTTCGCCTTTTTCGCGGGCGTGGTGCTGCACTGCTGCATCGTGACGCGGGCCGAACAGAAGCGCACGGCCACATTGCGGGACGTGGCGCTCATGATGGCGGGCGAAAGCGGCTCCACGGACGAACTCTTTGACGCCATGACGGAAGGGCACGACGCCTTCTTCCGGGCCTTTGCTCCCGACATCGATCCCCGCGTTGTGGATGCCTGCCATGTATTCATCGCCTCCAGTGCGCGGGAAATGCTGGCCAAGGCGGACAGGGAGCGAAGCGGCGTCATTTCTTCGGCGCTTGTCAATCTGGCGCTCTACCGCGATCCCATCGTGGCCCTCAATACCTCCCGATCCGACTTCCGGCTGCATGATCTTATGAATCATGAGGCACCGGTCGACCTCTATCTTGTCATTCCTCCCAACGGCATCGACCGGGTGCGGCCCCTGCTGCGCCTTGTGACGGACATGCTCTTCCGGCATGTCTGCGCCCGCATGGAGTTTGCCGACGGCACGAGCAAGGCGGGCTACAGGCATCGCCTGCTCTTCATGCTGGACGAGTTCACGAGCCTCGGCAAGATGCCCATCGTCGAAAAAGCCATTGCCTATGTGGCCGGCTACGGCGGCAAGCTCTACATCATCGTACAGGACATCAAGCAGCTGAATATGGTCTACGGCAGGGAAAACGCCCTCATGTCCAACTGCCATGTCCGTATTGCCTATGCGCCCAACGACGCGGAGACGGCGGATCTGCTCTCGAAGATGACGGGCACGACGACCGTCGTCGAAAAGAAGGTCTCCCGTTCCAGAGGGGGCGCGACCGTCAGCGTCTCCGAAACGGCGCGGCCCCTGCTTACGCCCGACGAATGCTCGCGCCTGCCCGGAGCGGAAAAGGACGCGGACGGACGGGTGACGAAGCCCGGCCATATGCTGATTTTCACCGCCGGCCAGCCGCCCATCTACGGCATGCAAATCCTTTATTTCAAGGACCCCGAATTTCTGCTGCGGGCAAGGATTCCCGCTCCGGGAACCTGCGCGCAGTACCCGCTGGGCATCACGGACTCCCTCTATTTTGAGCGGGAACGCGAAGGTGTCGTTCAGCCGGACAGACGCACGGCGGCAGACGAACTTGGCATCGACTGGAACGATATGGACGGCGGCGACTCGGAGGAACGCTGATGCACTTCGGCCCCTGTTTTGTCATTCCGCTTTCCGCGGCGCTGCTGCTCGGCTTTGCCTGCGCCGGGGGCGTGCGCGTCAATCTGACGCCTTCCATGCCGCAAGGGCTCTACCGCCTTGCGGACGGGGCGCCGCAAAGAGGCGACATGATCGCGTTCTGCCTGCCGGAGGACAGGGCCGCCTGGGCGCTGGAACGCGGCTATGTCGGCGCGGGCTCCTGCCCGTCCGGAGCGCAGCCCCTTTTCAAATATCTCGCGGCCCTGCCCGGAGACGAAATCGAGGTCACGCCGGACGGCGTGCGCGTGACGCCGCCTTCCGGCGGCCCGGCCTGTCTCTGGCCCGCACTGCCTCTGGCGCGGGACAGGCGGGGCAGGACGCTTTCCCCGGCGCTTGAAACCGGCGTCGTTTCGGATGGACAGGCGCTTGCGCTCGCGCTCCATCCGGGGAGCCTTGACGGGCGCTATCTGGGCCTTGTGCCGCTTGCCTCGCTTCGGCGCGCGGAGCCGCTGGCGGCTTTCTGAAGCATGCAATCTCTGGATGAATCGTTATGACGGAAGAGCGAAAAAAGATGTCGTCGCGGGAGAGGAGCGAGCTTTTTCACCGCGAATTTGCGGAAAAAATCATCGCCATGCTGAAGGAGGGCGCGGCTCCGTGGCAGAAGCCCTGGGAGCCCGCCCGGCATTCCCCGCATTTCAACCCCGTGACGGGAACGGTCTACAGGGGCATCAACCGCATCATCACGCTGATGTCGGGCTACGACGATCCCCGGTGGATGACGTACCAGCAGGCCCAGGCCGCCGGGTATCAGGTGCAGCGCGGCGAAAAGGGGACGCATATCGCCCACTACAAGTGGACGCTGGAAAAGGATCGCCTGGACGAAAACGGCAGACCCGCGCTTGACGCGGACGGTAATCCCGAAAAGGAAATCATCCGGCTGCAACGCCCCATTGTCAGCATTTACAGCGTGTTCAACGCGGCGCAGATCGACGGCGTTCCGCCCTTGTCCAGGGAGCCGGGATATGCGTGGAATCCGCATGAGCGGGCGGAAAAGATGCTTGAGGCGTCGCGCGCCGTCATCCGGCACGATCAGGCGGACAGGGCCTTCTACAGACCGTTCACGGACGAGATTCATCTGCCGCCAAAGGAGCGCTTCGACGCGCCGGACAAATACTATGCGACGGCGCTGCATGAGCTCGGTCACTGGACGGGGCACAAGTCCCGCCTTGATCGGACGGGGGGCGCGTTCGGCACGGAAGCCTACGCGCGGGAGGAGCTGCGCGCGGAAATCGCCAGCTGGATGCTCGGAGAGGAAATCGGCGTGGGGCACGACCCCGGCGATCATGCGGCCTATCTCCAGAGCTGGATTAAGGCGCTTGAGGACGATCCTTCGGAGATCGTCCGCGCCTGCCGGGATGCCGAAGACATCATGGGCTACCTTTTCGAGCTGGAAAAGGAGCATGAGATCGATCTGGAAGCCGCGCCGGAATCACAGAAGGATCGGGCCTCCGAACCGGAACCCGCGCCTTCTCCGGACGCGGCGCCGCCGGAGACGGAGCCGGTCGCCGCGCGGGCCGTTCCCGAACCCGCGCCCTTTGCGCGGGACAGGGCGGAGAAGGCGAAAATCTGGCTTGACGTGCCCTACAGGGAGAAAAATCAGGCAAAGCGACAGGGCGCGCAATGGGACAACATTGAGCGGCGCTGGTACGCGCTTGAAGGCGCGGACATGGCCGGGCTTGCCGCATGGCTGCCGAAGGATTTGGCGAAGGAGGCGCGGCCCGACATGCCGCCGAAAATCGCAACGGAGAAGACCTGGCTTGCCGTGCCGTATGATGAAAAGAATCAGGCAAAGCGTCTCGGCGCGCGATGGGATGGCAAGGCGCAAAGCTGGTATGCGCCTGCGGGGACGGACTTGAACGGGCTGGAACGCTGGCTGCCGGAGCGCAATCGCGATGTGGCGCCGCCGTCGCCGCGCTCCACGCTTTCCCCGGAAGAGGAGTTCCGGGACAAGCTGACGGAGCTTGGACTCGATATGCAGGGACAGCTCCCGATCATGGACGGCAAGCCGCATCGTGTGCCCGTGCTTTCCAAAAACGGACGCGGACGGGACGGGTGCTACTGCCTTTACGGCGACGGGCGGCCCGCAGGCTGGGCGCAGAATCACGTTACGGGGGTGTACACAAAGCTGGTAGCGACCGGCGCGCGCCTTTCCCCGGAAGAGCTTGCCCGGCAGCGCGCGACCTTTGCCGCCAAAAAGGCGGAACGCGAACGGGCGCTTCGGGAACAGCATGAGAAAGCCGCCCAAAACGCGCTCTTCATCTACGAAGACACGGATTTCGATACGCGCTGGGCCACAAAGGAACATCCGTATCTGGCGGCCAAGGGCATTCCTCCTCTGGGAGACGTGCGCGAGCATGACGGCAAGCTGTTGATTCCCATTCATGGAAAAGAACTCTTTGACGACTTTCGCGGCCTTCAGACCATCAGCGAAACGGGAGAAAAGCGTTTTACGCCCGGTATGAACAAGCGAGGCGGATTCTATCTCATAGATGAACGCATGGAAGCGGGCGGCCATCTGTACAGCGGAGAAATTCTCCTGTGCGAAGGCTACGCCACGGGCGTAAGTCTTGCCCTGGCGACGGAAAAACCCGTGGCCGTGGCTTTTGACGCGGGCAATCTGGAAGCGGTCGCCGAAGCCCTGCGGGAGAAGTTCCCGAAAGTGGCCATCACGATCTGCGCGGACAACGACTACGCAACGCAACGCGACGGCAAGCCCTGGAATCCCGGCGTCGAGAAGGCAAAGGCCGCGGCACAGAAGGTGGGCGGCAAGGTGGTCGTACCGTCATTCAACCCCGCCGAAAAGATGCAACGGCTGACGGATTTCAACGATTTGCACAAATCGCGTGGTCTTGGCGCCGTCAGAAGGCAGGTCGCCAGGGCGCGGGAACAGGACATGGAGCGTTAGACATGGAAGTATACATTGCGGAAAAGCCCTCTCTTGCCCGCGCCATCGCGGACGGACTGGGCGTCAAGAGAAAAGAGGATGCCTATATCGTCTGCGAAGGCGGCAATCTGGTGATGTGGTGCCGCGGGCATATTCTGAAAGACTGCATGCCCGAAGACTACGATCCGGCCTGGAAGGACTGGCGTCGCCTGCCGGTCATACCGCAGGAATGGCGGCTCAAGCCTGACGAGGACTCCAGAAAGCAGCTTATGGCCATCGGGGAGCTGCTGCAAAAGGCGGATGCCGTGGTGCATGCGGGCGATCCGGATCGCGAGGGACAGGCCATAGTTGACGAAGTGCTTGAACATTTTCACTGGCGCGGCCCCGTGCGGCGTCTCTGGCTCGCTTCCCTGGACGCGCTCTCCGTGAAAAAGGCGCTGGGAAACATGAAGGACAATGCCGGATACGCGCATCTGCGCGACGCGGCCATCGCCCGTCGACGCGCGGACTGGCTTGTCGGGCTCAACATGACGCGGGCGCTGACCAATGTCGGGCGCGACTGCGGCCATGCGGGCAAACTGTCCGCCGGGCGCGTGCAAAGCGCCGTGCTCAACCTGGTCGTCGCGCGGGACAGGGAACGCGCGGCGTTTGCTCCCCAGGAATATCTTGTCTTGCAGGCTTCCTTCAGCGTCGACGGCGGGGCCTTTCTGGCGCGTTTCCGGCCCGGCGACACGCAGGCGGGCCTTGATGCTGAGGGGCGTCTTGTGGACATGGCGGCAGCCGAAGCCGTGATGGCTTCCGTGCGCGGCCAGACCGGCAGGGTCGTCACGCTGACGAAGACGCCAAAGCAGAAGAACGCCCCATTGCCCTTCAGCCTGTCCGCCCTGCAAAAGGCCGCGTCGGCGGCGCTTTCCATGACGGCGAAGGATGTTCTGCAAACGGCGCAATCTCTCTACGAAAAAAAGCTGACCACCTATCCCCGGACGGACTGCCGCTATCTGCCGGTCGAGCAGCTTGGCGACGCCGCGCGCATTCTCGGCGCGCTCGCTTCCGTGTCCGGTCTGGAGGATGCCGCAAAGGGAGCCGATGCCGCCCGCAAGTCGGGAGCGTGGGATACCGGCAAGGTGACGGCGCACCATGCCATCATTCCCACGGGAGATACGCCGGGCAATCTCACGGAGAAAGAGCGGGCCATCTATCAGATGATTGCGCGCGCCTACATCATGCAGTTTTACGGGCCGTTTCAGTGCGAAACGCAGAAGCTGACCGCGGAAGTTGCCAGAACGCTGTGGGACGCCTCCGGGCGGCTGACGCTCGATCCCGGCTGGACGGTCGTCGGCAAGGACGAGGAAGAAGATGACAAGGAAGATGTGCAGGCGTTGCCCGCCGTTTCGCAGGGCGACGCCGTGACGTGCGCCGACGTGGAGCCGCTGAAGAAAAAGACCTCGCCGCCCGCCCGCTGGACGGAAGGCACGCTCATTGAGGCGATGGCGAACGTCCACCGGTTTGTTCCTGATGCCCAGGCAAAGGCCGTGCTGAAGGAAAACGAGGGCATCGGCACGGAAGCGACGCGGGCGGACGCCCTGGAGAAACTGAAAGAGGCCGGATACATCAAAGCCGACGGCAAGGCGCTTGTCTCCACGCGCCTTGGCGGACAGGTCGCCGACATCCTGCCCGACGCCCTGAGAGACCCCGTGACAACGGCGCAATGGGAGCGTCGGCTGACGGACATCGCCGCCGGCAGGGATGCGCTCGACGACTTCATGGAAGCTCAGGTCAAGGGGCTGCCGGAGCTTCTCGCGTCGCTTGAGGGTGCAAAGACACAGACGGACGGCAAGGTCTTTCCCTGTCCTGTCTGCGGCAAACCTCTCTTCCGGCGGACGAAAGACAGGGATGTCTACTGGGAGTGCCGCAGAAACGAGCTGCATCCCGACGACAAGGCCGTCTTTTTGCCCGACGATCGGGGGCGTCCTCTGGAGCGGAATACGGACATCGACTGCCCGGACTGCGACAAGGCGAAGCTCCAGCGCTTCAGAGGGACGCGCAAGGCCGACGGATCGATCTATGATTTTTTCAAGTGTCCCGGCTGCGAGGCGACATTCGCAAATCAGAACGGGACGCCCGTGCGGCGCGAGAAGCGGGAGAAAACCCTTTCGGAGCACGTCTGCCCGGACTGCGGCAAGCCTCTGGCCGTGCGGGAAGGCGTGAGCAAGAGCGGCAGGGCCTGGACGCGCTTTGACTGCACGGGGTTTCCCGCCTGCAAAAAGAGCTGGTGGGGGAAGGACGGCGCGCCCGATTTTGACAGTCCCGTTGAGACAAAGGGAAAACGGTAACGGAACAGCGCTGTGAGGAAACAGTTTTTCACAAGGAGTAACCAATGCCCGGATTCAAGGCATCTTCGATGGATATTGCCCTTTTTCGTGTCGCCGACACGTCTGTCGTGACGGAAGACAAACTTAAGCGCCATGCGTTCCGCCCCATTGACGATCTCAAGGGAGAGGAATCGGCGGCGGGCTGGGTCGGATTCGGCGACGATACGGAATGGCTCGCGCCCGCGGAGCGCGGGGAATGGATGGTCTGGTCGCTGCGCATGGATCGGCGCTCCGTTCCCGGCCCCGTGGTCAGCAAGTATCTGGCCGAAGCCGTCAGGGAGGAGGCCGGCAAGGCGGAAGACGGCAAGGTGTCCCGCACGCGCCGGAAGGAGCTGAAGGAACTTGTCCGCCAGAAACTGCTCGCCAGGGCCGAACCCGTGCCGACGGTGGCCGATGTGGCGCTCAACGTCCACTCCGGCCTGCTGCTTGTGGGCACAAAGTCGAGCGGCATGCTGGAAAAGTTCATGGAGTGCTTCAAAGGGGCCTTCGGCTGCGAACCCGCGGAAGTCCGCTTCAGGGAGGATATGCCGGAGTTGCTGCGAACCCTGTACGACGAGGGCTTGCGGGCATCGCTTGACGGGCACGACTTCGAGCTCTCCGAAGCCGGGTTGGCCTCGCTGGAAGGCTCCACCGCCGAAGGGGAGAAAGTCGCCATTACGGCCCGGAATGACAGGGCCGCCGTGGATGCCGGACTGGAAAAGGGATTTGGCCTTGTCAGGCTTGGAGTCGGTATGATCCGCGACAATGACAGCTCCCTTGCCTGGACGTTCGCGCTGGACGGCGCAACGGAGGGCTGCGCGACGCTTTCCGGCGTGAAAACGCCCGCGTCTTCCGGCGGCGACGACAATCCCGATGCCGCGCTGTTGGAAAAACTCTACCTTCTGGAACAGGCGGCCGGCGTTGCCCTGGAGCTTTTCGAGCGCCGCTAAAACGAAGGGGGGCGGGGCGCCCCCCTTTCATAAGGAGAATTTCATGAGAACACGTATTTTCGCTCTTGCCCTGCTGCCCGCGCTGCTGCCGACCTTGATTTGCACGGCGCCGCCCCTTGCCGCCGACGCCACGTCCTTTGACCCGACGAAAGTACAGATTACCGCCAAGGCCACCAGCAGCATTCCCGTCGGTACGGTGGTGACCTGGCCATCGGGGGCAAATCCGGCTGATATGCAAAATCCCGATAGGACGTATAACTGGCTGGAATGTAACGGACAAAGCATTTCGCAAACAGTCTACCCGGAACTGTTCGCCGTCATCGGGGCGAAAGTCCCCGATTACCGGGGGCTTTTCCTGCGCGGGCAGGGAGGAAAAGCCGCACGGCTTGGTACCGTCCAGGAGGAGTCTGTATACATCAACCACCTTGCGAAATTTCAGGGAAAGATTCCGAGCGAAGGGTTTGTACCCGTAAGCGGAGTTACAAATGGCGACAATCCCGATTATGCCTACCGCTACCGCGATGGCGGCAATATGACCTCAATCAATGTTGAGATTGATACTACGAAAGAAGGAGAAACGCGGCCTCGCAATACCGCCGTGCGCTACTTCATCCGGGCAAGGCCCTAAGCGGCTATCTGGCGCGAATGAAATAGCGCACCGCTGTATTGACCGGCCTGTTTTCCGTTGCCGTGGGCACGACGCGGGATGCGTCAAAAATGATGCGCGGATCGCCTGAATGGCCGTCGTCGCCGTTGCCGTCCCCCGGCCCGTCGTACTGCGTGAAGAGATCGCTCATCTCGACAGACGGCGTTTCCGTGCTGAACTTCCCCCAGATGTTTCTGATGGCGTCACCCTGCACTTCGCCCAGCGCGCCGCTCCTGTGCGTAGTGCTGGTGACTCCTACTGTGCTGCCGTTGTTCTGGCTATGGCTTTGTTGGCCGTACCCGCGCAGAAAAAGTCCCCGGTAATCGGGCACCTTCGCTCCGATGACGGCAAACAGTTCCGGGTAGGCTGTTTGCCCGGCCTGTAGTCTTGACGGGTGTGCCTTTGTCGTTGCGGGCCGGGCACGTGCCTGCTATACAGTTTTTACACGGCTGCCCTCCGAGCGTCGGCACGGCGCATGACTCCCGCAAGGGTAAAGGAGGGTATCAGCCATGTCGCGTCTGTTTTTGATCGCGTTCTTCGCGCTGATACTCGTCCTGCTGCTGGTGTCTGACGCCATGTAGCAGTTGACCCCGTATCTGTGCGAACCAGATACGGGGTCGAAAATGGAGCCTGCGTGGCAGTCGTGTAACACGGGGGGCGCAAACCGCGCCGTGCCAGCCCCGGTATCTGTTCACAGCAGATGCCGGGGTTCCCTTTTTACATAGCCATTCCAGCGCCTCTTGGCAAGCGTAGGTCACGGCCTTGCCCGGATGAAGTAGCGCACGGCTGTATTGACCGGCCTATTTTCATCCGCAGCGGGAACAACGCGGGAAGCGTCAAAATGTACGCTTCGGGAACGTGGATTAATTGATGGGCCCGCATCTGGCGCAGATATGGTTCCCCCTTTCTCTCCAAAAAACAAGGCTCCTTGTTCAGTTTGATAATTTCCGGCTCCACTCCATATGATCGATGAAGAACTGCCTTCATTGCCAAAAAAGCCCGTGATATTTCTGATAGCATCCCCCTGCACCTTGCCAAGCTCTCCGCTGGCGTGCGTGGTGCTGGTGACGCCTACCGCGCTGCCGTTGTTCTGGCTGTGGCTTTGCTGCCCGTACCCCCGCAGGAAAAGTCCCCGGTAGTCCGGCACCTTCGCCCCGATGACGGCAAACAGTTCCGGGTAGGCTGTTTGCCGGGATAAAACGGTGTGCTATTCCGGTGCGACAGCGCCAGTGAAGAATTTGGGAGAACGGCATGGAAATCAGGCATCAGCCATACCGCAGACAGGGACAATGGGTCGTCTACTGGAAAAGCGCATGGACGGGCAAACGTCATCATAGGGGGTTTTCTTCCGAGGAAAGCGCCAGGGAATTTATCGACGCCATGACGGAAATTAAGGAAAGGGAAAAGGAGGCCCTTCGCAGACGCCGGAAGCGGGCCGCATGCCCGCGTCTGACCGTGGAAGAACTGCTTTCCCGCTATCTCTCCGTCGCATTGAGTAATCCCGTGACCATCCGGGAGACACGTCATCATGCCGCCCATCTTCTAAGGCTTTTCCGCGACAGGCAGGCCGCGCGGCTGACCTGCGACGATGCGCTGCGCTTCATCGAGGCGCAACGGGCGCGGGGGCTGCGCCAGACGACCATCAACCGGCGCGTTTCCATCTTGCGCGCCGCCCTGCGCTGGGGCGTCCGCATGGGATTGCTGGCGCAAGACCCTCTTGCCGGTCTGCGCCTGCCGAAAGCCTCTTCGCGCCGGGTTCCGCCTCCGACGCCGCGGGAACTGCGCCGCATTTTTCGCGTTGCCGCGCCGCACCTTCAGCGGGTGATTGTCATCGGCGCCTACTGCGGGCCGCGCATAGGTCCTTCCGAACTCTTCCGGCTCCGGTGGCGGGATGTCGATCTGGAGCGGGGCGTCATCAGAATGCCCAATGCCGCCAAGGGCGCGCGGGATGCCGTGCGGGAGATTCCGGTTCGCAAGGCGCTTGTGCCTCTCCTGCGCCGATGGCGCGGAGAGGATGAAGCCGCCGGCGTCGAGCACATCGTCCACTGGCGCGGTCGCCAGGTGCGGACTGTTCACAGAGCATGGCATGCCGCGCTGCGCAGGGCGGGCGTTCGCCAGGAACTCTCCACGTATTCCCTCAGACATGCCTACGCGACCTATTCCGCCGCGAACGGCGCGCCGCTCAAGAGCCTGTCCGCCCTCATGGGACACAGGGACGCGACCATGATTCTCAAAGTGTACCAGCACGCGCTGGAGCATCAGGGAGCCAGGACTGTGGAAATGATGCCCGATGTTCTGAAGCTGGGAACAGCGCGACGATCCCGCGCCGCCGGGCGAACCGTGCCGCCTGTTCCCGGCATGGCGCTTCGGCGCTTTCCCTCGCTGTCTCTCTGGGCGCGGTTCGGATGAAAAGGCGTTGACGCCGGGCTTTCGCCCTGCGACAATGCTGTCGTTCTTCAACAAAAACTTGAGGAGTGAAACATGCCCACCGAATATACGGAACAGGAAAACGAGCGTCTCAAGGCGGCAGCCGACGACATTTACCGGCAGCTTGCCGACAACCCCGGCATCGGGATTCCCGTCGATCCGGACATGATTGATTTTCTGGGGCTGACAGAAGCTCCCCCGGAACTGGAGGAAGGCGACGGGAGCGAGTTCCTGTCGGTCGACGAAAACGGGAATCACTACTATGCCGGAGAAGACGGAGACAGCGACAAGTAGCCCCGACAAACAGAAGCCCCCGGCCCGCGCAACGCGGGTCGGGGGCTGACGCTGTATGCCAGTCGGAGTAGAGTTGGGACAAGCAACGTTCCTGTCGGGAACATCCCGACAGCCTTTGCCTTCTTCCCATAGTCTTTCCGGCGACTTTCGGCAAGCAGCTCCCGTTAACGGCCCCTGTCCAGCTCTCTGAACTTGCGCAGCGCTCCGGCATCCGGTCGTGTGATTTCCTGATTTTTCGTCATGAGCGCCACTTCCTCCTTGCGCAGATGCCATTTCTTGCGGGCATAGGCCGCCGCAAGACGTTCCGAGCCCGCGTCAAAGACGATCTTTTTGCCCGTATCGCAGAAGACGCCCCCTCCGGGGAGCGAGAAGATCAGCGTTCCGTGATTTGTCACAGTCATCTTCGCGCCCGGAGCGAGAGATTCCATGAGGATTTCGCTCTGGAGCTGATTTCTGGCCTTCGGAGAGAGGCGTTCAACTTCTTCCGGCAATACCGTGTTGCGCTTTTGAGGAGGCTGCTCCGGCGCGACGGGCACCTTGCGCGAACGCAGCACGGCAAGGGCTGTCTCATCGCCCCGCGCGGCCCTGTCACGCAGAAACTCCAGCCAGTTTCCATGGAGTCTTTCACGTAACGCCTGAAGTTCTTCCTGTTCGTACCTGTGGGCAAGGCGCTTCAGCATGCCGCGCGCCTGCCTTGTCAGTGTCTTTCGCCCTTCCAGTTCCTTGCGCTGCGTGCGCCATTTCTCCCGGCATTGCGCTTCGGCGGCCCTGCGCCTTTCCTTCTCTTCCTGAAACTCCTTCCAGAGACCTTCCCGCGCCTCGATGTGCTTTTGCTGCGCCTGCGTCCGGTACCTGACCTGACATTTGGGCAGGGCCTTCCTGTCTTCCACCGGGAGGAACGCGCCGAAGCGCTCTTCCAGTTTGCGCAGGCTCAGGGCGCGATCAATGGAAGAGAGCTTTGCCGTCTGTTTGCCGTATCGATTCATGGCGACAAGCCCGGCTCCCCGTTTCCGCACTTCCATGCCGTACAGGGCAAACGTCTCGTGCGCGTCTTTCCATGAAGTCGCCTTCTCAAGCGCCTCCAGGATGGCCGCGCCCTGTTCGCGGGCGTAGCCTTCAAAGGAAAGCTCGCCGGTTCTGGCCTCGAAGGTCGCCGCCTTCGGAGTCAGCGCCTCTCCCCGGAGCGCGTCTTCCCTTCCCCTGTCGCGAGCAAGGCCGTACTGCTTCTCCAGTTCCCGGCACAGACGTTCGCGCTTCACATAATCCCAGGATGCCTCGGTTCTTGTGAGCTTCACGGGATGGATAAGATTGTAGGCGACGTGCATGTGTGGATTGTTCGTATTCACATGCACGCCGCAATGGCGCTGGTGGTCGGCAAGGCCAAGAGCTTCGGCAAAACGCTGTTCAATGGCTTTGAAGTCTTCCGGTTTGAGGCGGGCCATGTCTTCCGGGCGGAAGCTGACCACAAGATGGTAGGTCTTTTCCCGATTGCTGCGGATATTAAGCCGCTGCGTGTCCCGCACCTCCTGTACGGCAAGGTCGTAGTCGTCGCCGGCAAGACAGCCGGCGCACCAGCTCACGAGGCATTTTTCGCCGGAGCTTCTTCCTGCGCGGGCAGCAGCATCCTCCCGTCGCATTCCGTCATCAGCGTGTCTATCAGGGCGTGCATCAAGCGACAGAAGATGCGCAGGTTTTCCTTCTTCCCTTCCCTGACCATGTGCCAGACGGCATTCGGACAGCCGGCGCAGACGGTTTTCGGAATAGCTCCTTCCTCCATCCCGGACAGGGTGAGGCTCGTATATCTCGATTCGCTTCCGGTCGTCCCGGTCATGTTCCACCCCCTTTCGGGCGTCGGCGATGTAACGCGCCAGACGCCCGTAGTTGTCGTTTTTCGGTTCGCATTCGATATGCTTGCTGATCACAGCGCCCTCACCTTGTCCCGGAGCTCCGCCTGCGTCTGATCGATCTGCCGGAGCAGCCGGATGACGGACACCTTGTCATGCCCTTCGGCAAGCGCCTGCTTCAGCAGGCCGCCCAGTCTTCCCAGGTCGGCGTGAACCCTGAGGAGTTCCAGGCGGGCTTGCTGGTCTTCCCGGCTTTCGATGCGAATGCCCAGGCAGACGCGCCGCGCGAACTCGGACAGACTGAGCCGCGTCTGTTCGCTGATCCTGACGATCTGATCGTATTCTTCAGGCGTGACATACGCCTGCAACTTCACGCTGCGCTTCGGCTTTCTTTCGCTCTCCAGCCGTTTCGACATGGGCTACCAGCCTGTTTCCAGGGAGTGGTTGGCAACGCCGCCCCAGAGGACGAACAGGGCCTTCAGCATGTCCTTCTCCGTGGCGAACTCGTCGAGGCTCTCCGCGTCGCAGCGGTTCAGGACATAGTTGCGGACTTCCTCTTCCGTGTACCCGGAAAGACGCATCCAGAAGAGAGAAAGGCCCTGAAAGGCTTTCTTCATGGACTCCAGAGAGTCGGCGGCTCCCGGCTCGTCAATCCGCCATCTGCGGACGGCAAAGAGGCGTTCCAGGCCGCGGGTGACAAGCTGCCGGAAGTATTTGGCCTGAAGGTCCTGGAGTCTGCGCACGTTCATTTCCCGACACAGGTGGCGCGTGATGCTTTCCGCCGATTCTCCCTGAATGAAGGCTTCCATCTGGATGAGTCCTTCGAGGGCCTGCACGTTCGCCGCGCTCATCTTTTCCCGCGGGCTGAAGAACGTCCAGCGTCTTTCCCGGATCGTCTTGCGCCGCGTCTGTTCGACAGGCTCGGCCTGCCGTTCCCGCAAGGCGGCTTCCATCGCGTTGAAGGCTTCCAGGAACTTTTCCTTCCATGCCGCGGCCTTCTTTCCTGTGAAGCCCATAGCGAGGAAGGAAAAGCCGTCGCGGGTCAGACGGTAGGCGGGATACTCCCGGATAGCACCATTGCCCGTCGCTACAGCATAGGACGAGAGCGCAAAATTGCGCTCTCGAAAGGTGTCCGAGCATTCCAAGTTATCAATGGCCTTGAGCACATCCTTGTGCTCCTTCTCGAAGACTTCCGCGACGATCAGAGACGTGGTGAACATCCTGCCGTTTTCGCATTCAACAATGTTTTCAAAGTGTTGGGCGTTGACGTTCTGTTCCATTTTGAGATTCTCCTTGTGTTTTTTGCGTTGAGCCGAAGGCGAATAAGCCAGCCACCCCCGGCGCATGAGGGGGCAGGGCGGGAAGTGCGACACTTTGAGCTTGCGAAAAAGTGACGTCACTTCCCATGTCCTGCCTTCTTCATGCAGTGGCATACAATGTTAGTATATGTTATTTTGTGTTATAAATGCAATATCCGGGCGTATAACACTGTTTAACATTCTTTAACACTAGATAACACTCTTTAACATTCCTTAACACTGCTTAACATTAGATAACACTGTTTAACATTCGTTGGAAAATGGATTTCATTTTTGGATGAAACACCAAAAATGAAGGGCGACAGGTTGCCCTGCCGCCCTTGCTGTGGGTGGTTGTGAGGGGAGGAGATCAGAAGCCGATCCAGCCGAAGCCCTTTGCCATGATAGCCGCAAGACCTCCGAAGCCAGCCAGCGCAATGCCGATCTGCCACTTGAGGAGATCGTACTTAACCGTTGCAATATCCGTTTTGAGCTCTGCCCGGATTTTTTCGATGTCCACCTTGAGGTCTGCTCGGACTCTTTCCACTTCGGCGCGGACACGCTCTATTTCAAGGCGGGTGTCCATAACATCGCCTTTGGTGGCAAGGTCTCTGTGGGCGGTTTCTTCGTAGAAGCGCAGGAGGGGTTGCAGGGCGGCACGCAG
>CALVHG010000054.1 GCA_944327285.1 uncultured Desulfovibrio sp. | reverse complement strand
GCCGACGATCTCCTTGATCTGGACCTGACCGCCGCCGCTCCGGCCGACGACGCCTTCCCGGCTGTTGAGGAAGCCGCGCAGCCTGCGGCTCCCGCTGCCGACGATCTCCTTGATCTGGACCTGACCGCCGCCGCTCCGGCCGACGACGCTTTCCCGGCTGTTGAGGAAGCCGCGCAGCCTGGGACTCCGGCTGCCGACGATCTCCTTGATCTGGACCTGACCGCCGCCGCTCCGGCCGACGACGCCTTCCCGGCTGTTGAGGAAGCCGCACAGCCTGCGGCCCCGGCTGCCGACGATCTCCTTGATCTGGATTTGACTACCGCTGCGCCTGCCGCAAAGGAAGCCACGACCGAGATCAACGAGGCCGACGCGCTGCTGACGGATGAAGCGCTCTTTGCCGAGGCCGCAGCCCCTGCCGGAGCCCATGACGACGACATGTTCGCCGATATGGAAGAAGAAGCGGCGCTCGCGGATCTTGACGCGACGCTTGCCGCCGAAGGGCTGCCGGAAACCGAAGCGTCCCTTCTCGCGGATACTGACAGCGATACCGCCGTAGACCTCGCGGCAGATCTCGCTCTGGACATCCCCGCGGAATCTGAGCCGGCGGAAGAAGCGCCGCAGCAGGAAACCTTCTCCATCCGCACACGCTCTATGGCAGAAGTGCTGGCAGAGCAGGGCGATCTTCAAGGAGCTCTTGAAATCTATCAGGAGCTGGCTCAAGCCGCTGACGGCCCCGAAAAGGATGAGCTCTCGCAGCGCATTGTTACCTTGCAGGCCCGTCTGGGCGGCGCCGTGCCCACGCCCGCCGTGGAAGAAGCTCCGGCCAAGGCACCCACCGGCAAGGAGCAGGTTCTCAGCGTCCTGACGAGTCTTGCCAAGGGTCTGGAAAGCCGCGCCCACTAAAAGACACGTTTTTGCGCTCCGGCTTCTGCGCCCGCAGGTGCCGGAGCGTCATGATCAGAGCAACAAACGGGAACTTCGGCTTCCCGGCATACAAGGCTTTTTCGTACAGGGGACAAGAGTGTCAAAACTGCCGTATCGTTTCGTCGCGCTGCTGGCCGCGGCATCGCTGGCCGCCGGTTGCAGCAGCTATCAGCCGACAAAAAATGTCTGGAAGACCACAAAAAACTTCTGGTATACGTATGTCAGTCCGCCCGCTGAAGTCGATTATGGCGAAAAGGGCGATCTCTCTCCCCGTGCGCTGGCGCTGACTACCTGCATGATGGGCATTGACGTAGAGCTCGGCAAGCTGGAACGTCTCATGCTCAATGCCGACAAACCGCCGACGCGGGAATGGCTGGACAGCGTTTTCAACGAGTACCCGTGGATCAATGGTGTCGCGGGTATCAGGGCTGACGGTGAAATCATCGGACAGGAACCGGCCGCCTCGCTGAAGCAGATCGATTATATTCCGCTGCTGTACGAAGACAAAAAGCAGAGCAGCCGCGCCCTGCGCGCCGATGTGCAGGCCAGTCCCCTTGGCCCTGAAGTCATTCTGGCCTCGCCCCTCTATGACGGCGTCACCTTCCTCGGACTCGTGGCCGTGCACTTTGATATGCGCAATCTCATGCGCTATGCCACCAGCCCGGAGGATATAGTTATCCTCTCCCCGCTGGGGCTGCTCTGGCCCGGCCGCTTTGACTATGCCTCCACGCCGCTGGCAGGCGTGCGCTGGGATGAAGCGGTACAGCGCAGCACGTCCGGCACCTGCTCCAATCAGGCCGGTTCCTTCTACTATATGGTGCGCTATTTCGGGAACCTGCCGCTGGTCTTCGCCGTAGTCGAATCCGGCAACTTCCCCGCCGGCAGCGAGGAAAAAAATCAGGCCTACTATCCCCGGCAACGTGACAAGCTGGCGCCGCCCCCGCTGCCGGAACGCAAGGCCGACGCCTTCTCGCAACCCTTCGGAGCACCGGAGGGCGGTATTCCCGATCCGGCGGCGCAGGTGCCTCCGGCGTCCGATGCGGACGTGGCCATTCCCGGCGCGCCGCTGTTGCAGACGCCCGAAGCCGCTCCCCAGCCGCGCAGACAGGTGCGCGAACGTCAGCTGGAAGGCGAAAATGTCCAGGTCAATCGTCCGCTGCGCGAGCGCCGTGTGCGTCGCCTGCAAATTGACCCGCGCGCGCTGGAGGTCGCTCCCATTCCCGAACCTGGCCAGTCCTTCGAGGGTCCCGACGAGGGCATGACTCGTCCGAGCCCCTTCGGACCTCGCCGCAACGCGCCTTCGGCCGCCCCGACGGAGGAACCGGCAACGGAAGCCCCGGAACAGCAGCCGGAAGCTCAGGCAGCGCCCGCCGCTCCCGCGAAGGAAGCAGCCGCGCCGAGCGAGACCAAACCCGCTGCGCAGCCGCAGGAAAGCGCTCCGACGGCCCAGCAGGAAAAGCCCGCAGCCGAAACCCCACAAAAGACGGAAGGCGGCCTGCGTCTGCTTCCCGGCGGACGCCCCAGCCCCTTCGGGCCGCATTAGAGCGTTTCAACTTTGAAAAAGGTGAAACGCGAAGGCGGCAGCACAGCGCCGCCCGGCCCAAAGTGAGCGGAAAAACCGCGTTTTTTCCGCGAAACGACAGGCCGTATGGTTTGAAACGCACAGCGTTTCAAACTGAAAATGCTCTAGGAGCTTGGGAACGAGGGAGTTTTTATTGGGGGATGAAACGCTCTAGCGGAGATGTTTCCCTTTCCCCCAAGCCTCCCGTCCCTCCCCCAGCGAGCTTTTTATGCACCAGCCTTTCCCCGACGGACATCCCCGACAAGGGAGATTGCTCTGGCGCACGGGGGAAGACTATGGTATATATCAGGCGAAAGAAGCATGAGCTTCTTTCGCCTTTTTCGGCATACGACGGCCCCCGGAAGAGCCTTAAAATCCGGTAAGTTTTCACGTTTAACTGGGAGTTCTTCATGGCAGACATTACGGTTACCGAACATCTGCTGCTGCATCAGAAGATGACCCCGCAGGCTACCGGCATGTTTACCGGCCTGCTGTATGACCTGATCCTGTCCGGCAAGACGATTTCCCGACGCATCAATCAGGCCGGACTGCTGGATATTCTCGGCGGCACCGGCGAAGTCAATGTGCAGGGAGAAAACGTCCAGAAGATGGACGCCATTGCCAACCGCATTCTCATCTACCGCATGGAGCGCAGCGGAGCTGTCTGCGCCATGGCTTCCGAAGAAGAGCCGGAGCTGATCCGCGTGGGGCCGGAATTTCCGCGAGGCGATTACATTCTGATCTTCGATCCGCTGGACGGCTCTTCCAACATCGACGTCAATGTGGACGTGGGCACTATCTTTTCTCTGCATCGCCGGGCGCACGGCGCAACAGGTGAAGTATCACTTGAAGAAGTGCTCAAACCGGGGACGGAGCAGGTGGCCGCCGGCTATATTCTCTATGGTCCGTCCACCATGCTGGTGCTCTCCACAGGGCAGGGCGTGCACGGCTTCACGCTGGACCCCGGCGTTGGAGAATTTCTCCTGTCGCATCCCGACATCCGCATTCCCGAACAAGGCTATATCTATTCCGTTAATGAAGGGTATCGCGAGCAGTGGGATGCCCCGGCGCGCGAAGCCGTCGAGTGGTTCCATACGGCGAAGAGCTCCAAGGAAGGCGCCTATTCGTCCCGTTATGTGGGCTCGCTCGTGGCCGACTTTCACCGCACGCTGCTCTATGGCGGCATCTATCTGTATCCGCCCTACAGCGGCAAACCGGACGGCAAACTGCGGCTTATGTGCGAAGCCTCCCCGCTGGCATTTCTGGCGGAGCAGGCAGGCGGCAAGGCCAGCGACGGCTGCGGACGCATTCTGGAGCGGGTGCCCGCGACGCTGCATGCGCGCACGCCCCTCTATATCGGTTCCAGCCGCGATGTCGAAGCCGTGGAAGCCATTTACGCGCGTCACAAGAATCGGTAATCCATGCGCTGTCTCGGTATTGAAAGTTCCTGCGATGAAACCGCCTTTGCGCTGGTAGAGGACGGCCGTCTGAAAGATGCCGTTCTGGCAACGCAGGCCGATATGCACGCGCTGTTCGGCGGCGTTGTGCCGGAACTGGCCTCGCGGGAACATTATCGTTTTTGCGGCGCGCTGTATGACGAGCTCATGCGGCGCACAGGGCTTGCCATCGACGACATAGACGTGATCGCCGTTTCGCGCGGTCCGGGTCTGCTGGGGAGTCTGCTGGTCGGCGTCGCCTTTGCAAAAGGGCTGGCGCTCGGCAGCGGGGCCCGTCTGCTGGGCGTCAACCATCTGCACGCGCATCTGCTGGCCGCCGGCCTGGAAGGCGCAACGCTGTTCCCGGCGCTGGGCCTGCTGGTGTCCGGCGGACATACGCACCTTTACCGTATGGACAGCCCCTCCGGCATCGTGCAGCTGGGGCGCACGCTGGACGACGCCGCGGGAGAGGCTTTTGACAAGGTGGGCAAACTGATGGGTTTGTCCTACCCCGGCGGAAAACTGCTGGACATGCTGGCGCGGCAGGGCAGGGCGGACGCGCGCCTCTTCCCCCGCCCCTATCTGGATAACGACAACCTCGATTTCAGTTTCAGCGGCCTGAAGACCGCCGCGGCATCATGGATCGGGCCGCTGTCCGGGAAGGAATCCTGGCCGCGTCCTCTGCACAATCCCGACGATGCTCCGCAGGCCCTGAAGGACGGGTGCGCTTCCTTCAATATGGCCGTGACGGAAACCCTCATGGAAAAGACGCGGCGCGCGCTGGATCGCAATCCGGATCTCCGCCGGCTCATTGTGGCCGGAGGGGTCGCCGCCAACTCCATGCTGCGCGAGCAGGCCAAAGCGCTCATGCGGAGCCGGGGGGGCGAAGCCGTCTTTCCCTCGCCGCGTCTCTGCACGGACAACGCGGCCATGGTGGCCTACGCCGGCTGGCTGCTGGGCAGCGAAGGCTGGGAGCATCCGCTTTCTCTGGAAACCATCCCGCGCGGGCGCGCCATCCCCGATGACATGCGCCGCGCGACCGCACCTTGACAGGCAGAGTCAAGGCAACTACTTTTGGAAAACCGCCCGCAAGGGCCGTTTCTTCCGCATGGACCCCGTCCCGAACGAAAGGAGTTTTTCATGGCGACGCAAATTTCCGATGCTACGTTTGACAGCCTCGTACTCAAATCCGAGCTGCCTGTGCTGCTGGACTTCTGGGCTCCGTGGTGCGGCCCCTGCCGCGCCGTGGGTCCCATTATCGACGAGCTCGCCGAAGAATATGAAGGCCGCGTCATCATCGCCAAGATGAATGTGGACGAAAACCCCACGACGCCGACCAAATTCGGCATCCGCGCCATCCCGACCATGATCCTGTTCAAGGGCGGCGAAGCCGTGGAGCAGGTGACCGGCGCCGTGACTAAGGCGTCCATCAAGGAAATGCTGGATACCAAGGCCCTGGCATGAGTACGTTCGACGCCGCCATCATCGGCAGCGGCCCCGCCGGCATAACGGCGGCCCTGTATCTCGCGCGCTCCGGCTGCTCGGTTATTCTTTTTGAAAACCTTGCGGCCGGAGGCCAGATTCTTCAGACCGAGGTGCTGGAAAACTACCCCGGTTTTCCCAAGGGCATTAAGGGCTACGAACTTGCCGATCTCTTTGCCGCTCATATCGAAGGACTGACAATCGAGCGTTCCCGCGATGCCGTGGACTCTGTTCGCGGACAGGTCGGCAACTTCGTTGTCAGCGCCGGAGAAAAGGAATACGCCTGCCGTACGGTCATTGTCTGTACCGGCGCAAAGCATCGGCCGCTGGGGGTCGAAGGCGAAGATCGCCTGCAGGGACGCGGGGTCTCCTATTGCGCCCTCTGCGACGGCAACTTCTACCGCAATCAGCCTGTGGCCGTTGTGGGCGGGGGCAACTCCGCACTGGAAGAAAGCCTCTATCTGGCCAAGATTGCTTCCAAAGTCTATCTTATCCACCGCCGGAACAGCTTCCGGGGAGCCCAGATCTATCAGGATAAGCTCGCGGCCCTCTCCGATAAGGTGGAGCTGGTGCTCGACAGCGTGGTGGACGGACTGCAGTCGGATCTGATAGCCGGGCTGACCGGCGTTGTCGTGCGTAATGTCGTCACGGGCGAACAGCGTTCCCTCAAGGTCAACGGTCTGTTTGTCTATGTCGGCATGGAACCGCGCACCGGATTCCTTCCGCCGGAAGTGGAGCGCGACGCGCAAGGCTTCCTTGTGACTGATACGGAAATGCGCACTTCGATTCCCGGCATTTTTGCCGCTGGCGACGTGCGTTCAAAACTCTGCCGACAGGCCGTCACCGCCGCAGGCGACGGCGCAACCGCTGCACAGGCAGCCTTTGTTCTGATGGAACAGCTCCATGCGTAAATCCTTTCTTCGCCCCCTGGCGCTCGCGCTCGCCGTTTTTGCCTTTTCCGGCTGCGGCATTATTGATATGGTCTATCTGCCGCCTGCCGAAGATACGGCGCAGGAAATCTTCGAAGCCGGCAACGACGCCATGAGGGAGAAGGATTACGTGGGCGCCGTTGCATACTACAACAAACTGCGGGATGCCTATCCCTTCAGCCCCTACACCGTAGAGGCCGAACTGGCGCTTGCCGACGCCTACTATCTTGATGGCGAATACGAGCTGGCTGTGGAAGCCTATAAGGACTTCGAGTCGCTCCACCCCCGTCATGAGGCCGTGCCCTATGTGCTTTTCCAGACGGGCAACGCTCTGATGAATCAGTTCCGCTCGGTGGACAGGGCAACGACCATTCTTGAAGAGGCGTGCGAATACTTCAACCGTCTGATTCAGACCTACCCCGGCTCGCCCTATGCGGCCCAGGCTCAGGAAAACATCGCCCTGTGCCGCAAGCGCATGGCGGAACACGAGCTGTATATTGCCGACGTGTTCTGGCACATGGAAAACTACGGTCCGGCCTGGCGTCGCTATGAATTCATTGTCCGCGAATTCCCCGATGTGCCAGAGACGGCCGATCATGCGCGGGAAAAGTCCGTTGCCGCTTACCACCACTATAAGCAGCAGCAGGCCGAAGCCACACGCGAACGCCGGGAAGGTTCGTGGAAGCAGTGGTTCAAGTGGCTCTAGCCCGGAGAGTCTGACCGCCTCTTCCCAGCGTCTGCGATACTGGAAAGACAGCGACACGGCAAACCGACAGAGCACGGATAATGCAACAAAAAAGCCCCTGTTACAGGGGCTTTTTTCATCTCTCCAACAGGAAGCGCAAATGTCGCCGCTGAAAGGGGCCGATTAGAACATTCTTCGTTTGAAACGCTTTGTGTTTCAAACCATACGGTCTGTCGTTTCGCAGGAAAGCGCGTTTTTTCCGCTCTCTTTGGCCGGGCGGCGTGGCGCCGCCACCCCGCGTTCCGACCTTTTCAAGGGCGAAACGCTCTACATCGGCACGGTGCGACAATGCCCCGAAATCTCCCGAAAAGGAGCACGATCATGGATATGAGCGAAGCCGACAAGGAAAAACATCAGGCAGCATGGATTTCCGTACTGGCGGCGCTGCTGCTTACCGCCGTCAAGCTGGCCGTCGGACTTGCCACCAACAGTCTGGGGATTCTCTCGGAAGCTCTGCACAGCGGTCTGGATCTGCTGGCGGCCATCATGACCCTGATGGCCGTGCGCATTTCCTCCCGTCCCGCCGACGCCTCACATCCCTTCGGGCACGGCAAGGTCGAAAACCTTTCCGCTCTTGCGGAAACGCTGCTGCTGTTTGCCACCTGCTTCTGGGTTGTGTATGAGGGTCTGCATCGTCTCATCGAAGGCGGCAGCCCAGTAGAGCCTTCCATCTGGGGCATGCTGGTCATGGCCTTTTCCGTAGCGCTGGACATCAACCGCGTGCGCATCCTGCGCAAGGTGGCCGCCAAGCACAAGAGTCAGGCCCTCGAAGCGGACGCGCTGCATTTCGCCACCGACATTCTTTCGTCCTTCGTCGTGCTTGTCGGCGTCAGCGCCGTCTGGCTGGCCGATAAGCTGGCCCTGGACGGCACTGTCGCGCGTCTGCTCACGCAGGCGGATACCGTGGCCGCGCTCATCGTGGCAGTGATCATCTTTCAGGCAAGCATCCGCATGGCTCGCGCCGCCATCAACACGCTGATGGACTCCGGCTCGGTTGAAGAGCAGGAAGCCATCCGCGAAAGGGTGGAGCGCGTGCCGGGCATTCTTGCCGTGCAGCGCGTGCGCCAGCGCACCAGCGGCCCCACGACCTTTGTGGATCTGGTGGTCGGCGTTGATCCGCAGATTCGGGTTGCCTCCGGGCACAAGCTGGCCCACGATGCCGCGCTGGCAGTGGAAGCCGTCATTCCGGGCGCGGATGTGACGGTGCACCTTGAACCGCTGCGCGCCTGCCCGCGCGACAGCGATCCCCTCGGCGTCATCAATCAGCTGGCTTCCCAGCACGGCATCGCCGTGCATGACGTGCACATCATGAGCAGCCCCCAGCGCAAGGCCGTTGAACTGCATGTGGAAGTTCCGGCGGGGGAAGATTTTCGCACGGCTCATGATCGCGTGCACAAGTTTGAAAAGCATGTGGCCGCCAGTCTGAACCCGGCAACCGTCGTCACGCTCATTGAGCCGGAAGGCAGCCTTGCCGAAGCCCAGATGACCGACAATGACGACGACCCCCTGCGCAAGACCATTGAGGAAACAATTAACCGGCTGGTCGCTGAAGAACCGCTGACGATGCATCCGCATCGGATCTGCCTTTACAACCTGCCGCTCTATGGCCCCTGCCTGTCTTTTCACTGCGAAGTGGCTTCCGGGCTCTCCGTGCGGGATGTTCATGTGATCACCCTGCGCCTGGAGCGCGCCCTGCGCGGCCTGCTGCCCGTTCTCGGCCGCATCACCATCCACATGGACCCGCAGAACGAAAAGACGGCATAGGTCAGGAGTCGTTGCGTCTATCTTGAGGAAGTGTTGATTTTTGGGGGGAAGGGAAACCCCTCTGCTAGCGCGAGAGGGGTTCCCCTTCCCCCAAAACAAATCACCTCAACAAAGCTTCATTCCAGCGCAAGCAGCGCGGCCCGCTCGGCGTGAATGCGCGTCGTGTCAAAGACCGGCAGCGAAACATCCTCCGGGCCTATGAGCATTCCGATTTCGGTGCAGCCGAGAATGACGCCTTCAGCGCCGCGCCGGGCCAGGTCCTCAATAACAGCGCGGTAGCGTTCCCGCGACGCGGGCGAAACCACGCCCCGGCACAGCTCGTTATAAATAACGTCGTTGATCATCTCTCTGTCCGCGGCTTCCGGCGTCAGCACCTCAATGCCGCGAGCTGTCAGCCGATTCTTGTAGAAAGCCTGCGTCATGGTGTAGACAGTGCCAAGCAGGGCCGTCTTCCGCACTCCCGCGGCCAGCAGCGCATCGGCCGTCGCATCGGCAATATGCAGCAGGGGCAGGGCGCACGCCTCTCTGATGTGCGCCTCCACCTTGTGCATGGTGTTGGTGCAGATGACCAGAAAATCCGCGCCGCCTCTCTCCAGACGACATGCCGCATCGGCCAGCAGAACGCCGCACTGTTCCCAGTCTCCGGCGCGCTGCAGGCGTTCCACCTCCTCAAAATCCACGCTGTACAACAGGATTTTTGCGGAATGCAGCCCCCCAAGCCGCCGGGCCGTCATTTCATTGATCAGCCGGTAATACAGCGCCGTGCTTTCCCAGCTCATGCCGCCAATAAGGCCGATGGTCTTCATGCCTCCTCTCCCTGCGCTTCTGCCGCAGCCTCGGCCGGAGCAGCCGCGCCCGCAGCCTGGGCCAGCGCATTCCAAAGCGCGGGAATGCCGAGTTTCTTTTCCGAGGATGTCACAATGGGCATGATGCCCACGATATCCCGCCATTCGGCGGCGCGCGCGGCCCGTTCGCGCTGTTTGCACTTGTCCGCCTTGGTCAGCACAGGCAGAATGGGCAGGCCGCACTGCCGCGCAAAGGAGGCCAGATCAAGATCCAGCTTCTGCGGGGGCAGACGGCTGTCTATGAGCAGCGCCAGCGCCTTCAGCTGCTTGTTGCCAGCCAGATATTTCTGCAACAGATTTCCCCAGGCGCGCCGCTCCTCATGGCTTGCTCTGGCATAGCCGTAGCCCGGCAAATCGACCAGATAAAAACCGAAGGGCTCCGCCCGGTAAAAATTGATGGAACGGGTCTTTCCGGGAACAGAACTGACCTTGGCCAGCTTGCGCCGCCCGGCAAGCGCATTGACAAGCGACGACTTGCCCACATTGGAACGCCCGGCAAGCGCAATCTGCACGGCATCCATTGCCGGAATCTGCGCAAGCGTATACGCCGTGTTCTCCAGAGTCAGAGTAGGATTCATAAAAACCTCAAGTAAAACTTGAATTTTGAGCTTGACATTTCCTGTATTTTTTCCATAATGCAAAATTCTTAATCTGACAATTGTACCCGCCGGGCCCGGTCCGGCAGGATGCCGCCGCGTGTTCCGTTTCGGAGCCATGCAGCGGCATCCAGGGCTGCACAAGATGTTCTCAGGAGGAACCATGTACTCGACGACCGACTTCCGCAAAGGCCTCAAAATCGAAGTTGACGGCATCCCCTACGAAATTGTCGACTTCCAGCACTTCAAGCCCGGCAAGGGCGGCGCCATGGTGCGCACCAAGCTGCGCAACATCCTGACCGGCCGCATGCAGGACATCACCTTCCGCTCTGGCGAAAAGGTGGGCAAGCCCGACATGGAAAGCCGCGACATGCAGTATCTGTATCGTCAGGATGACGAGCTGATCTTCATGGATTTGACGAACTACGAACAGCTCCAGATTTCCGTGGAAACCACCGGCGGCAAGGAAGGCTTCCTCAAAGACGGCCAGCAGTGCCGCGTTCTGCTCTATAAGGGCAACCCGCTGGATATCGACATTCCCCTGAGCCTCGTGCTGGAAGTGACGGACACCGAACCCGGCGCCAAGGGCGACACCGTGAGCAACGTGACCAAGCCCGCCACGCTGGAAACCGGCCTCGTCGTGCAGGTGCCGATCTTCGTCAATACCGGCGACCGCATCAAGGTCGATACCCGCACCAAGGAATATCTGGGCCGCGAATAGGTCTTTTTCCGGCACGCCGCACAGGGCGGCCGCACAGAGCGCAGGAGGTTCCTCCGCGCCAGGAGCGGGGGAGGGCAGTCGCCTTTCCCCGCTCTCCCGCAATGCCGCCACGCGGCGAACGTTTCTCCTTTTTTCCTGCCCACGGGATGCCGGGGCGTCTTCCGCACAATTCGACACAAGAGTATTTTCAGTTTGAAACGCCGCGCGTTTCAAACCATACGGCCTGTCGTTTCGCGGAAAAAGCGCGGTTTTTCCGCTCACTTTTGGCCGGGCGGCGCTGTGCTGCCGCCTTGCGTTCCGCTTTTTTCAAAGGCAGAACGCTCTATCCCGCGTCCGGCCTGCGGGCTGACGCGGCCTTCTCTCCGTACAACTGAATGAGGGTAGCGCTACGCAAGCCAGAAAATTCTCCCGTGAACTTTTCGGCCTTTTCCTGCTTTTCTGGGCACTGCTGCTCATGCTCAGCCTCGCCACATTCGATGCTGCCGACCCAAGCCTGAATCACGTCGTCAGCGGCAAGGTACAGATTCATAATCATGCCGGGCTGTTCGGCGCGTATGCCGCCGGCTTTCTCAACGATGTCTTTGGCATCGGCGCCTATCTCTGGCCCTTCATCTTCGCCGCGCTGGGAGCGGCCTATGTTTCCCCGGCCTGCGCCATGCACTGGTGGCGCTGGTGCGGCTGTTTTCTGCTGACCATCTGTCTGCTGGTCGGCGGCGCGGCCTGGGACCTGGCTATCGGCGACGTCGCGGGCGGAGGGATGATCGGACAGACCCTGCACGATAACGCGGCTCTGTACCTCAGCCCCGGCGGCTCCACCATTCTCTGGATCTTCGTTCTTCTTGTCGGCCTGCAACTGACCTTCAACTTCTCGTGGTTCAACCTCACGGAACGCATGGGAGCCGAAGTCAAGCAGCGCGTTTCCCGTCACGACAGCGGCGACGCAAACGCGCAGAAGGGCGGCTTTTTCCTTGGGCTGAAAATTCTGCTGGCCGCCATGCCGCGGCCTTCCTGGAAAAAGTGGCGCGATAAGCTGGGGGGCATCAAGCCCGCGCAGGAGCAGATGCCGGATATGGTGGACACGCAAACGCCTCCCGCGCAGTCAGCCGCGCCGCGCGCGCCGCGCAAAAAGGCCGAGACACAGCCCGACGAGGACGACTTCTTCCTGCCGGTTGACGACGCTCTGCCGCCGGTGCATCTGCCCGAAAGCATTCCGGAAGCCATGCCGGAAACGCCGCGGCAGAACGTCGTTGCCGACCCGCTGCCGTCGCCGGAGGCCGTCGCGCAGCCTGCCGCATCCGCCGAGCCTGCCATGCCGCCAGCGCAGGAGGCTCCCCGCCGCAAGGCGCCGATCCCCCTGCCGCCGCTGGATCTGCTGACGCCCGCGCCAAGCAATGCCGTGCGCGTCAGCAAGACGGAATGCGAGAGCCGCGCGCGTGCGCTCATGCTCTGTTTGCGCAACTTCGACATTCAGGGCGAGCTGGTGCGCATCACCCCCGGCCCTGTCGTAACCATGTACGAAGTCAAGCCCGCGCCCGGCATCCGCGTCAACCGCATTGCCAACCTGAGCGACGATCTGGCCCTGGCGCTCAAGGCCATTGCCGTGCGCATTCAGGCTCCCATTCCGGGATCGGATACCGTGGGCATCGAAATTCCCAATGAACAGCGGGAAACCGTCAACTTCCGGGAACTGGCCGCCTCGCCGGACTTCCGCAAGGGCTGCGGTCCGCTGACCATGATCCTTGGCAAGGACATCGCGGGCAAGCCTTTCATGGCCGATCTCAGCCGCATGCCGCATCTTCTGGTGGCCGGCGCCACCGGCGCGGGCAAGAGCGTCTGTCTCAACGGCATTCTTGTCAGCCTGCTGTACCACACGCAGCCGGAGGAAATGCGCCTGCTTCTGGTAGACCCCAAACGTATTGAAATGGCCGTCTATGCCGACGAGCCGCACCTTGTGCATCCCGTCGTTACGGAAATGTCCGAAGCCAAGAACGCTCTGGACTGGGCCGTTCACGAAATGGATCGCCGCTATACCGCCATGGCCCAGATGGGCGTCCGCAATATCGCCGGTTACAATCAGAAACTGGCCTCTTTCAACGGACAGCTTCCGCCCGATTACGCAGGGCTTGAGCATATGCCCTATCTTGTCATCGTCATTGACGAACTGGCCGACCTGATGATGACAGCCGCGCGAGAAGTGGAAACCAGCATCGTCCGTCTGGCCCAGCTGGCCCGCGCCGCGGGCATTCATATGATTCTTGCCACGCAGCGCCCCAGCGTCGACGTTGTCACCGGCCTCATCAAGGCAAACTTCCCCTGCCGCATCTCCTTCCAGGTAACCTCCAAGCACGACTCGCGCACCATTCTGGATCAGGTGGGCGCGGAACACCTCCTCGGACGCGGGGATATGCTCTACAAGCCCAGCGGGGGACGCCTCATGCGTCTGCACGGCCCATTCCTCAGCGACGACGAAGTGCAGAATGTGGTCGGCTACTGGAAACGGCACCGGACGCCGACATATGAAGTCAACTTTGCCGAATGGGGCAGCCCGGACAACAGCGCCGGGGGCAGCGGCAACGGCGGCGAGGCTGCCGACAGCCTGTATCCCGAAGTCCGGGCCTTTGTGACGGAGCAGGGCAGGGCATCCATTTCTCTGGTGCAGCGCCGCTTCAAGATCGGTTTCAACCGCGCGGCCCGTCTGGTGGAGCAGCTGGAGCAGGAAGGCATCATCGGCCCCGCCGACGGCAGCAAGCCGCGTTCCGTAAAATAGGAAAAGACGCCCTTTTGCCCCGGCCGCCCCGCGACGGGCCGGGGCGCGCAACCTTTCACGACGTTTGAGGATATTCCATGAAATTCATGCATGCCATGCTGGGTTCCGGCGCGCTTGTCGCCCTGACCATGCTTCCCGTTCCCTTTGCGCAGCTGCCGCTTCCCTGCGGCGTCGCCGCAGTTCAGGCCGCCGCGCCGCAGGAGGTCGCCCAGCTCAAGACGACTTACGCCGCGCTGCAATCCTTTCGCGCGTCCTTTGAACAGACGCTGACGCATCAGGAAAGCGGCAAAAAGGAAGTGCGTAAAGGCACGCTGCTGTTCCGCAAGCCCCTCTCCATCCGCTGGGAAACCAGCGAGGGCACCCAGGAACTGCTGGTCGTGACCCCCTCGGAAATCTGGGACTATATCCCCGACGAGGAAATCGCCTACCGCTATCCCCCGGAACTGGTGCAGGATTCACGCAGCATCATTCAGGTGCTGACCGGACAGGCCGCTCTGGACAAGGATTTTGACGTTACCTCCGAAGGCCGCAAGGGGGCCTTCCGCGTGCTGCATCTCTATCCGAAGGACCCCACGCCGCAAATGGTGGAAGCGCAGATTTATCTTGACGACAAGGGCTATATCCAGCGGGCGGACATTGTGGATTTCTACGGCAATCATAACGACGTGCGCTTTACCGCCTTCAGCGCCAACGCCCGCGTCAAGGATCAGGATTTCCGTTTCACGCCGCCCAAGGGCGTCGAAGTGGAAGATCGAACCCAGAAGAAGGGCGTCGAAGAACGCGAACTTTTCAAATAGAGCTTTTTTTGTCTTGAGGGGGAAGGAACCCCTTTGCTCTGCTGTCGATGCCCGTAAGGCTGTCGCCTAACGGGCACGGCCTGCGGCCGCCCGTCGGGTCGCTGCTCGCGGCAAAAAGGGGTTCCTTCCCCCTCAAACTCCCCGCACACGGCTAGAGTATTTTCAGTTTGAAACGCATTGCCTTTCAAACCATACGGCCCGAAGTGAGCGGAAAAGCACTGTTTTTCCGCTCACTTCGGGCCGTGCGGCGCTGTGCTGAAACGCTCACAAACCGGAACGACCGGCCGTCAGCTGACGGCCGGTCGTTCCGGTTTTGGCGCTCTCCGTCCGCCGGAAAAGCAGAACGTAAGCGCACGGCTTAAAAGCCCCTCGTCCACCTGCGGCCCGCTCCTCCCCAGAAAACGATCCGGCCGGGACAGAAGGGCGGGGGAGGGAAACCCTCCCCCTGAATTTTTTTCTAAATATTCATATTCAGGCTGGAAAGCAGGCTGAGCCCGTTCTGGCCGCTGTAGGTCCCGAAATAGGAGTTGCTCATGCTGCCGCTCCACCATGCCGCCGCAATGCTTTCCATCTGCAGGGTCTTGCGCATGGCCGACGGCGAAATATTCATGGCGGCGCGCGCTTCATCCAGACCGGAAAGCGCCTCAATCTGGCTGTAGGCCTTGACCAGATCCTTGTTGTCGTCAAAGACCTTCTGAATCTTTTCAATATCGGGATGCACGCCGCCGATGGTGACGGAGCCGTCACTGTTGATCTTGATGGTAAATTCCGCGTCAAGGTCAATGGACAGGGCCGACAGACCGTCCTGCAGGCTCTTGGCCTCGTCGCTCATCTTGGCAAAAGCGGCGCGCGCGGCGTCAAGCTCGCTATCGTCCGCCTGCTGCCCGGAAACGGAGGCCTGCAGTTCGCCGGCAGCGGTCAGAGTAAAGGAAGCCTTGCTTTCATCCACGCCCGCTTCCTTGCACGCGGCGCGCAGGGCGTCCACGGCTTCCGTCTGCTCGGCCAGCCAGGCATTGATGGCTTCGGCGTTTTCCGTTTCGGGATCAACCACCAGATTACCGTCAGCGTCAAAGCTCAACGACAGACTGCCGTTCGCGCCGATCAGTCCTTCCGCCTTCAAACCGTCGCGCAGGGACTGGCCCAGTTCCGCTTCGTCCAGGGCCTTCTGGAGCTTCTCCTGAAGATCCTTATTCCCCTGCGGGGCCACTTCCGCCGTCATGCTGCCCGACGCGGGCAGGGTAAGCGTCACGCTCTCGGCATCCGCGCCGGCTTCGGCGATGAGCTTCTTCAGTTCGTCTGTCAGCTCGGTCTGTTCGGCCAGCCAGGCATTGGCGGCTTCGGCGTTCGGCGTATCGGGATCGACCACCAGCTCGCCGTCTTCATTGAAGCTCAGGCCCAGGCCGTCGCCCATTTCCACGCCCAGAGCCTCCAGACCTTCGCGCAGCTTGTCCGAAAGCTCGGCGTTGTCGCCCAGCGCCACCGTCAAATCTTCAGCTTCAGGCTCAAGAACAATAAAGCTGCTGCCGCTCAGACGGAAGCTGACGGTGCTGGTCAGCGTCACGCCTTCGTCGCTGATGCCCTTAATCAGGCTCTGTCCCAGCTCAGGGTGGGCGTCAATATACGCCTGAGCAGCCAGCTTGTCCGACGCGTTGTCGCTCTGCACGGTGATGCTGCCGCTCGGAGACAGGGTGAAGGTCAGGCCGTTCATGTTCTGGATGCCGGCGGCGGACAGGGCAGAGCGCAGCTCCGAGTCGAACGACTGACTCAACTCATTGCGATACTTGCTGATCTGGGAAAAGGTCACTCTGTCGTTGTCATCGAGTCCCATCTGCTCCATAGCATAGCGAGTCAGCTCCACCATGCTGGAAATCTGTCCGAGCATGCCCTGTCCGCTCATGCTCGTGAGCGCGGTCTGGGCATTGCCAAGGGAAGAAGAGGAAGAAGAGGCACTCTGCCAGTTATACTGCATATAGGGGGAATAGGCGCCAAGGCCGTTAATGGACGACATAGGGGGCTCCTGTTAATCTCTTGACCGGGACGGAAAAAACTTCCTTCTCTCAAATTTGTCTCGAAATATGCAAGGAGCGGGCCAAAACAATATCCTGTCGTGCCATACATGGACAGCGCCCGGCAAATGCACTAGAGTGTCTCCCATGCAAGCCCCATCACCTTCGCAGGAATCGCTCGAATTCGACGATCCCCATGCCGCAAATCTTCTGTTCGGCCCCCACAACGCTCATCTGGATATTCTCGCCGCCGCCAGCGGCGCCAGGCTCGCAACGTGCGGCGCCGGACTTTATATTGATACGCCGGATCAGATCGTCCGCCGGCGACTCTGCAATCTCTTTCTGCAGCTCTACGAGCTGGCGCGAGGCGGCATGGAAATCAGCGGGCAGGACGTTTCCCGCGCCTACGCCATGCTGACCGCCGATCCTGGGGTCAATCTCCGACAGATCTATAAGGAAGCCGTCTTCGTTGCCACGCCGCGCAAGACGGTCACGGCCCGCAATCTGGCGCAGAAGACCTATCTCGGCCTTCTACGCAGCCATGAGATGGTTTTTGCCGTAGGGCCGGCCGGCACCGGCAAGACCTATCTTGCCGTGGCCATGGCCTTGAACATGCTGCAACAGCACAAGGTCAAACGTATTGTGCTGACTCGCCCCGCAGTGGAAGCCGGGGAGCGGCTGGGCTTTCTGCCCGGCGATCTGGCTGAGAAGGTCAACCCCTATCTCCGGCCCCTCTACGACGCTCTGCACGACATGATGCCGCAGGCCAAGGTCGCCGCCATGATGGAGGTCGGCACCATTGAGGTTGCCCCTCTGGCCTTCATGCGCGGCCGCACGCTTAACGATGCCTTCATCATTCTTGACGAGGCGCAGAACACCACCAGGGAACAGATGAAAATGTTCCTGACGCGCATGGGCTTCGGTTCGCGCGTTGTCGTCACCGGCGACGCGACCCAGATCGATCTGCCCGCGCAGCCGGGGGAGCGGGACGGCCGCTCTGGCCTCATTCATGCCCTCAGGGTCCTGCACGATGTGCCGGGCCTCGCCATTCATCACTTCAGCAAGACGGACGTCGTACGGCATCCCCTTGTCGGCGCCATCGTGAACGCCTATGACGCATCAGAAAAAGCCTCCGCGCCCCTCTAGCGCCCGCATGCTGTGGCGCACCATTCATGCGCGCCACAATGCCGGAAAAGGTCTGTGGGTTCTCATCGGCACGCTCCTGCTGCTGTCGCTGCTTGCAGGCGCCAACTTTGAAGGCGCCCGCAAGATGTACGTTGCCGGGCAGGTGGCCGAGCACGATGTGGAAGCCGACCGCGATCTGCTGGTCGAAGACACGCAGGCCACCAAGGCCCGCCGCAAACAGGTGGAAATGCTGCAGCCGCCCGTCTATGACCTGAGCATGGACGCCTTTGCGACCTTCCAGCATCGCCTGCTCGCCGTCTTCCAGCAGCTCAACACTACCACGGGCGAAGCGCCCGCCGATTCTCCGGTGCAGCACTTCAAAAGCGATTTGCCGCCCGCTGTGGCCGATGAAGTCATGCCTTATCTTGCGCAGCCGGAGATTCAGGCGGTCATCATCAACACGCTGTTCCCCCTGATCCGCGACCGCATGGCCGAAGGGCTGGTGGGCGATGTGCGCGCCTCGCGCGTCGGCCGTTCCGGAGCCATTATCCGCAATCTGGATAACGGCACGGAGCTGCTGCGGCCCGATATTGTGGCCCTGCCCGATCTCCCGTCCTTTCTGGCCGAAATTTCCGGCAAGCTTCAGCAGACGCCGGGCCTCAGCGATTCCGCCCGCCGGGCCATCAGCAATCTGATGATTTCTTCCCTGTCCGCTTCGCTGACGCTCAACAGGGAAGCGACGCAAAAACGCGCCGCCGCCGTGGTCCAGAATGTGGAGCCCGTCTACTACCAGCTCCAGAAGGGCGAAATGCTCGTGCGCAAGGGCGAGCGCGTCAGCCGCGAGCAGCAAATCAAGCTGCAGAGCCTGTACGAAACCGCCTCGGACCCCGTCCGCTGGAATGTCGTCGCCGGGGCCTTTCTCATTTCTCTGGTGCTGTCCATCGGCTTCTTTGTCGCCCCCAGCGGCAAACCCGGAACGCCCCTGCGCTGCAAGGATATGATGCTTATTTCCCTTGTGCTGATCCTGTTCGCGCTGGGAGCCAAGGGCGTCTATCTGCTGGGGCTGCGTCTCGACAGCTACAATTTCATGACCATAGCCTCCATTGCCTATCCCATTTCGGGCGGCGTGGGGCTGGTGGCCATGGTCTTTGCCGCCCGCCGCTATTGCAGCATGGGGCTGCTGCTTTGCTTCTTCTGCATGCTCATGCTGCAGGCGGACATATCCTTTTTCTTCTATCACTTCCTCAGCGCCATGCTGGCCACATGGATTGTCACCAGCGCCCAGAATCGCCCCGATGTCATCTGGGGCCTGTTCCCGCTGGCCGGTGGTCAGATGATCATCTGGCTCGGCGCCGCCGCGCTGCTCCAGACGCCCCTGTGGGAAATTCCGGCCCAGCTGTGCGCCGTGGGTATCAACTCGCTGCTGACCCTGATTGTCCTGTTCGCCGTCAGCCCCGTTCTGGAACTTATTTTCGGCTACAGCACGCGCTTCCGTCTCATGGAGCTCATGAGCCTGGAACAGCCTCTCATGCAGGAGCTCATGGTGACCATTCCCGGCACCTATCACCACTCGCTGGTCGTGGCCAACATGGTGGAAGCCGGAGCCAAGGCCATAGGGGCGAACAGTCTCTTGTGCAAGGTCGCCGCCCTCTACCACGATGCGGGCAAGCTGTCCTATCCTGAATATTTCATCGAAAACCAGTTCGGCGGCCCCAACAAGCATGATCGTCTCGCGCCCTCCATGAGCGCCCTCATCATCCTTTCCCACGTCAAGAAGGGAACGGAACTGGCCGAGCATTACAATCTCGGTCAGGATATTACCGACATCATCCGCCAGCATCACGGCACGCGCGTCATCCGCTATTTCTATCAGAAGGCTCTCAACCTCGGCGAAAAAGCCCGCGAATCAGACTACAGCTATCCGGGCCCGCGCCCCCAGAGCAAGGAAGCCGCCATTCTCATGCTGGCGGATTCGGTGGAAGCCTCCAGCCGGACGCTGACGGCTCCCACGCCCGCCCGCCTGCGCACCCATATCGACGGCATCATCAAGGGCATCTTCTCCGAAGGACAGCTGGACGAATCCGAACTGACCTTCCGCGATCTTCATTATCTGAGCGAAAGTTTCCAGCGGATTCTGACCGGCATTTTCCACCAGCGCATTGCTTATCCCGACGCCAAGCTGCGCGGCGCTTCGGGCAAGAACAAGGGCTAGGTGTTTCGGGGGGAAGGGACCCCCCTTGGCTAGCGCGCAAGGGGGTTCCCTTCCCCCCGGCCCCCCATCCTTCCCCCAACGCGCTTTTTCAGTCGATACCTGCATCTTCGCTGCAACGGGCCCGGCCAGCGGTTGCTGCCGGCGAAAGG